>JADHWK010000010.1 GCA_016783505.1 Candidatus Zhuqueibacterota bacterium | reverse complement strand
TATACCTTCTTTCAATGTGCTCCCCTATCACTTTAGAATTCCACTGTGTTTGCTCAGCTTTTTGCAGAGCCTTTGCAAAGGCTTCAGTATCACCAACATCTATTTTCCATCCATTTATCCCATCCTTGATAATCTCATTAATCCCTCCAGGACATTCAAAGGCAACTACCGGCTTACCGAGAGACATGGACTCCAGTACAACATTGGGAAAACCCTCAAATCGCGAGCTCAACGCAAACATATCTGCTTGCTTCATATAGGGATACGGGTTGTCCACAGCACCTACGAAGGTTACCTGTTTCGCTACTTGTAAATCATGTGCAAGACGTTTAAGATTTCCTTCTTCCGGACCTTGTCCCAACAAGGTCAAATGAAATTTATCATTGTCGAGATAAGTCATTGACTTCAAAAGCAAATCAAATCCCTTCTGATACTTTAACTTCCCAGCGGCCAAAATATTAAATCTACCCTTGGAAAAAACCTTACCGTTATAATGCGCTCGTCTACAGATATCCAAAATGTCAACGGGGTTGTTGATGACTACGGCTTTCTCTAAAGGGACGCCAAAATTCACCGCCAGATCATACATCATATCACTTGACTGGCAGATCACTTTATCAAATCTAGGGTATAAGACTCGATACAAAACGGGGAATAAGCCTGGAAAATTGCTTTGACTGATATTTTTGCTCGGGATATTTGTTTCTCTGGCAATAAACTTGACCTTCCTTGATATTAATGGCCGAACAAACATCGTGGTGAGATTAAGCTGCCCAAGAATGGAGAAGATAATGTCAGGGCGTTTTTCATGTATAAGGGCGACTAATTTTCCTAAAGAATAACGTACTCTTCCAGCCCCTAACTCCGATATCTCAAGACCATGAGGCAACTCTTTTAAAATCCTTCCTTCTCTTTTCAGTAATCCCAACATCGGGAAAAAATGCTCTTTATCAATATACTTGATAATATTTCTAATAACTCTCTCAGCACCGCCTGAACGCATGGAAGGGCTTAGAAAAAGAATTCTCTTCTTGGCCATTATTCTACTTCGTTCTTGTACAAGATCATATTTCCCAAGGTTTACTCAAGGTCCTATAAACAGATGCTTTGGGAAAAACTGATAGACAGTAATGCCAATAAGTTACGACTGTTTTAGTTTCAGGTTAATCAGGCAAATACTTTTCGGTAAAATCTTTAAACCTTCCCCTGTTCGGGCTAAGTATCCCACACTTGTCTCATTATCTTTCCCCGTCCAACCATGCTTCAAACATCAATACGTTCCATAGATGATATTTCCAGTCTCTTTCACCTGAAAGGTGCTCTCTCCATTTATCATTGACGACTGTTGGGCTAAGGTAGCCCTCCCTGCGCAAACGCGACTCGTTCAACAGAGATTCAGCCCAATCTTTTAAAGATCCTCTCAACCATTCTCCAAGCGGCAAAGCAAACCCTCTTTTTGGTCGCTCAATCAGATTCATGGGGACGTATTTATAGAGTAACCTTCGTAATAGATACTTCCTGATATTTCCCTTGATTAGCATCGACAAAGGCAAGCGTGCAACAAATTCCACTACTCTGTGGTCTAGAATAGGCACACGAGCCTCCAGACTAACCCCCATGCTCGCTCGATCCACTTTCACGAGGATGTCGTCAGGAAGATAAGTGACCAAGTCAGTGATCATCATACGCCTCGCAAAGTTATACTTTTTAACCGTAGCATATGAATCAAACCGTTCCGTCGGCACGTGCTCTGCGTCAAGAACAAGACCCTCCACTTGTTTCCAGTGAGAAGTAAGGGTTCTGAAAAGTATGTCCGGTGTTTTTGCCACAATCATATCGACAGCCTTGTGGATAGCGTCACCAGACATACGATTCCTGAGTTCGCGGCCCACAAACTTGTTTGTGTAGCGAAAAAACTTCTCCCATGACCTCAGAGGAACGCTTGCCATACCCTTAGCTATCAGTTTCCTCATGGATGGAGATAACAAGCGTGTTTTATTCCAGATAGCGGTCGCCAGAAAGTATTGATTGTAACCGGCGAAGTTCTCATCGCCCCCGTCTCCTGAAAGGCCGACTTTAACATTTTCTTTTGCCAATTCGTAGACCATGAGGGTTGGGATCTGCGAGGAGTCAGCGAATGGCTCATCATAAAGCATGGGAAGTCTTGGTATTACACCAACTGCCTCTTCAGGCGAAATATACAATTCAGTATGATCCGTTCCCAGATAATAAGCCACATCTTTAGCGTATTTCGCCTCATTATAGTTCGCATCGTGAAATCCTATGGTAAATGTTTTAACGGGTTTGATTGTGCTGCTTTGCATAAGCGCTACCACGACGGAAGAGTCTATGCCACCCGACAAAAAGGCACCTAAGGGTACATCGGCAATCATACGGTCGGTAACCGCACTGCCGAGTATTTTCTGAAGCTGACATATTCCTTCTTCTTCATTCCCCATGAATGGATTCTTTCGCCCTTCCTCAGCAACTTTACGAATCGACCAATACGGCCGTGGTTGCAGCTTGTGAATGCCGGCACCTTCACCGGCAGGTAAAGGGCTAAAATCGTTGTGCCTCGGTCCCCCTTTGGCATCCACACTCAGGATACATCCAGGAAAAAGTTTGTAAACGTTCCTGTAGATGGAATACGGAGAAGGGATATAGCTGTGTCGCATAAAGAGCGCCAATACATCTCTGTCGATCTCGCTATTCCAACAAGGATTGGTACGAAATGCCTTCAATTCAGATCCAAAAAGAAATAAGCCATCCATCCACCCGTAGTAAATAGGCTTTATCCCCATACGATCGCGGACCAAATGGAGACGCCTCTCAAATCGATCCCACAGAACAAAAGCAAACATTCCCTGGAACTTATTTACGGCCCCACTTACTCCCCATTGTTCGATAGCGGCCAAGACAACTTCTGTATCCGAATGTCCTCGGAATCTCTGTCCCATGGACTTTAGCAACTCCTTAAGGGCTTGAAAATTATAGACCTCGCCATTATATATGATCACATAACGCCCACTCTCAGAAACCATTGGTTGATGACCTGCCGAAGAGAGGTCGATTATGGAAAGCCGGCAATGACCGAAAGCAACACCGGCTTTTTCGTCCACCCAGGTTCCACTGTCATCAGGCCCACGATGGCGCAGAGCCAAAGCCATCTCACTTGCTATCTTTTCAAGCTCTTGCCTGCCCCATCTGCGCTTGTAATCTATAAAACCAGCAATTCCGCACATTGATTACACACCATCTCCAAAAGAGATAATAATCATATCACCAATCAAGACGACCCAAACAGCGACGATTGGGCCGGTCCCTATATTTAATACCCAAAAACAAGTATCGAGTCTAAATTGTAACCAGACGGGACTTTTAGGAATCCACTCCTTCGGACAATCTCTACGTTGCATTCCCGTTTTACTCCGCTAAATATCCAATGGTTTCTCTGCCTAAAATCCTCATCCGTCTTGATCTTGGCAGAAATATTGAGATTTTCCAAGGTATCATAGCAACTGCTTTTAACACTCCAAACACATATTTCCTCCATTTCAGTAATCCATCACATAAAATCAACGAACATTTTCAACCTATCACCATTTTTGAACCGTACATCACTTCTTTATACAATTACTCACCAAAACATAAATCTGTGTCACAGTCAGCCATTGTTGCATATATAATCTCCCTCTTTTCAATAACCTCATCAGAAAAGCATATTTCACAATTCGTTAGTATTAAGCTTTCTCTCCCAACCTTGATAAAAGACTTCCTTTTCAGTCCTTTGTCAAAAAATTCATGTGAGCTCCCAGTAATTACTCCGTCACACCTATTCAGTCTTGCCAATACCTTTGCAGCATGCAGAATTGCTTGCCAACTATCATAATCTCTATATGCTGTTCTATAATCAACGATTACTAAAACTATTAAGCCACGCCAAAAACACCTTCTTACTACAAAATATGAAGGCTTTGCCAGGTTACTTGTTAAATAAAAATAATATTTTCTATATTTATTAAAGAATCGCCACCTCAAAAATTGCAGGGATCGGGAAAGTTCGATGGTTTCTTTCCAATGATATTCTTTCCAACCATCCAATTCCTCAATGCGCCTAAATTTTACACCGTTACAGGATAACCTTACTGGAAATTTATCATCATTGCTTTCCTGCCTTATCAAAAACGGCCTCCTTTTAACGATAAGGCTTATTCCTATCAGCAGCGGGATAGCCGGATTTCTTGGCCAGATGAATTTTTTTAGGCTTCCAACTGTTCTTGTTCCTAAGGCTAAACAAATCATTTTGGATATTTCCGAAGGACCAATAGTAAAATAGGGCCTATAGTTTCTTATTGCTGTCCTTGCCAGTACTGCACCGCAAACACCACTTTCACCCTCTAATACAAAGTAATCAATACCCCAATAACCCTTATGCTTTTTTCCTCGAAAAGACCATTCAAACGGATTAAGTAAGTATTGCCCCACTATCTTACTCCCCTTCCCGAAACAGAGCAATACGTTTGGTTTCTCCTTATCCTCTAAAACTGGATTTTCAAGGATATACCAACAGAAGCGCTTTTTGATGTCTTTTCTGTTTGAATAGACCTTCTTGTTAAAGCGTATAAATTCACTTATAGCACCTTGATTTGACTCCAAAAGTTTGAAACACATGATAAATCTTATAATTCTACAGCAAAGGAAGGCCGCCGCCAGTTACCATTATTCTTTGCCCGGTGGTATATGATGAGAAGGAAGAAGCAGCGAATACAATTGCCTGGGCGACATCAACAGGACTAGCGTTTCTCTTCATAGGCGTTTGGTTTGCCGCCTTTTTTTGAAACGCGGAGGGAATATTCGAAACGAGGTCGGTTTCAACAAAATTCGGTACTACCATGTTAACCCGTATGTTATTCTCCGCGTACTCAACTGCCAAGCCTCGCGTTAAACCAACCACAGCACTTTTTGCAATTACGTATTTTAATTGTTTACGTTGGGGATTATCAGTAACCATTGATGAAACATTGATTATGCTTCCACCACCACCTTTAATCATCAGAGGTATCACAGCCTTGCAAGTGTTAAATGCCCCTTTGACAGTTACATCTATCTCCTTCTGTACATCCTCCCATCTTAATCTTGCAAATTCATATGGCAAGAAATCTTTAACGGCATTATTCACTAAAACATCGATAGTTCCATACTTCCTGTATGCTGCTTTAACCATTTCATTCACTTCATCAGAATTTGCGACATCGGCTCTCAGCGCTATCGCATCTCCGCCGTTTTGCATAATCTGCTTAACGACCTTTTCAGCATCCTCCTTACCTCGATAGTAGTTAACAATTATTTTGGCACCCATCAACGCAAATAGAAGAGCAGTTGTCTCGCCAATGCCTCGACTAGCACCCGTAACCAACACAACTTTATCTGTTAGCTTATAATCAGTAAACTGTTTCATTTCTATGATTGAAGGCATTTCTTTTGGGCATGGATTCACTATTACCGTAGCACTTCCGATAGCATATTCAGTCTTACTTAGATTATCCGATATTGATAATCCAAGGCTAATTCCCTTAGTACCTACAGATCGTCGCTTAACCTCTCCCCTTAAAAGAAGCTTTTTCATTTGAGGAATTTGCTTCAAATATTCTATCCTAAAACCTATTAACGTTGAATTTCTACCTGGGATATGCATTCCTATAAATGTAGAGACTAAACTTGCACAAAGAATACTCTTTATGACATTCTGCAAACTAGTCCTTATCTCTGGCCTTTCACACTTTTTTTTCAGCCCCTTTTGAAGCATTTCTAGAAAGTGTTGGAAATGTTCATCTGAAATTTCAAATTCAACGGATTTGGTAAGGCCTTCTCTAACTTCCTCAAAAGTGTATTTGTTTTCCCTAATAGACTTCGTTAATAAACCTATATCGCTTTCCACAAACGCAGAGGGATAATCAATTAATTTATTCCCACCTTTTTCAAATTTCACAGCTACTGAAGCTCTTGTCGCAACTATTTTTGACCTAATATTCATAATCGTTATTTTCAAGCTTAACGTTCTGTTAGATGACCTTTTCTTAACAATCTCCGCCGTTATTCTAAGGTTGCTTTCCAAATAAATCGGCTGGCTGAATTCCGCATCAATGCTAACGATTGAACCAACATAATTCCTCACACGAAATATCCTTAGAGCCGAAATATAACAAAGGGGCAGCATTCCATGTACAATGCGATCTCTATATTTCATTCTTCTGGAAAATGCTTCATCCATGTGAAGTGAGCTATAGTCTCCTGTCATCATTGCGAATGATTCTAGGGTCTCTTTGTTTACACTGAAATCAAACCTCTCCTTGGTTTCCCCCACAAAATCGTCAAATAGCATTTTATTACTATTTTTCATTTTTAACGGACGCCTTTATCTGTTAGGACATGCATAATTTTAGCAAAGCTTATCATTTCAGCCATTTGGTCTTCATCTGTGGATATTCCAAATTCCTCTTCAATTGCCAAAATTAGATTAATATGCTTCAATGAATCCCATTCATCAATGTTTTCGATTGACGATTCATCCCTTATTTCATCTTCCTTAACATCGAATAAAGTTGACATAATCCGTTTTAGTTTCTGTTCCATACCAAATCTCCATTTATCCTTCAC
Source organism: Candidatus Zhuqueibacterota bacterium (assembly GCA_016783505.1). Lineage (GTDB taxonomy): Bacteria > BS750m-G25 > BS750m-G25 > BS750m-G25 > BS750m-G25 > BS750m-G25. The sequence continues at coordinate 54,552 of JADHWK010000010.1, read as the reverse complement.
GAATTGCAATCCATCGCGGACATTTGATTGAGGTCTTTTTTCTATCTAATTTCCAACTTGTGATTCCCTTATCTTTTTTTACCAATCTAAATCCATGCTCTTTATACAAGTCTTTAACAGGAGAATTCCTTTTACTTGGGACATATTTTCCCAGTATGCTTTTAATATTGTCTTTTAACCCTTTTTCACAAATATAGGAAAGAAATGCGGTTTCAACCGTTCTGCCCATCACCCTACAGCTTAACCAGAAGCCATAAAGTTCCCATATATCATTGTCTTGTTTTACTATTATTGATCCGACTACGCCATTATCTCCAAACTTATCAATAAGCCGGAGAGAGTATACTTGATAATTTCGGGACGTAATAAAACGAGAAATATCACTTTTGGAATAACGCCTGGTAGTAAGATTGAACTGATTTGTCTTCTGGGTCATATCCGCCAGCCGCGATACTTCAAAGCTGTCATTTACCCTAACTATTGCTACCATTTCCAACGAGGAATAAAAGTCTTCAAGAGATGTACTGCTCTTTTCAAGTTTTTTCCTCTTAATTTGCGTCTTGTACATTTCACCTCTTCTCAAATCCTCCTCAGTAAAACTTAAGCGCTCGAAATCTGGCAATTCTCTTAATATCTTCGGATATAAATGCGCATTATTTGGAAGTGCCACACAATGAACCTCTGGAAGTTGTTGTTTGATTAGCTCTCTTTCTACCGGACTATCATCAAGGAAAACAAAAGTATCTAGCCCAATATTTAGTTCTTCCGCTATATCCTTCATGTTTTGGGCTTTATTAGTCCAATTAATTTTCATAGATGCAAAATGCTTTTTCCTCAGGACCATATCCGGATGCTTATCAAAAACCTCCATAACAGCTTCTTCATCATTCTTACTGTTTATTGCTAAGACAAACCCCTTATGATATAGTTTCAAAAGCTCTTTTTGAAATTCCGTGAAGGCGTTACCTGGAGAGGCTTGCCCGATTTTAATACCTTGAATCCCTTCTTCACCCAATATCCCGCCCCAAAGAGTATTGTCTAAATCCAGAACAATGCATTTCTTTGTCATACCCAGCATTGCCTTAAAATATTTGGTGTATTCGTTTGCTAACGCCTGCATCGCGACTATAGAGAGTGGAGCTTTTGCTGTAAACCACAGTCTTTCATCAAACCAGTTTCGTTTACCATATCGTGAGACTAAATGTTCATAATCTAATACGTAAACGTCCACATACTTATTGGTTGTTTCTATTAGCAGATTATTTAGTTCCTCAAATAATCCTTTCTGGCTCCTTTTATGTTGACTATCTACTATTCCAAAAACGGGGAACTGAGGTAGCTCGAAGTTATGCACAATTATTTTTCCCTCTGAGTTTGTTCTAAAAGCTGATATTAGTTTATCTATTTTGGCAACAACGCTCTCCTTTACCATCACAACTTCATTTGAGGATAATTCTAGATAGGAGTCCATTAGCTTTGGACACACCTCCTCAGCTCGCCAAAAAATTATAAGAGCATCAGGTTTAAAGGCATATAATTTGCTACCTTGATCCAGTATTCCTTGATCAATTATGTTGTATCCACCTAAATAAAGCTCTGGGTTTATCTTGTTCGCATAGCACATTACCTTGATAAATGGGAGCATTGGCTCAACTGTAATTGTTCGTAATATAGCTATCCGAAATCTACGAAAGGCTAATTCTTCAACTAATACCCTGTAGATTTTTTCTGCAAACAAAAAATTATTTAGACTTGAATGAGGCTTTATAGATTCATTCAGCTTTATATAGGCGAGCTCGAACTCTTTCTCCTTAATTAGCGATTCAATTACTTTTCTATTTAACTGTGACATTATTCCTCACTAGGTCACCCGTTTAAGGGTTCTCTGCTCCACGGTTCAAGCAAGGCAAGACTTACATTCTAAAACAACTTTTGCCTTCTCATAAAGCCATCAATGAAGGTTAATCCTTTCTCATATGTAAAAGTATGCACGCCCTTTATCCTTTCATCCCAATTTGGTTTCACTGAAGCTATTGTTTCTTCAACAAAGTCAGTTTCCGTTAGAACCACAATTTCATTTAAATTGAAGCCATGGCCGAAGATTTGTGAGCCATCCTGTGAGGGTCTATAAACTTTCCCATCTCTAATAAAAAGTTTTCCTGCTGGTCTTGCTCTTTTTACATCCGAAACAATAGGATTTGATTCATGCTCATTCCACTGCGTTGTAAATAAGTTATCAGAGTAAAACAGAAACAATTCATCATCATATCCCGCCCCTTCATTTTCGACAATATTTGTGAAAAGCCACCATCGTTCATTATAGTAGAGCAACGTGGTATCAACAGAAATAACATTCTCCATCAAATTCATCTTATGATCCCATTTATGAGGAAATTCCACACATGCGTATAATTCAATAGTTTTGTTTTGACTGCTCTCGGGAATCATGTAAATGTTCCCTTCCCATTCAAAGACAAATGGGTACGAAAGATGATAGTCTTTTTCCAATATCTTGACTGGTTTCGTTATGTTACCCCGCTGATCCATCTCAATGACAGCAATATGGCCTTTCAACGTCTTATACATCAATTCCTCAATAAAAACATAATATTTGCTATCCCAAAATATTACATGCGGATCTGCCCAGAATCTGTCTTTAGGGGGAAATATTTTTTTGAATCCCCTAAATTCCGTTGAAATGTCATTGCCCAAATCAAACATTAAAAACCATTGATCTAGTAGGAATGCCTTCTGGAAGCCTCTTTTAGCTATTTTAGACAGCTGCTTGATAGCCAATTGTAATGCGTTTATGTTATGCGGTTCTTTATATAGCTTATGAGTATAAAACTTTATCTCCTTGTTGCTTCTATCCAAATTTTCAAGAAACTTATCTTCTCCAACGCGACTCAGTTCTTCAAGCTTTCTTGGCACAAATGATAGAGATTTCCAGTAAGATCTATTCCTGTTCTTAGCAGGCGACAATGGATAGGTTCTTGCCCAGGATCTATAAATGACTTTTCCATCATCCGAATCTTTACTTAGAATCTGAAGGGTAGATCCAGTCTCAGGCAGATTGTTAACGACTTCCCAAAAACCGGCAGGTCCTCCTCTATTAATTGTATTATCACCATGATGATACGACCAAATTCCATATTCAGAAGAGCTAAAAATGTCCCCCTTTAGTATTCTGAACCCCAGACGAATTAAAACATGAATATGATATCTTTTGATAGTATTAACGTCTGCGGTCCTAAAATAGTCAAAATATTTTTTCTGAATCGGGGCGACTTCCACTGTTGGAACATCTGGCAGTAACAATCCAATATTTTTATTCGCAAACGCGTTTGGACTAGATCTAAAAACTGTCTCATCAATTCTTTTATATAGACAATAAATTAAATTCTTGCGGCTCCTTATTAGTCTGTTATAAACTGATCCGGGTACATTGCTACCAGAATTGAGAACGATGAGTTCAATTTTAGCATAGTCTGAATTAACTATCCTCTCAATCATTGCATATTTCCATGCACTTACCTCAAAAGAGTCTATCAATATTCCAATTCTCAATTTCTCTTTCATCCCCATTTCTGATTAGCACCACCTCATTTTCAATGCCCATGCACAACCACCATCCTAAAAAAACCCCTAATGCTCACAATATTACCCGGCCTCCCTGAAGAGCTTTCCACAGCCCAAAAATTAAAACACAGTCAGCTCTCGAATTTACAATTTGCACCAGACAATACAGCCTATGATCAATGACTTACCGATCCAGCCTCAGGCAAATTGACAACAATTTTCACCCGTTCGTCAATGTTTGTTAAAGGAAATGGCTGTAACGTTTTCTCGTTTGCTGTTTTATGTTACTTTTTCCTGAAGTTCTCCTTAGGAAACACCAGTGTTGGCAATACTTTAACGTTAACCCATTTCTGTTACAGCTCTCTATCAGCTTTCCGAAAAGCATCCCAAACATGGCATTGCGGCAGAATCATCCGCCTTTTTTAATCCCTAATAAAAAAAGACAAATACCAACAATAATCATCAGAATAGGTAAAGCCCATTTGGCATAATTGGAAACACGTTCGATTAATGACAGTACCTCAGCTTTCCAAATAAACATTCCGTCTGTTACAAAGCTGTTGTCATATTTAGTAGCGAATAACGGTTCAACACAATCGCCTCTATTCCCATAAAATAACTTGACCAAATAGGGCTTATCCTCAAGATCACGACCACTAAGAATCGTACCCTCTCTCAATGGGATAACCTCAAAGGACGGATCATATAGATGCCATGCATCTCCCCACCAAGCCTCCATAACCACATGACCACTTAGTTCAACATGCCGAAATGGAAGATTTTCTTTCTTGGCTAAAGTAGCGAGAACCCACGAACTCTGATGACACATAATCGAAAAGCCATATTTTAAAAGTATGTCGGGATCAGAAATATAAGCTGCATCAGAATTGAATAAACCCAGAACCCACATAATCCAATTACTAAAAAGATTGTACTTTGCCTTACTCCCGTATGTAAAGCGTTCGACCACAACATCATAAAAGGCACTCATTTTTTCTTCAGATGTTGCATTCTGCCAATTACCTTGCCGCATTAAAGCCTCACCATATAACTCATTTACGCTCTTCAATTTAGGTGCCAACGCAGCGTCAAATCTCTCCCCAATCACAGTTTTGCTCTCATAACGCCCGAGATATGTATTTAGTCCGAGTAATGAAAACACCAACAACAAAGCGCCAAACCCTGTAAATAGAACTGCAATAGCCTTCCGCCACATCCTCACAGACACTGTCTTTCTAGCCACTGCTGCCGGTCCCGAAACCTCACGATGGTCCATAAGCAAAATTGTCAATTTGGCTGAACAACAACATTAACCTCTCTCAATTCAGGCTGACTCCATGACTACAGTAATAATTAAAACACATATTACTATAAACAACTATATTACAACGGCCTCTTAAGATTGGTCCTTGATATATCCTGAATTTGACCGATCCATCATATCCTAACGGATAGTCGGCGAAAACTGCTTATTATGATAACGAAGAATAATGACTTCAGCCTGTCCTTACTTTTTTTGGATTTCAAAGCCACTTTGAATAATCCCAGAGCCTCCTGCCACTTCCCCATTCTTTGTTTGATCCTTGCGATAGAATACAACATATGGAGCTCGGACTGTTTTCTATCTTGCCATCCCAAAACTGGCCAATATTTCTCATATACTTCTTTGATTTGTTCAATTTTTCTTTCTGAGATCTCAGTAGTGTTCTGTGACCAGATCCATTTATTACCCAGCGCTTTGGGAATGTATATAAATTGATCCGTTATCCTGGCGATCTTCAGCCAAAGATCAAAATCTTCTATGCTAATAAGCCTTCGGCTTTCACTAAATCCGCCCACCTTATGAACAATACTCTTTTTTACAATGACACTTGAACTACACAAAGCATTTCCTCCAGTCATTAAATCAGCAAATACCGGTCTTGCCAAATGCCTTCCTTTGGCTTTCCGGATGATTGTCTTACCATTTGGGGTGTGAATATCAAGATCGTGAAAAACAATATCTGCTGAGTCAAAGCGCCTCATCGACGCCTCAAGTTTTTCCGGATACCACCAGTCATCTGAATCGAGGAAAGCTATGTATCTTCCTTTGGCTAAACTAATCCCTTTGTTTCTTGACACCGCGATCACACCGTCATTCCGAATATTCACTAAGAGCACTCTTGGATCAGTAAAGCTTTTTATGACTTCAATTGTGTTGTCCTCCGAAAAATTATTTACAATAATAGCTTCCCAATTTGTAAACGTCTGCCTAATAATCGAATCAATGCATCTTTTAATTAGGTGTCCATGATTGTAGGTAGGTACAATAATTGATATTTCAGGTAACGTGGCCATAATTAATTTGTCATTGAAATGCCTAACAACAAGAAAAGGAAATGGGCCATCAGCAAGTCTGGCCTTGCGTAATATGGATTGTCTTTCTAAATCGATGTGTTTTGATTTTGCCCATAGAGATGTAGTATCGTCGCTGCAAAACTGGAATTGAAAGCATTATCAGTAGGGCTGGGAACATTTGGACGCGTTGTCTTGCTATCCACCCTTCGTTTGGCGTATAGGAAAAAAAGAGGAAAAAAGGGATGCAAACTAATATGGCCAGTTTTATTAAGGGATTACGCAGAATCGATCGCCATTCAATTGCAGTCATCCGCATCCATAGAAACATGATGCATAGGGAGATGGTCCAAATCTCAAGGCCAGTAAGCATCGAACGTAAATTTCTCACTTGCCAAAGGAAAGGGCGGAACAAACTATTTATCGCGCCGTGCAAAATGGGGATCGGTCGGCCTCCACCATATGTAAAGGTAGATCCAATACTCGGACGCATTTTCGCACGCATAACAAATTGTCGATACTTCCACTCAGCACTTTCTTTATACGCTACTACGGAAGCTATTGGATGTTTAACAAGTTTACCTAATCCAAATCTTTTGTCAATCTGTGGTATAACTAACAGGGAAAGCAAGATTATCACAATCAAGTATTTCCAGAAACGAGGCTGGAACATTTTGATTATTAAGACACCAAACAACCATATTATTATTAAATGCGGGCGTAAGAGCGATCCCAGAAATGCCCCTAAAGCAAACAACCCAAAGTTGATATTTTCTCCATTACTGGTTCTTGCTGGCATCATAAAGTTAAGAACTTGGCATATGGACCAATACATTAGTGCTTCTTTCAGATTTGCAGAGCTCCAAAACACAACAGACGGCGTAAAAATTATGAAGAGGGGGAGAACATCTCTTCTGGGCGGCTGGAGTGCCGAAAAGGAATATATAAGGCGCGTCAGGGTAAGCCCGCCCCAAAAGGCCATGAAAGCGTTAATACCCAGTATCGAAATAACCGTTATGCCTGTATAGTAATATAAAATGGCTTGATAGGTTACATAAAAAAATCGTCCAGGGGTTAGCAATTTTCCCACCAGATCCTTATGATTGCCCGATTCCATATACTTTACAAGCATAGGGTACCACCACGACTCGAACTTCACTGCATCCGAATCGGCCGTACCAATAACCCAATGCATACTCTCATGGCCACAGGACAAAGCTACCCACAACATACCGCCAAACATAATGACCATGCGAACTTCCCGAACAAATCCATATCTCCCTAAATATTTTTCTACCAATTTAGGAACTAAAAGGATAATTGTAGTAATGACAATTATATCTGAAATTGACATAGAAATAGACTATACCCTTTGAGCAATTTTATCTCTACCACGTCGGAATCGATTTGGACTTGGAACACTCTTTTTGACAGAGTAATAAGGTTGAATCAATCTCTTCCTCAAAATTTCCTATCGGTTTGAAACCAGTTGATTTGATCTTATCTATGCAGTACTCTAAATAATCAGAAGTTTCATCTGGATGAGGCATTGGTCGTTTGATTTCAGGTCTAAAATTAAACAGATGGAAACACCTATCTGCTATAAGCTCTGCCATTTCAATGACCTTAATGCAATACTCACCCCCAAGATTGAAAAGTCCATTTCCACATTGATCATCCGGTAAGTTTAAAAAATGCAATACCGCCCTACAAACATCAGTTAGTGAAATAAAATCTCGTTTTTGCAACCCGGATGTGCGAAGAATAAGCTTTCCAGTGGTAACTGCCTGGCGGCAGAGATCGTTGACAATAAGTGACCAACGATTTACTTCAGTGCTAACTGGCGCGCCAAAACCATTTGACAGGCGTATTACTATGCCAGTGATATCCTTCAGAGCATGGGCGGCAAGAACAACATCTTCTGCCACCCTATGGCTAATGGCATATGGATGAATAGGTCGCGGGAGAAGATTTTCGGTTATAGTCCCCTTTAGCGGCGCCCCATAGACATGAGCGGTGGAGAAATAGATAAAACGCTCTGCTCCTGATTTTTGTGCAGCTTTGAGAAGTTTCAAGGTATAAAGCCCATTCACTGTAAGGGCTAGTTCAGGGTCTTTAATGCTTTCTACTTCATTTAGCGCGGCAAGATGAACAACACACAGCACATCTTCACATGCCGATTCGAGATCTTTTTTTTTATTTAGATCCAGTCTTTTGATTATTCCATTTCTCAACCAGTTCGGGGTGTTAAAGGATGACTTTCGGGTTGAAAGTTTTAAACGTAATTCTGTATTCTCTGAGAGAAATTTTCCAATCCTGCCACCAAGGTATCCCAGACCTCCTGTAATCAGCACAGTACCGATCATCCGTGTTTTATCCCCCAATCATAGGGAATAGATTCATCAAATGGATCCAATCGTTCAATTTCCTCCGGATCATGGGGAATCGATGCACAATTTGCCACAATAGCCATATCCGTACCGATGCCCTTAAACCCATTCCAGATGAACGGGGGAACCGTCACGAGGTTGTACCTGTCGGGTCCCAGGAAAACCTCCTGGATTTCGCCTTTTGTAGGGCTGTTGACCCGGTCGTCGTATAATACGAATTTAATTTGCCCGTGCGGGACGGCGTAGTTGATCGTCATTTGCTTATGCAGGTGCCACCCCTTGATCGCTCCGGGAAAGATGCAGGAAAAGTACATTTCCCCGAAGCCCGTGAACACGCTTGCATCGCATCTAAGCATGTGCATCACCTTACCTCTTTCATCCATTATCTGTTTTAAAGGCGATATGATGACACCGTCTATCATCTTTCTTCCCTTTCTGCCCAACCCATCCTTCTCTCTTTGCCCAGCGAACAGTATTCCTCTATTTGCCGCCTTGAGTATGTCAGTATGTTTGCATCCTGTTGATAAAAATTCCGGTACCATGATGCAGTGAATTCAACCGTTTCTTCAAACGACAATATGGACTGCCAGTTCAAACATGCCAGGGCCTTGTCGCAGCACAATTTGAGCAGGCTGCTTTCTTTTTTCATTGAGTTTCCCTCTTTTAGCTGCCATTTCGCCCCTTCCCAGTATTTCTGAAATGCTTCGATCAGCGAATCTACGGGTTGAATGACGTTATCTTTCGGGCCGAAGTTGAAGGCTCCCCCGCCCCTCAAATCACCGGTGCCCATCAGGGCCCCAAGCCATAGATAGCCGCTTAAAGGCTCAAGCACGAACTGCCATGGCCTTGTTGCATGCGGATTTCGGATGTTAACTGGCTCCGATTGGGCCCAGGCACGGACGCAATCGGGTACAATCCTATCTTCTCCCCAGTCACCACCGCCAATAACATTACCGGCTCTTGTAGAACCTACTTTAACCTTGTTTCCTCTTTCAAAAAAAGACTGCCAGTAAGCGTTGATAACCATTTCGGCGCAGCCTTTTGAAGCGCTGTAAGGGTCTCCCCCGCCTAATTGATCATCCTCCCTATATCCCCATACCCATTCAAGATTCCGATAGCATTTATCGCTTGTGATCATTACGGATACATTAACACGATCACTTTGCCGAATACACTCGAGGACATTAACGGTACCCATAACGTTAGTCTCGAATGTCTTCTTCGGCTCACTATAAGAGCGCCGAACGAGAGGTTGCCCTGCGAGATGGAAAACAATCTCTGGTTGGAAAGAATCAAATGCCCGCTTAATCTGATCGAAATTTCGGACGTCCCCTTCAATGTGTTTGAGTAGCCTCTCGAGACCCAAAACTTCGAAATTGCAGGGGCTTGAAGGAAGATAAGCAGAGAATCCAGCCACATTTGCTTCAAGCTCCGATAACCATAGAGAAAGCCACGAGCCCTTGAACCCAGTGTGTCCGGTTACGAGAACTTTTTTGCCATTATAGAATCCCTTAAACATCAATTGTCCTCTTCATCCCTTGGTTTTTGTCCGGTCTCGTGCTATTTTTGAATTTTGGTTTTCTGACGGATAGTCGGGACTTGAAATGGGTACGGATGGGCCTGTCAATAATAAGATACACTTTACAAATATAGTGAGATTTAACCACCGGAATGATTTTCAACACGCTAACAACGTGGCTGTTTTATACAGATGGTGTAGGTGATATTATAAGAGCCAGGGATGCTGAGTAAGAAAAGAACATAACTAATCCTTTTTCCATGGCGCGTTACCCTTCTCCCATAGCTCAACCAGATATCGCATATCCCTATATGTATCCATACATTGCCAGAAACCGTTGTGGTTGAATACTTTTAGTTCACCATCATGGGCCAATCTTTCAAAGGGCTCCTTTTCAAGAACACAATCATCTTCATATTTTAGATAATTGAAAAACTCTTTCTTGAAAACAAAGTATCCTCCATTGATTGAACTATTCGGGTTGATGGGTTTTTCCGTAAATGACAGTACGTGATCTTCTTTAATCAATAATTCTCCGTATCGGGAGGGGGGAGATACGCCTGTAACAGTGCCGATTTTTTCATGACTCTTATGAAAAGCCAATAATTCTTTAATATTTAAATCAGTTACACCATCACCATAGGTTAACATGAAAATATCACCGTCAACAAACCTTTCAACCCGCTTTATCCGTGCGCCCGTCATAGCGTTAATGCCGGTGTTGACAAGCGTCACTTTCCATCCCTGTTCTGAATGCTGGGGAAAAATCTCAACCTTCTTTGTTCCGAGCTCGATGGTAAAATCGTTCGTCAGCATTTCATAGTTATAAAAAAAATTTTTTATCACCTCTCCCTTATAACCCAAGCACAGAATAAACTCATTAAACCCGTAGTGTGCATATCCCTTCATAATATGCCAGAGGATTGGCATTCCTCCGATCTCAACCATCGGTTTTGGTTTTACATCGGTCTCTTCTCTAAGTCTTGTACCAAACCCGCCACAGAGAATTATTACTTTCATTTATTTCCCATCAATGTTCATTGTCTATTCTAATATCATTCAAAAACATCGTTAGCTCTAATAAGTCATCGCATCTAATCCCATCTTTTCGCCGCGACAAAGGTATGTGGCAGTTTTCTATGAGATAGCGCCTTCCAGAAACAGTCATCGTCCCCTTTCTCCTTTAAACGATCAACAAGACGATAATTCGGCCTCTTGAAAACCCTAAACTGTTACCAATTTTTTTATTGGGCATCTGTTAATTCAAATCTAAAAATGCTAATACGCCTTTTTTCGTGACGGGCGAAAAATAATTACTCTTTATTTTCTCCTCTATTCCTTTATACTTTCTTTTCTCTTCTTCGGATCTGCCGATGAAATTATTTATGGCAGCACCAATCTCTTCATTCGATTTGCAATTGATCCACATATGCTTTGGTACCTCATGCGGTATTACGTCATAAATAAATCCGTGATGATGGTTTACTACAATTACGGGGACTCCTAATACAATAGATTCCAAGCAAATACCCGACATCCCGCTTATCAAAATGTCGGCTTTTCCCAAATAATCTTTGGATTTCCCTTTAACGATAATAAATTTATCCGGCCAGGAATCATAGAATCTCCGTTTTAAAATAGTATCTGACATCGTTGGATGAGGCTTAACCCAAAAAATGACATTCTCTTCATCTATCGATTTTAGACTATCTTTAACCATGCCTAATATATGCAATGATTCCTCAGGCATTATCGTTAAAGCTATAGCAATAATTATCTTATTATTATCGGTGTTTATATTCCTTCCTGCCCATAGATGATCATATCTAAACGCAGGTGCACTGCATACGTCTAATCCATTTACGAATTCTTTCGTTTCATGTATGAATCCCTTCCCGATTACATAAACAGTTGAAGGTATACATTTTATTTCTTTTTCTACCTGCGATGGATAGGCACATAAGTATAAAGGGCTCGGAATGAAACCACGATAGCCAGTTTTTTTCGCTTCAGGATAAAATTCGTTAAATCCTAAGTTCCATCCTTTGTCTAATGCTTGATTTTCAAACCAATCAACGGTCAGGCGTATTTTTATACCTTTCTCCTTTAACCGTTTTACAAAACAGTAATTAAGCAAAGAATCTATAGCGTGAGAAAAACCTTTCAAAGACCTTAATTCTTCCTGAATGATACAGGACATATCAATGTTTAATACATTACACCTTTTGAACGGCAACTTTTTAATCTTGAAAAGATGTTTAAAGCCTATTAAGGTATCATAAATCTTTAAGAAATCTTCTTTTATGAGATAATTTTTTTCGGAATCCCTTATTCGCCTGTAAATCGGCAAAAAGGTCTTCACTGGCAGCATTGATAGAGTAGGCACAAAAAAAGTATCTCTTTTTTGATCTTTATCCAATGCCTCCCATAGTCCGGGATAATAATGATCTTTCTTGAGAAATTCCGGAAATACAAACGTATCGATTAAAGTTAATGGTCTTTTTGGAAATTCCTTTACGCGTACTGCTGTTCTTCGGGCACACCATATTTGAAATGCCTTTTTAAAAATAATGTAATAAATGTAGAGATATTGTATTAACCATCTTTTTAAGAGATTTTTTCCCGTCACGGCGTATTCGATCCTGATATCTTTCTTTTCATGCCGCCTCAATAGATTAAGGACTACCGTCTTAAAGGCCACGGAATCCACAATTATTTTAGAAATTTTCTTTTCCTTTTTGTTGATTATTTCCTCGATAAGAAATAAAGAACAGTAATAATGAAACAATGGGCTTACAAGTGTATTTCGACTAGCAGGTCCTTCAACCCACCAATGGATATTATCCCTTAGAGGTTCTGATAATTCCGAAATGAAGTCTGTAAAAGACCTACGCATTCGATAGGCAATATTATTAAATATATCCGATATTTCCGAATTTAACTTACCTTTAAACCTTAAATCGATTCTCATACTCTATATTAAAACGTTACAACTAATTTTGTGTTTTAAATGAATATCAATTTGTATTATCTTTTTTCTTTATGAACACAAAGAATGTATCAAAGGTATTATTTTTTATAAGATCCCTTTTATAAAATCTTAAAGTATCTTTAGAAAAAACGTTATCATACTTACCTTGTCCGCCTGGCTTCCCCTCCAGCATCCATACCATATGATTTGATAAATCATATCGTTGTTCCGGGACATATTCATAAACACAATCCAGTTGATCCAAAATATAAGACAACGACTTTTCAGAAAAATAATAGTGGTGAGCGATGGACCAGTAGAATTGATCAAAGGCAGATATTTTGTATAATGTAATCAAGGGATCCATGACACATGGAACCTCAGAAATAATCATGCCTTCAGGTTTCAACATACTGAGCTGTTCTTGAATAAAACCCTTCGTATCCCGGATATGTTCGAGCACAAAGAAATGAACGATCAGATCGAACTTCATTTCCTGTTTTTCCTTGTGCAATTCTTCAATACTGGAATAAGAAATATGGCTCCGATTTGATAGAAAATTCGAAAATGAACCGGAAGGTTCGATACCGATTGGATTCATGCCGAGTTCTTTGAACGCGTCCAACATAAATCCGGATGAGCACCCAATTTCCAGTATGTCCTTTCCGGGTAGCAAATCATCTTTCATAATTTTCAGTCTTCTCTCGACATGATCATTGTTAGTCATTATATGAGCCTCTGGACCTGACCAGTCCCGGTCACCACCCGATCGCTTTTCCATGAATTTCTCAAATTCTTGCGAGTAAAATATCCTTTCTTGCTCAACTGTCGGCACCGGCCATAAATATATTAATCCGCATTTTTCGCATTCCCAGAACCGATGATTTCCATCACTTCCGAATACATGATGCGCTCTGATAACCTGATACTCTTCTTCGGCGTTGCAAGATCTGCATCTCGGATTATCCATGATTTAGTTCCTTTGCTCTGATAGCCCACTCTGTCATCCTCTTCAGGCCCTCATCGAATGATATATGGCAGCTCCACCCGATTTCGTTTCTTATTTTTTGAATATCCGCATAAATCCCGAACTGATCTCCAGGTGTAGATCCCGAATACTCGACTGTGACATCAAACGGAAGATGGGCAAGGATTTTTTCAATGAGATTGCCTACGGTATGTCGGACACCTGTGCCCACATTATAGCAGTTGTAACCTGCCCTCCTATCTTCGTTTGCCATCAAGAAGGCCTGGACCACGTCATCGATATGGACGAAATCCCGATAGCGTTCAGAACTGCCTTTAACATGAATATGCCTGTTATCAATTGCCTGCGCTAAAAAGATGCTCACCATGCCCTGTCTGAGATTCTTCATATTCTGTCCAGGGCCATACACATTGAACAGCCGAAGAGCCGTGGTATGCAGACCATATTCGCTGTATATTCTTAAATAATGCTCACTGGCAATCTTCCCGACAGCATAAAATGATTTAGGAATCAATCTGTTTGTTTCACGAATCGGCTCGTCGGGCTGTTCCCCGTAAACCGACATAGTGCTGGCATAGATAACCTTTTTACATTCTGTTTTCAGTGCATAATCCAACAACAACAGGCTGGATTGTGTATTCGTCTGAAGATCATAGACTGGATCATCAAATGAAATTTCGCCTGAGCTCTGTCCCGCTAAATGAAAGATCGCGTCAAAATGAACATTGTTTAATTCTTCTATAATATTTTTATCCTGGCAATTTCCTTCAATAAATTCGACCAGTTCCGGAATATTTTCTCTGAAACCGGTCGATAAATTATCTATGGTGTAAACCTCATGGCCCATTTCAACCAATTTTTTTGCCAAGACGCTACCGATAAAACCTGCCGCACCCGTGACTAAGTATGTACTCATCTCGCCACCCACTTCTCATTCTTACTATAATCTGATCTTGATCTTATCCGTTTCCGATGAATTATTTATTTCCTTATAAACATCATATATACAGTCTAATATCCCCTGTCCTAAATCATACTGATCCTTTGGGATATATTTTCTGGCCACCCGCGGTCTGAATGTATAAGGGGTGATTTCGTAATGTTCCTCGATTCTCTGATCTAAATATTCTATTTCGATCTCATTATTAAAGATTTCTTTGATCATTTTTAAAAGATCTTTTATTTTTATCGTCTGAATTCCGGTAAGCATGATATACTGATTTTCATATTCTTTATCCAGTATATCGACGCAGGCTTTTGCAGCGTCTCTGACATTAATATAGTCTCTAATCTCTTCCCCATCGCTTTTTCTCTGTATTTTCCCTTCTAATAAGGCTTGGCAAATTATTGAATAAATAAAATTGAATTGATTTGCCCTTCTACCGTATAGAGAACCAAATCTTAAAATAGTAAAATCTAAATCATAAATTTTTTTATAATTTTCAATTAATAACTCGGAAGCCTGTTTAGTGCTTCGATAAAAAGATCCGCGATCACTGTATACATAAATCGTACTGGCATATACAAATCTTTTTACACCGAATTCCCTGCAGGCATCTAACAAAAACGTTGTGCCTAGAATATTATATTTTACAGTATCGACAGGATTATCAATAGCTTCGTGGATATCGGCAATTCCAGCGAAATGAAAAACAACATCATTACCATTTATAACATCTCTGACTTCCTCTTGGTTAGAGACATCACCAACGACCATTTTTTGATCTTTTCTCAGGTAGGGAGACACAACCCTATCAAAGATGGTAACATCGTGCCCGCTTTCGCTTAAGGCATCAGCCACATGGCTTCCTAAAAATCCTGAACCCCCGGTCACAACGCTCTTCATAAAGTTTCTTTAATACCTCAATCCTTTCTTTGCTTCTTGAATGCCCATGCCACCATTCGCATTTCGAGAATTTCTACCCCATTGCAAGACTGTCCCTTTATGAACTGTCAAGACCAAAACCGGCAAATTCTCAAAGAGTAGCTTTTAAATACTGGCATTTAGAGTTGGTATAATAGCCTGCTTTTTCAACATATCCAATGTATTGCGCCTTCCATGGTTCCGCTGCCTATACGAAATCGTATTTCCCTTATTGTAGGGTAAACCATTCGATGACGATTCCTTAGAAAATAGGTGCATTCCCCGCGAAACTCTTTGCTACTCCTGCCTCTGCAAGTTCTTTATTGCGTCTATTACTTGCTGAATCTTGCCACTTTTTAGGAACTGTTTGTGCTTCTTCATCCATTTTTTTCCTTCGATCACGTTCCATGTTTTCCGACGTGCAGCAATTTTACCCAAATGTTCAACCGTGTGATAGAAGTCAATCAGTTCATACACGCGCTTTATTTGAACGCCTAAATCATTTACCATCCGCCTTATCCTGAAGCAGCCCACCCATACCATTTTGCCAAACATCCCTACATGTTATCTTATATAGGTTCCACATGTCCAGTCTTCAATGATTTATGAATAGCTAAAGACATCAATAAGCTTTTTTTCCCTTCTGATACCGGAACAAAGGTCTCGTTCCTCTTTTTGACGCAATCAAGAAAATGAGCCATCTCTTTCAAGAATAAGTCGTTACGCTCAAGATTATTATATTCTTTTTCTTTTAGGGTATTTTTTTCGTGGTCTTGGATTTTCAGCCTATTTCTCTTTATGTCGCATTCAATATAGACATCATCCATTAATATCGTAAATTTTCTTTCCTCTTGTCCTTGACCAAGACTGAGATGCAAAGAAACCGGAAACACCATGGAGCTTAATTTTCCTTTACATTTAAATAAGGCGATGATTGTATCGTCCGCATCCATCTCCAGTTTACTTAGATGTCCCCCGACAGCATATACGGATTCAGGGATGTCGAAAAAATGTTGAATAATATCCAATTCATGACAATAGGTAAACGTTACTCCTCCACCAAGATCTTCTCTTGCTGCGTATCCCTTTCTATAATCTTCATAGGGATGGAAATAGGGAAGATAATTGGACCAGTTAAACTGGGCCGAAATCACATTGCCGAATTTTTTCTCCTGCAAGATTTTCTTAACCTTCCGAATACATGGATGAAAGCGACTTTGAAATCCTACCATTGTCGTCAATTTTTTTAACGAGATATTTTTTTCTAATTCATCCAGGAGATCGAGGCCGGTTCCCAAAGGTTTCTCTATGAATAAATCACTCCCGATTTCCGCCAGCGGAATAGCCGTTTCTATGTGTAACCGGTTCGGATTGCAGATAAAACTTATATCCGGGGTCTGTACTATGACGTCTTTAAAATTATTGAACGCTTTAAACCCGTAATGGGCCGCAATATTGCCGCAGTGAATAGCCTCTCCGTTCTCAATGATGTTCTGAAGATCGCCATGACGATAGGCAATAACCTCACAACTATTTTCGCCCATTAGCCTTTGAAAATTCTGTAAATGTCGTTGCCCGATCGATCCTAAGCCTATAAATAATGCTCTCATTTTTCTCTGTTCATTCGTTTTTTTGATTTCCCGGTAAAGATTCATCCTTGGTAATACTCAATGATGCTATGTCACTATTTCCTTTTTTGTCCAATATATAAAATATTTTCCCCAAACCCGTGTTTGGTCAAAATTTCCTTATATTCTTCATCGACCTTTTCTATCCATACATTCAATTCATTTGAAATGGTTTCATCCGCCGATTCAGACGTTACTAACTTTGGCTTTGACATGCCCATCCTAAAATCCTTTTGAGGCTCATTTTTACAAATCCAGTTCATATGATTAAGAAAAGAATAATTTTGTATGGTTTTTGTATTTCCTATAAACCCCGCTCGTTCCAGCGTCATCGACAGCGTTTCTTCAGAATAATAAAAAATATGTGGTTCCCTGAACCAAAAGTCCGTATAGCTTTGAATATTATAAATTGAAATCAGTGGGTCTCGGATATTCGGAACTTCAATACACAGATATCCGTCAGGTTTCAGGTATTTCATAACGGTAGCAAGAAAATTTAAAGGATCTTCGATATGCTCCAATACCTGAAATGCGGTAATTAAATCGAAGGATTCAAAGGGGATACCCGTATGTTCCAATGAATCCTGGTAGACTTTGATATTGAGCTCATGCTCAACAAAGTATGCATCATCACGATTAAACTCGATACCGACACAATCCCCTATGTAGTCCTTTAAGGTATATAGAAAGAAACCGGCGGAACACCCGATATCAAGGGCCGTCATCGTTGGAGATAAAATATGCTTAATTTCATTGACTCTCGCCTGTTGAAAAGGCAGAGACATGTCAAAATGCTCTTTGCTGCTTAGCCTCCCACCGATGACACCCGTATAGGTTTTTGTATAGTCTTTTCGATAATAGTCTTCTAAATCATCGTCCTTCGGTTCCAAGTAAACGATACCGCACGATTTGCATCTCAGAACATCTCTCTTGATATTGTGTCTTAATCTTTCCCGTATGAGCTCCATTCCCCGGTTACCGCACAAGTAGCAAATATCACTCCCCGGTTGTGATTTCTGTTTACCTATTTTGTATTGGCCTCTTACCATATATCCGTTAGGACCTTTCCTATGATCTTTTTAATCACGATGTCGGGTTCTGTTTTTTCATTAGAATTTCGCAAATTTCAAAATCTTCAGGATAGTCCAAATCAAACACATCTCTATTATCGATTTCTACGGCCAGACACTTTTTTCCGACAAAGGCTTGATATCTCATAAGGATTTCCGTTCGGCAGGAGAAAACCACACCGCTCGTTTTATGGGAAGACGACTTGAGACCTTTGCATTACCAAAATTTGGACAAAATGTGGCAACCATAGGTGACGTTTTATTAAGCCATATTTAGGTAAAGTGCCCTCAGGTTAACGTTCAAGTTTGCTCGTGCCAAAAATTGTCGAGTTATTCAAAGGTCTCTTAGAGTTTTGAGTATCTATCCTCCGTTGACAATTTTTGGCAGGTTATGCAAAGGTCTAACAATATTCCCGGAAAAAATGGAAACAGTATTGGCTAAAAAAACTCGGCATTGAGGGCCACCTTGACATCTCCATCAAGTCCGTTGAATTGTGCCCATGCCAACACTTTTGAACATTACCACTTTTTTATACTGCCCCGGAACATCCCATCTCTCGGCATATTTTCTTAAGGCCGATTCATCTACATCGCAACAGACGACGAGTTTCAACGCCTCGACCATACTGATCGCTTTTGCATGGCTGTATATGTGCCGTTTTTTCAGATCGTCATCAAGGTCCCCGGCGATATTACCGCACCCGACAATGCCAACCGACGCGGATTTCATTTTATCCATCACCAAGCCGTCCATCCGCCGTCGATAATCAGGTTGCCGCCCGTCATATAGGATGAAGCATCAGAGGCCAAAAAAATGACACCGCCCCAAAACTCATTCTTATTCGACATTCGCCGAAGAATTGTCCGTGACGCGTAATTTTTTACAAAAAAATCGTCCTGTTTGTTATATACGCCGCTCGGTGTCAATACATTGACTCTAATCTCCGTGCCCGCGTAATAGGCAGCCAGATATTTTGTGAAACCGATAATTCCCGCTTTACAAACCGAATATACAACGGGCTTATAGGATTGCGGTTTCTCATCTTTTCTTTTATAGATGCCTTGATCCGGTCCGACAAGGCCATAGTTTGATCCCAAATTAATGACCGACCCCTTACCCCGTCTCTCCATATTCCGGCAGACAGCTTGGGTCAGAAGAAAGGTTCCGGTCAGATTGACCTCAGTGGATTTGTTCCATAGGTCAATCGGAAACTCAGCGAAAGAAGAATAGGAGGACGTGTCTGAATCTTCGTCAAATTTTGGATCGATAGCAGCGCTGTTGACAAGTATATCAATGTTCCCAAACTCTCTCTCTGTAAACATGACACATTCTGAAATGGATTTTTCGTTCGTTACATCTATAATATGCTTTGTGATTGGACTGTTTTTATACATCCCACGGATTTCCTTTTCCGCGGAATCCATGCTTATTTCGTCGTTATCGGCTAATACGATATTTGCCCCGGCTGATGCCAGTGCTTTACAGAATTCCCTGCCGAGCAATCCCGCCCCTCCGCTGACGATGGCGGTTCTGTTGTGTAAATCGAAAATGGTACCGACATATGCATTCAATCCATCCTCCATAAGCCAATCACCTTTCTTATAAGGATATGCGACTTTTATTTCTTGATCATATAGCTTGGAGTCTTGCTGATCGGAAATCTACGAATGTTCAGAGGGCCGTCAACGAAATATTCATCTACAGCCTTGGTTTCTCCCGGAAAAACACCATAATCGTCTAGTATCAGTACGCCGCCCTTTACTATTTTTGGTTCAAGGTACCTAAGAACGGTAACAGTAGGTTCATAGAGATCCACATCTAAATTTAAAAGGGCTATTTTCAACTCGGGGTTATCCCTTGCATAATCAGGTACTGTCTTACATATATCACCTTCTATTAACTCAATATTTTCTTCACAATTTTTATTCATTAAAACGTTTTTCATTTGTTCACAGGAAATACTTTCATCTCCGGCTTCTTTGGTGAATTTTTGTCTTTTTTCTCTATCATCTTCAAAAACTATTTCCGGAAATTTCCCGAAGGTATCAAAAGCAATTATTTTTTGAATCGCGCCGTTCCCATAAAGCTCTCTTAACATGGCAAATCTTGATAAGGATGCGCCCTTGAAAACACCGCACTCAACAATTTGCCCGGGTATATGCATTGTTTTTTTGTACAATTCATAATGCGCAAAAGCTTTTCCTAAACGTTGTGCCTCACATGACAGATAAAAATCATTTTCATATTCGAAAGACCGGTTAAAGTCCGGTAGTTCAATCATATTTTATCTCCTTTACAAATGAATAACGTCCTTTTATACCATATTTCGCTTTAAGACGGGTTCATCGGGTTCATACTTCTCTAATCGATCTAAAGCCTTCCAAAATCCCGCACCTCTGTCCTTATGCCCCTGCCAAATTTCCGGTATGAATGAGGCATCCGGGATCCATCTGTTAAGATCATCCATCAGGTTTCTAAAGTTTAGCTCTCCCTCTTCAATCTGCAATCCTTCACCGTCAAGCCCTGCGGCGTCAGCAAGATGAATATGAACTACAAAGGGGGCAACGATCTCAATAAATTCCCTTAATGACCATTTATAAAAATTACATGCTAATTTTGAATGGGAAATATCGAGACATATTTTCATTTCATTTTCTCTACAGATTTCAGCTATTTCATGGGGATCAACAAAAAGATTGTGATATCTTTGTCCACCGAAATGCCAGGGAAAAGGTGGCATGGTCTGAGGGATAATTTCAACGCCGTTCATATCCAGTTCATGGCGGCTATAAACAAAAAATTCATAAAGCTGCTTTCTTTCCGAAGGCGATATGTGATGGTTCATGGTAAAACCGCCGGCATTGACGACAATCAAAGGCTTCTCTGTTTTTGGGAAATAGCGCTTCACTTCCAGCGTCTTCCTGATGACCTTTTGAAGTTCATCAATTGATCTGCGCCGGTAATCCTCATCCCTAGTGCACAAATCCAATATATGATCATGCGCAAACAACTCAGGCGCATGCACTATGAAGTTGATAGGATAAATTTCGGTAAGATACTCGTCAAGCGACAATTCCAGATCCTTATAACTGAGATGAAACTCCACCAGTTTCATGTTTGACTTCTCATATATGGCTTTGAAATCATGGAAGCGAACTGGGATCCCCCATTCTCTTTCGAACTTGTAATCCCTCGGCTTGACAGTGTCCATTTGGAGGTCCGACAAGTGAAAGAAATCGCCTTCTTTGAAATCCCGCTTGGCGGTTTTCCCGATTAACTCCTTTTTTCGATACGGAGGAAGTCCTTTGCCTGGGGAGCGAATGCTGATTCCCTCCTCGGTTATGACATCGCCCCTCCTAATTTCCATAGAGGCAACAAGGCTTTTCGCCAGGCCCTCCCGAACAATCAGCTCTCCCTGGGAAATACGACGGGTTTTTTCCTCTCCAAACGCCTGTTCGACTTCGCGAATACCCTGGACCATGGCCTTGAATTCTTCAGGCAGCAAACTGATCTTATGGTCATTACCTTCCATGCCTTTATCCAGGGTTAGATGCTTTTCCAAAACTTTGGCGCCCATTGCCACCGCTGCAATCGCTACACTTATTCCGCGCTCATGCCCTGAGTAGCCCACCGGGCAATGGCCATATCGTTTCAGTGTGCGCATATAGTTGAGGTTGATGTCTTTAAAGGGCGGCGGGTAGGTGGAATTGCACTGCATCAGGACATATTGGGCCCCATGCTTTTTAAGAAGATCCACCGCCAGCACAATCTCCTCATCCGTTGACATACCCACAGAGCAGAAAAGGGGGTTTCGGGTCTGAGCCATGGTCTCTATCATTTCATGGTTGGTCAGATCGGCAGATGCAAGCTTGAAGGCCTCCATGCCATAGCCTTCAAGCTTTTTCAGGCTTTCCATGTCGTATGGCGTACACAGCGGCAGAATCCCCTTTTCCCTGCAATAGTCAAAGATGCGAAACATATCGTCGTCGCTCAATTGAAACCTGTTCAGCAGGTCAAGCACATACTCGGTCCCTAAATCCTCTCTGTGATTTGTTTCAAACCCTGCCTGCCGGTACAGGCTTTCCATACTTCTCATCTGGAATTTGGCGCACGAGGCCCCGGCCCAAAGGGCCGCATCAACCAGGTCTTTTGCTTTCTCAAAACCGCCGTTATAGTTATTTCCAATTTCAGCAATAACAAAACATGGGCTTTCATCACTGATGGTCCAGTCCCCAACACATATTTTCGGATCTTCTCTGGTGGCCACCGCTATCAGCCGATTCTGATCATCCAGGATCGGGATATAGGCTATACCTTGAAAAAAGTGGGCCTCCATTGTCTCGGGAGAATCCGTCTCCCTGCAATAGACAAAATCCTTTTTCAGTATGCGTGAGATAGAGATTTGGATATCGAAATCCTTTTGATCTACCACCCACCTGCGAAAATCCCCGTCTGACAGCACCCCTTCCATTACCCCTGCTTCACTGACACCGAAAACAATCTGCCTTTTGTTCTTGCTGATCTTTTCCAGGCCATGCAGCAGGGAATCTTCCGAAAAAACAATATATTTTTTGATGTCCTTATCTATGTTCATACCCGATCCAAGATTTCCCGGTTTATCACCTGTCAACGGTGACTGAGGCGTTGTTCAACGGATTGTGATGCTTTCTCTATCACTTTGAGCCACAGATCATTTCCCAAATGCGGTTGAACACAGTCCATTGTTGAAACCTTATCCTGGCCCCATCTTCGTGAGAACGCCTCCACTGATTTTCTAAGGGCCGTGTTTTGATCCATCCCCTGGTCGCGCCGCATCATATATCCGTCGATCAGTTCGGCGGCCCGCTGATTTCCCATCTCATCCCGAAATTCATCCACAAGCCCCAGCCATTGATCGTGGTTTCCACAAACGCTATCGCCCTCTTCAATCCTCAGCAGCGCATTCAAGACCTCGTCGTAGGTCTTAAAAATAATCCCGCCCTCACCGCCTGCCTGATAAAGGGGATGATCCAATGCCCCGCAAATATCCCAGTGAAGGACCGGTTTGTTACACAGAGCGGCCAGCACACCGGCTGAGTTAATGTTATAGCACACAGCAACATCACCGGCAAAGGCGGCCCGAGACACCAGGTTTTGGCCATCCAGCAATATGCATCTGCCCTGGGCGGTAAGCTGCTCAAAAGCACTGTAGAATCTGTGTGAGAGGGGCAATCGGTTAAAAAAGTCTCCCTTGGACTTAATCAAAATGCCCCAGTGACTTCTTTGTTGAGCAGACGAGAGCAAGTTGTCATAAAACGTCAACATGGAGGCTGTCGATTGATGAAAGCCAGGATCATTGCTGTGCGAACTGTCAAAAATAGTGATGACAAAGGATGTATCAGGGGAGAATCGCTTTCGAATGGCACGGGCATCACGCCTTACTTCATCATCAAATCCGTCAGCGGCAATTCGACCGATTCTTACCAGGTATCTGTAGGAAAAATCATGAGCGTTAATGAATCCATCATTCAACGGCCCCCAGGAAAGAACGAGATCCGCAAAACCTGAATTGAAATAGCCAAACGGATATTGAGTAACTGACCAAAAAAACCAGACAGATTTTCCACCTTCCATCCGGATGGCAAGGGCCCTGACCAGGGAACTCGGCCACCACTCCTGATGCTGATGCATCATCTTTACATTGTATGTCCGATAAATCTCGCGAAAACACTCCAGAAGCAGGCTGTGATAAAACAAGAAAACCCACAGCCATATACTAATTTCCATCCGGCTTTTGAGAAAGGATTTTCTCACATTGAAAAAGCAGCTCGACAAAATTCTCACTGGCGATCTAACATGCCGCCATGGATTGTCCATATCCAACCAGCCAAACCCGTATGACTCAACCTCTTGCCTCGCTTTAGTATCACAAGGCGAATCCGGTCGATCAAAATACAATATTACCCTTTCAGGCGGCAAATTGCTTTCTGAAAACCAGAATAAATGCCCTGCCAGTGGATAACGGCTGAATATGCTACGATGATACTCTTCAATAAAGACGCCATTTTTCACGGCCTGTTCTGATATATAATGAAGGTTTTTTCCATTTTTCATGCATCCAATGAAAATCTGAAAGAATAATTGGATGAGTTTTCCAGGAATAGGGTAAAACATCAAATTATACTTATAATTAGGAATAGTCCGAATTGAAGATGGGATATTGATTGGTATTTGGAAGAAGCGTTCCATAAACCGGGATACAACAGACTGGTTTAAATATATGATGATCTGCTTTATACCTGATCTGTCAATCTGATGTGTGTCATACATATTTGCAATAATAAACAAATACTTCAAGGACTCTCGAGCTACCATTGTGAGTGATGACTTAACTATCCGTTTCCACTCATCTTTGTACTCGTCATATCCATCAGGCAACCATTCCATCTGAGCCAAATATTCACCAAAAAACCGTTCTGCAAGAATCGCAGCTCCCTGCTCTACTTTATATATTAACGCCCTCCCATGGGCGTCCTTTGCAAAATATTCATAATCTATCTTTCTAAAAACGATTCTTCTGGAGCTAACACTTCCGTTTTCAAGTAAGACAGCAAACAAACCAGCAACTCTTGAGAGCCTATGATAAAAGATGATAATATCATCGTACTTCCTTAGATCACAATATAGCTTAATAATTCCGAAAGAAGTTAATCGTTCAACCCATACGTGAATCATATTGCCACGTTCCATCATAATTGATACCTATATTTACCCCTTTTTAGTTTATCTATCACGCATATCATTTTATTATCATCGATAACATCAAAATATCGACCTGTTCCTTGCTTAGCTAATGTAGTGGGCGTAACATTCTCTTTTAAGATTTTACGTACAGCTTTGGCAATTAATTGGATACCATCCAGAAGTACTTTTGTACGTACATCAGGATAGAGGTCATTTTTTGAAAAACATAGCGCCTCTTTGAGAATAATCGGGCCTTCATCAATCCTTTCATTCATGAAATGAACGGTGTTCCCAATCCTTTCATCCAGGAATACGGCCCATTCCACGCATGTACATCCTCGAAAATCGGGCAATAGTCCGGGATGACAATTTAATACTCCAATCTTTGGAGCATTGATGATGTCTTTTCTAAGAATTCTTGCTGTTCCGGCATTAATCAGAATATCGAGATTAAATGACCTTACAATGCTTATTGCAACAGATGAATTGAAATTTTTAACAAAGAAACATGGTATCTTGTATTCATCAAACTCATCAATAGAAATCAAAGGCATTTTGCCCCCTGTTCTTTCCTCAAATAGCTGTAATCCATGTATTCCAAAATTCTTCGAATCAAAGATGATTGTATCGACGCTTAGGCCACTACTCAAAAGCGCTCCTATGATTCTTCCTACAAATGGGCTATCGTTAGCGCAGATACATCCGATGTGTATATCTTCCACAGGCTTCTACCTCATTCCTTTGGGATAAACTGAATCTAGACCCGCCAAGTTATCCCAGCCAGAAAGGATATGTTGCACTTCCTGGATTTTGTTCAGAAGGCAGCTTAATTACCTGAGTCAATCATCCTTCGCTTTTTGCAACGTTAGATTCTTACCTTGCAAATCTGCGAATTTGTCTTTCAGAAAGTTGATATCTGTTTATAATAAAGCACTTCTCAGTTGAGTTAGAAATTTCAAATATAGTCAGATTTTTTCGAACGTTACTCCGCGAGAATCTCAAGCAAACGCTCTTTGCGTTTACTCCAGTCAATATGCATCTTTTGTTTAGAAGACCGGCACGCCAGGCATATCCCCATCTCATCAAACTGTATGCCTTCATTGGTTTCAGGCATGCAGCATCTTGTGCAGTAGCGAAGGTTCTTGAACAAAGGCCCACCTTTTTCGCTCATTTCAATACCTCCATCCTTGCCATCGTATGTTTTCTCACTTTCAGCCCCTAATTCCGCCTTTGCATCAATATTTCGCACATATCAAAATCCTCAGGATAATCCAGATCAAATACATCCGAAGGATCGATCACTATTGCCAAACATTTCTTTCCGACAAAACTCTGATACCGAACAAGCGTCTCTGTTCTGCACGAAAACACAACACCGCTGGTCTTATACAATTTTTCGAATTCCTGGCTGGCTGGAAATTTGAGCAGGGCCTCACCTCGCCTGGTAAAGTAGTCGGTATAAGGTTGGATGAAACCTGCATTGTCAATGCGTACCATCCATTCAGGCCTGAATCCTCTTATGTTGACAACCGTAATGGCCGAATCCACTTCGTCATTTTGCACCATACCCTCAACGCATTTATCGATATGCTCCGCCCTTCTAAAGGGAACCGGGGGCTCAAGGCAAACCACAATATCCGGCAGGTAGGATTCAGATTCCTTTAACCAGTTGACCGCGTGAAGCGCCACATCTTCTGTAGGAACATCCTCTGAAATTTCTGCGGGCCGCTTGAAGGGAACTTCAGCCCCATACTCCAATGCAACCTGCTTTATTTCTTCATCGTCCGTTGAAATGACAATACGATCAACGCTCCGGGAGGTTTTTGCTGCCTCGATGGCATAGGCAATCAATGGCTTGCCGTTTAGCAGCCGAATATTTTTTTTTGGCACACGGACCGACCCTCCGCGCGCAGGTATCACCGCCAGGACTTCCATATTCCCCCTTATCGACCAGACACAAATCCGCTGTTATTAATGATGCTGGCTTTTCCGCTTAAATGATGCTTGTTATCAAGTATCTTCTTGAATGCTTGGATAATGTCATCCATATCTTCCGGCGTATTGGGCCAGCCCATCTGGAAAAATCCCAAATATTCTTCATCCTGGAGCTTTCTTGCATTGGGAAGATCACGAATAAAGTAAATGGCCCTATTCTTGTAAAGGTGGCAGGAAAATGGACAATGGTCCCGACCGTATGCCAATTGTCTTTGAAAGAGCGGATTATCTGACATTAGTCTTGAAATTCCGTCTGCTACAGGTATGCCCTCAGAACGAAGTACTTTGGCCACAATGTTGCGGTGTATCACGATGTCACTCGCCAGCCAACGAAAACCGGCAGCATAGGGACAGTAGCTCTCAGGATGGGTGATTTTCTGAGGCTTGATGCAGTTTCCAAACTCATTGACCATTCTTTGAACAAGGTACTCATAATTCTCTTTTCGGATATTGTTTAGATACTCAAGGTGTTGCAACTGATCAACACCGATTTCAGCAAGTAGCTCAACCAGCCTGAAGTTGTAACCGATTGCATTGATTAGCAGATCATCGGGCGCGTCTTCATCAACAATGGCTTCCCCGTGATTTCGAATGAGCCTGCACTTTATTGCGATATCCCTATCATGCGTTACAATAACTCCGCCCTCACCGGTCATGATGTTTTTGGGTTCGTTTAGAGAAAACACACCCGCGTCTCCGTGCGTCCCCAGATGTTTCCCCCTGTATCGCATACCCGGGGACTGAGATGCATCTTCAACCACCTTGAGCCCTTTTTGATCAGCAAGCGACAATATTTCTTCCAGTTGCCCGGCGTTGCTGTTCCAGTGGATAGGCATAATTGCTCTTGTGCAATCCGTTATTGCCGCTTCTGCTGACTCCGGGGACAGACAGAACGTCTCCGGGTCAATGTCCGCAAAAACGGGAATCACATTAGCGGCCACAATGGCGGTGGCGGAAGCCGTAAATGAAAACGGGGAACAGATCAACTCATCGCCCGGTCCCAAATTCAGGGCCATAATCGCCGCAGTCAATCCTGACGTTGCTGAATTCACCGCCACAGAGTAATCAACCTCATGTTTCTTCGACCACTCGCTTTCGAGCTTTCTGACGCTGGGACCCCCCAGAACTGAAAAAGCATCCCTCAGATCCTCAGACTCCCTGCTTTTGAGGCCTATAATCCTGCGGGATCCCTCTACAGGTGAACCGATAAACCTTGTGAGTCTTTTTTCCCGCAAAAGACTGGCAACCCTTTTAATCATTTCTTCTGTAACATAAGGCTGTGATTTGAATGGCTTATGTCTCACAGGCTTTCCACCCAGAAGCGCCAGTTTCATGGTTCACCTCAAAGTCTTGAAAAAATCAGTTGATGATCAAGAGCGTCTGATTCATAGATCATATTAACCATTTCCAGGGATTTCAGGGCGTCTTTAGCGGTATAGGAGGGCAGTCTGCCAGTTTTCAGGTAGTCAACAATTTCACGGTACACATTCACCACCCGTTCATCCTGATCAGCATTATACTTTGTTTCCGTCAGCTTTAACTCAACAAGTCCTGTATGCTGCGGGCTCTCGTCAAATCTGTATATCTCATATTTTTCGTCGTCGTTTAGGATCCGCATCCGGCCCTTTGTGCACTGGATGTCAAGTTCAAAGAAGTGGTTCCGCCGGCTTTCCCCTGTCCCTTTGAAAAAACTGGTGACCCCGTTTTTATGTCTGAAAAGCGCGATACCTCCAACATCGGGTTTTCCATGGACAATTCTGGGTTCTGATGTCTTATCCAAATACCCTGTACAGGACAACACATCTCCGCCAAAATAGGCAAGCATGTCCAGCATGTGGATGGAGTTCATGTATAATGCAGTATCCACATACCCGACAATCGTTTCGATCCGTCCAAGCTGTCCAGTCTCCAAAATACGCTTGCATTCAGCGTAAAATTTATCCCACCGCCTCATGTAGTTTACAGTAATCAGTTTATCTCTTTCCCTTTCGTTTTTTACAATCTTCATTCCCAATTCAAAATCAAGGACAAAGGGCTTCTCGCAAAATATCACCTCCACTTCACTCGTTAATGCCGTAAGAAGGTTATCGTGGTGGCACTTAGCTGGCGTCGCTATTATCAAAATATCAATTTTTTCCTCACCAAGCATTTTCTCTAAAGTAATATATGCTCTGGGAACATGCCATTTTTCACTGAAATCTAAAAGCCGGCTTTCATCTATATCGCAACAGGCAACTAATCTAATGGCTTTAACAAAACTAATGGCTTTTGCGTGACTGTAAATATGCCGCTTTTTGACATCATCATCTAGACCACTAGCAATATTACCGCATCCTATTATAGCTGCAGATATAAAGTCCTTTTTGTTTTCTTCCAAGTTGCTTATATTCAATTTTATAGTTCTTCAAGCCTGAATAAATTAATCAGTTAAAGTATATTACTATTGTTTTTATTTGCTATTGGACTTAGCTTCCTATCGCCAATTCCTGCGACTTGTGAATTACATCCATTAACCGCTTTATTTGATACTATTCTTGCTTCAAACTTCGACTTCGCAATGATATCCTGCAAATAAAGCCCCAAAACGCATGGAATCAACCGGTTAACCCAAGTTCGTGGTTTTTTCTGAATTTGAGTGGTAAATTGGGGTATTTCATGTTGGTGGGCCTTGTTATCTATAGGGTACGATGGCAGAGATCATTTGCAGTGTCAAAAAGTAGACTTTCTTTCTGTTATTTTCCTTCGGGACTTTCCTGGATGCTGGATTTTCTACTTCTCATGAGGAACCACTTTTAAATAACCTTTGATGAAAAGCTTTAAAAAAAATGCTCTGCTAATGAAAAACATCAAAATGTTTCTAGGGAAATAATAAAAAGGTATCACATAACATCTTAAAAAACGCTTAAATTTTGAGAGTGCATGAGCCTTTTTCATATACCCCATATAAAATATTTCGCCTTTCCATGGCATAAAACAACAGATAAATCCGATTAATTTAGAGACCGGATTCCGACTATAAACAGGTTTATAGTCGAGATTAAGCATGCTCTGACCAAAAATGAACTCAATCATTCTAATTTCGTAACAACGCAAATGTTTCTTCCATCTGTATACAGGTTCAATGGTGAATCCTTCAACAGGCTGGTCATAAAAACTGCTATTTCCATGTACCAATTTTCCAACTTTAGTCAGTTTCATTAAACACTCATTAAAATCAATACCTAACCAGCCAGCAAGGCCTTCTATCGTTGATTTAGGATTTAGTTTTATATCTTCAAAACGTATCACTCTTAGATAATCAGCACTCATTGTTTTCTTGTTATCATGGAGCATTCGCATTACTTTAACCATATAATCATTGATAATATGTATAAAAAGTGATCTGCCAAACTTCAATCCTTTTCCAGGATAGACAAGGGTTCCGTACATAGTCAAGAAGAAAGATTTGAGTGAGGAGATATTAGCCCTATGATCCCTTACGATATGTATGAATCTCGCATCGGAAAAATCATTCAATATTTCTGACATATAATTATCATAAAAGGCATCTGCAATGATTACACGAACCTTCTCAATTCTTTTATTACAGGCACATGCATAAGCATAAAAAATACCATAATATACATTACGTGCACATAATTTGTGCTTATGCAAATATTCGTGAAATGAGGTATTAAATATCTTCCAATTAACATCAGAAAAATCATATTCAAACTGGCTATAGCTATGAATAAACTTATTTTCTTTGAACCAAGATAACTTCGAATTGTTTAAGAAAATATCCGCTATTTTGTCAGGATCATCAATATAATCACATTTATAACTTTTCCATGTAGGGTAAAACTTGTTTGAAATAGGAATAATAAGCACTTGATCATGCCAATCCAGAATTCCCCTTGTTAAATCACCCCCACACCTTCCCACACCTAATAAAAATACAACCGGAATACTGTCAATTTTCATATTTCCCACATTTAATCCAATTTCATTTTTTCGATTTAAAAATTTACACAATTGCTCTTGAATTATGCAAAAACCTAATCGGACAATTCTGATCTACAAAAAAATCCAGTTATTCATTATCGGCTGGCTTTTCGCCCTATACTTACATCCGGGATATTTTTTCCAAGCGTTGCCTTGTAATTTCCAAATTCAAATCATTGACTGTATCGACTTCCACCCAATCTCCCTCAATAAAAACGGGCCAGACATCGTATCCTTTATCTATAGCTGCCTGCAGCAAATCTGTCATATACGCTTTTTCTGGTCCTTTTGTGCCTAACATTCCAGCGGATTTCGACTTCTTGAATAACTCTTTAAGCGAAGACAAACCTTTTTCAGAAAATTTCATTAAACCTATGTACTGCCCTTCAATTTCGTCTAAACTGTTGGGGGTTTGACCAATTTCTACAATCCTTCCGTCATGTCCAATTTTCAACGTTTCGGCATCATCCAATGGATTATCAAATCGAGTCTCCCAATATGTTTTCCACCCCCTATCGACAACAACAGAGATATTTTGTGAAGATTTCATCAATTCAATTAGAACTTCTTTTGAATAGGCAATATCGCCATAGGATACGATCACATTGCCTGTCATTTCCTCTTCAGCACAAAAGAGTGTCCAGACCATATTTGTGTCAGCGTACCTTTCGTTGCAATAAGTCATTACGCCGGGTCTATGCAATGTATCAGAAAGATATCCTTTAATGAGAACAATGTGTTCAATGCCTTGACTTTTCAAAACAGCGAGTTGATAATCCAGCAAGCTTTTACCGCCTACTTTCACCAAACATTTAGGGCAATCCAAAGTATAGGGATGAAGACGGGTACCTTCACCAGCCGCCAAAATGATAACTTTTGTCATTCTTTAATCCAGCATGCAAAATAATTACGAAATAGATTAACATCATTAACAGACGGATTAACATTTCGCTCCGGATGCCACATTATCCCCATATGTGGATATTCTCGATGAACAAAGGACTCAACCACATCACCTGTCTGTGCCAATATATTAAACTCAGGACTCATACCACTTGAATGAATTCCAAAATCATGGAATGAATTCACCGGATTATCAAACATAACTTCAAATGGAATTCCTATTTTCTCTTTGGTTGTTAGATCATGATATAATCCAACATGGTTTTCGACAGAGCCTATTTCCCCTCCGTAAAAGAGATTTAATAATTGCATTCCTCTACAAACACCAATTACAGGCCATCCTTTTTCAATACTTTGTTTCAAAAGAGCAATTTCTGTTGCATCTCTCTCTGGCGCCAGATCATCGCTTTGCGGTAAATTGCGCACGGGCAAGTTTTGTATTGTCTTTACGGCATCAGAAAAATTATTACCGCCTGTTAAAACAATTCCTTTTACTCCCATCTTTTGGGCATACGCAACAGGATCAGCGAGCCTGTTGGGGATTATCAAGGGATCTAAATTGCATGCCGAAAAAAAACCAACCCAAGCCTGGTCTAACGCATCACGACGTTCTCCGTACTCAGGAACTACACTGACTCGCTGGGTTATCCCTATGAGTAACGACACCGTACAGTATTACCTTTCTGGCTTTCGAGCAATCGCGACATAAATATTGCAAAACTGGTCGGGGAAATAACGGATAAGGATCTTTTGAATTGTGTTGCCTAAAGGAGATAATCTGTATCCTTCTTTTCTGGCCATGTTTTCATTGAAAATCTTGTGGCCCTGTGATCGGAAAAATCTAAATTTATAAAATATGGGCATATTTTCTACATGATAAACTTTTTCAACTTTGAAACCAGCACGATTGAATACATCAACAAACTCTGATCGTTTTAGATTCCTTTTGTGAAATTCAGTAGCATGTGCGCTCCCCGCTTGCTTTTTTCTGCGATGATCAGCCAACCAGTCAGTTAATCTTGTTTGAATATTGTCTGCCCTGAATGAGGCACACACCCCCCCCCCTGGCTGAAGGACGCGATATGTTTCACGTATTGCCTTGTCGAGTCCATGCTCTAAATTATGATATAAGCCAAATGAAAGTACATATTTAAAGGAATTTTCTTCAAACCTTAAGCGAGTTATATCACCCACTTCAACATTCAACTCAGGGTCAATGCCTTTTAATTTTTCCACAGCACCTTTGATGAAATCTATCCCAACAATGTCATAGCCCCTATTCTTGTAATATCGAAGGATTCGCCCAGCTCCGCACCCAGCTTCTAAGATTCTACCATCATTAGATCTGACAGTAAGCT
This sequence comes from Candidatus Zhuqueibacterota bacterium, assembly GCA_016783505.1. Classification (GTDB taxonomy): domain Bacteria; phylum BS750m-G25; class BS750m-G25; order BS750m-G25; family BS750m-G25; genus BS750m-G25. The sequence continues at coordinate 21,245 of JADHWK010000010.1, read as the reverse complement.
CCGCGTATTTTAGCGGATATACATCAGCATTTTCCATTGGAGCATCAGCGGGAATATCATCCCAGCGTTTAGTCCAATATTGTTTTACATGTTGCGTTCTGTATGTGATTCTCATTAAGAAGAGGTAAATTCACCAAACAATCCTATGTGTTAGAAAGGATTGCAATATGTTTTAAAACAGGATGAATAATGAAATAGGTTTCCCCGCCAGAGTTATTTGGAACTTCGAAATGCCATCTACCATCTATACTAAACTTCTGAATTGTCTCAACAAGAACTTTAGCTCGAAATATCGAATCATAAATATAGTCTATTTCTCTGCGATCTTCAGGCGGTGAAAATCGTCTGCGAATTAATATAGGACCACTATCAATTTCCTCCTCCATGAAAATTGATGACGCCCCACATTCATTTTCATTAATCAAGCTATAATAGTTCGTTGTACTCCCCTTGTAATCGGGCAAATATCCACCATGAATATGGAGAAATTTTTTGTCAATGCTCAAAATTTTGTTTCTTAGAATGGCACCGCCAAATCCAGAATAAATAAATACAGTTTCTGACCTTTCTTGTATGGCGAATATTACCTCATCACTGTTGATATCAACAGAGGGTACATACTGAAAAGGAATTCCAGATTGTGTCAGTGTGTCCTCAAGGGCTTCAGAAGGCTTAAACACAAAACCAACCTTCGAGAATTGATCTGGAATAACATGAACGCTGTCAGCTATTCCATCCGCCGTTTGACCGGGTAACATGTCATTTAATTCACTTTTCATTATAAGGACAAGATTTGGTACCAGTTTATTTTGCACAAGAGCCTGCACATAAGTTTTAGACCTTGGTGTATCCGCTATGATCATCCCTATATCAGATAGTGGCATCCATTATCCCCTTGCTTTTTACTAACTTTCCGACAAAACAGTCTTCGCATGATGCCGATAAGTATGCCATGAAAATTGCGGGGTAAACGTCTGCTAATTTAACAATTACAGAAATAAGCGTGTCATTGATTTTCAATAATGCGTTCAAGTATTTCAAGTTCTTGTTTTTATAATAGTAAATAGATAAAATCATTGCAAATAGCGCATATAAAATGAGGCGCTCGCTCTTTCCTTCCCCTTTTCGAAATCCTGGTTTGTATCTTTCGTAAAGCTTTTTTGTCACCTCAAAACGCTGCACTAACCTGTCCATCCACATTTTCACTAAAGGCGAATGTTTTAAATTACTCAGGATATTGCTAAATAAGGAAATCAAGAGACTCATCGTCTCTACTTTTCTATCAGGAGAAAATGACTCCAATATTTCCTTTTTTCGGGATAATCCTGAGTTGCCTTTTTGTAATAAAAAATTATCGGCAAGCCATGCATGGTCTTTAATAATTCCTGATAATCCGTCCGATACTTTTTCATCACCCTCTTTTTTTGCAATCTGGAGATATTCATTTATTCCACAATTCAAGATTTCCTTGATCATTGCATCAATTTCAACCGTGTTACGAATTATCTCTCTGCCTTTGTTAAGGAAAATACCACGGTTTGATGAATAACTTTCTAACAGTGATATTCCTTCATAAGGAGTATACATATAGGTACATGGTGAAACTATTCGATTCTCGTTACTGTAAGAATAGTTCATTCTAATTTTCTCCAATTATTTTGTTAGCAAGCATAGGGGCAAATGATAATAATTTTTCTTTCCCTTCATCGTTTTTGATAATCAGATCTGAACTTGTTGGTTGGGCAAATTCTATATCCATACCAGCAACATCCTTAATTTCATTGTTGAGAGCTTTATGATACAAACCTTTGTAATCTCTTTCAACAAGGTGTTCAAAAGGAGCATCAATAAAAACCTCAAAATAGTTTCTTATATTTTCTCGATTCCATTCCCTTGATTCTGGAAATAGAGAAAGAATAGCGCATACAACGTGGATTTGTTGATCATCCATGAATTTACAAAGACGACAAATTCTATCCGCATTTTTTTTGCGGTCTTCAAGCGAGTGTCCAAGATCATTGCTAAATAATTCACGTATAATATCACCATCTATCAATGCAACGTTAGAAACATCCTTTCTTGCTAAAGACACAATTTCCTCTGCCAGAGTTGTTTTACCAGCACCCGAAAGCCCAATTAACCAGAGTACCATTAATGCCCCCTTATTATTATCCCTCGCTATTGAATAGGGATAACGAGTTTAGAACCACAATCCAGCAGAACCCTGTTTGCCTGTTGAAGCAATTCAAATAATTGTTCACCACAACCAATTGCCGCAGGAATACCCAATTCAGCACATCTAATTGCCATATGGGAATTAGAACCACCATATTTAGTAATCAAACCTGCTACTGGATTTAAAAATATCCAGTCATGTCCGGGATCAGCTCTCTCCGTCAATATAATATGACCATCAGGACAAGATGATTGAATCTCATGTCCTGAAAGATAATGTAAAGGACATTCCATCCTTTTTTTTGTTATAAAGTTGGGCCTGCTCTTAAGTAAAGGAACGATATAGATATCTTCTATCCTGGAAATCAGATAGGGCAAACGCAGTGCCTGGGTAATTTCATATTCCCTAAACGCTTCCTCTGATAAATTTCGTAAACGAGTCTCTATGGGTTCATGAAAAGTATGAGTTAGAGTTTGAAATATTTGATCAATTGTAAGAAAAGAAATTTCCTCGCGATTCAAACCGATTGTCACACCCCACTCTGCAATTAATTCAAGTGCATCGCTAATATTACGTGAAAATATGAATTTTGAGTATTCTCGTCCCGAGATGGCTTTCCGAATAAAATCGAACAGCACATCGCTGTCAAACTCAAAACCTTCATTAATCAGAACTCGATTAACCGATGCCTTTTCAACATCTGAAAACTCAAAGGGGTTTGAAACTTGATGAGCATCCAATGAAACGGGAGCAAATGATTCCATCTTTTCACGTTTACTATATCTTATTGCAAGAATATCATAAGTTCCGGGACGTAAATGGCCGAAACGCTCGACAAATTCTTCCTTCTTAATTTCGTTCTTTTGTAAAGCTTCCATAGAAATCAAAAATTCCGTCAGTATTGTATTTATTGATCTACGAAATGAATTTATTCTCTTACTCTTAAGAATTTTCACGGCTTCCATGGAGCGTAAAAAAGATTCCGCAATAAACGCATCGCGGGCGAGAATGGAAAAGGGTTTTGTTCCCCATATCCTGCAATCATTTAATAAATCTCTTGCTATTTCAATTTGGTTGTTCTGCGAGCTTTTTTTAAGTAACGTTTTGCGGCTATTATCAAGATACTCAATTCTATCTAACTGTTGGCGAATGCCTGCACGTTTTTCAAGAATAATATTGTTAGTGAATCTCTTGAGTGATTTCTTGAATTTTTCAATTTCTCCCTCCGATAATACATTAGAAACAGGGTAGATCTTTTGATCAAAATCAAAAGCATAACCCGTAATGGCAATCTCAAACTCGATTTTATCATGTAATTCAGGGTTCGATTTCAATCGCTCAAGCCATGCGCAAACCAGTTTTTCTGCTATCTTCGGATCAAGGTCACTGGGCAGAAAGGAGTTGAAACTTTCTCGGACATCTATATAAACACGCCCACCTAAATTAACCATTAAAGGCCTTCCGGACAAGTCACGATACCCCATCTCCGCCCTGGCCTCTGCCCAAATTCTGTTCGTAATTAGCTTTTCATAAAGTGAACGGGATAAGGGGCGGGGTGCTGGGCCAATCATTTCTGCAGGATTCCAGTCAGGCATTTCGCCAAAGATGGACATGTGCCCTGAAATGCCGTGCCTCGCTTGAAATCGATTCCCTAAAAAATCTGCTATTTCTTTGAGTGACGTATCAATTTTATTAGAAATGTTACGATTCCAATTTTCCTGCACTGCCAATCGTCTAATTTGAAAAATGAAGATCGTTTCATCTTTTGCGACAGCAAATTCAATATCAAGCCCTGGACAAGAAGACAACCCCTCGATTTCCCTAACGGCTTCCAGAAGCCCCTTGAACCGGGAAGATTGTAGATCACGTATATGAGTTCGATAAATTAACAAGGTTCGACTTGTATCACCGTTACCAGAAGTTATTGTATCCGTCTTTCCCGATAGATCGTCATAATTAACAACGTAATATGGAGCGCCTGTATTCAGATCATGGCTAAATATCACGCCACTCATTGAGACAGAATTAATCATGCGCTGAACAAGGACTTCATCATGATCACAGCGCAATTTCCCATAAGATTCGATCACTTGATTTACAGCACCTTCTATTTCATTTTTGGAAGATGGATCAATGTTCATACTTGAATGGAAACTCCCTGCCATGGACGTATCAGCCCCATCCTCATTCAGTGTACTGCTTCGCACAATAATATTACTGTGACAGAATCTTTGCTGTATCCTTTTTATAATTTCATGAGAATTGTTAGACCACTCATTTACAGTAAAATATACACTCTCACAGATTTTGCTTTTTTTTAGAAGAGGCCTGAAAGCCTCTAAAGTCCCAGCTTTTGTGCTGAAATTAATCATGAACAGGCATCCTTTATTCTTCAATAATTTCTAAGAATATTAACCGCAACAAAATTCATACTAATAATCCTTCAACCATTTTTCCTTAAAAGACAATAATCAATTTACTTATTTACTTATTTTCATATTCCGAATTATCTATATCGTCCCCTTTTGAATATTCCCTTAATATATCCTTAGAATTACCGACTTTGTTTACTTTTCCTTTTTCCATCCAAACGATGTAATCGCAATCCTCCACAGTGCTCAAACGATGAGCAACAATGATCAGAGTGTGATTTCTTTTCAGGCTATATATGGTCTTCTGAATCTCTTTTTCACTCTTTGTGTCAAGAGAACTTGTTGCTTCATCAAAGATGATTGTTTCAGGACTCTTATAAAGCGCCCTTGCAATGGCCACTCTCTGTCTTTGTCCACCGGATAACCGCACGCCCCTCTCTCCAATCAAGGAATCGATACCGTTGTATAAATCTTCAAGATAATCAATGGCGGCCATTTGACAACATTCAATGACTTTCTCCCTTTCAATCTCATTATCTCTTAGCCCAAAAGCGACATTTTGTGCTAAGGTACCATCAAAAATATAGGGGGTCTGTGGCACGTATCCAACTGCATCTATCCATTCAGCAAGGCTACTTTTATCCATTTCCTTTCCATCAAGAATAACATTACCTTTTGTCGGAGCCAATATCCCTATTAAAATGTCAACAAGCGTACTCTTACCGCCCCCAGAGGCTCCGATAATGCCCACCGTTGTCGCCTTTCTTATTGTCAGCCCAATATCTTGTAGAGCGAAAGACAAGGAACCATTATAAGAGAAATAAACTTCCTTCAAACATATATTCTCCTTGAAAACTTTTCCCAAACCTGCACTTCTTTCTAGAAACGTTTTAAGTTGATATTCTTGTAGTTGACCCTCAAATTCATCGATATATTTAAATTCTTTCCCCAGATAGGGAAGATAAGATCTCATCACATTGATGCTTCCCAGCATTCTTTTAACCGCGGGTAAAATCCTCCAGGCAGCGACCACAAGTAGCGTTATCGTTCCCATAATATTGAGACTTGATTTATTCGTTAAAAATATCATTATACAAACCGAAGATGTAATGGCAAGAAATCCAACAGATTCCAATAAATAAGCGGGTATACCAATGATGGCATCTCTTATGGCACTCATCCTTATAAACGTTTTCATCTCATCACTGAAAGCTTTTAAAAAGGGGATCTCTTTTCCAAATATTTTTACGTCTTTAATTCCGTGTAAAGATCTTGTCGCATATCTATTCATAGCTTCTTCAGAAGATGCACAACGAAAGGCACTTTTATCGATTAGTTTTCTGACGTTAAAAAATATAATTACTGAAGTGCCTCCTAAAAATACTAAAACGATCAGTGACGGTAAAGGTTCCAGGGTGATTATTGCAGAAATCATAAGGGTGACAAGGAACGCGTCACTTATTATATTCAGAACCAGTTGTGAGTAGGCACCGAAAAAACTTGACCATTGCACAGCCAGTACCAAATCTGCCGAATTTTGTGTGAGATGCCATTCATATGGCATCCTCAAAAAACCATTTAAGATTAATTCTCCAAAATGCCGGCTGATCATTAAGGTATATTTTGCAACAACGTATTTTAACATAGTAAGCATGAGGTTCTTCATCAATACCAAGATGATAACAACGACACTCAGAATTATAATGAGGCCTGAAACGTCATTGATAAATGTAAAACCCGTTATATCCTGAATCCGTTTCATATAGGTCGATTCTAATATCGCCCCGGGATCATTAATGGTGGATGCATAAAATGCTATCGCACCGAGAGTGACAGTTTCAAATCCAGCGCAAAATATCATTCCACACAAAATAAACCAAAACTGTTTTCTTCGTTTATATGGAATATTTTTGAAGATTTCTTTAGATAATTTATAGAAACTTTTCTCTTCTATTTGAGGATCCATTTAATTACTGCGATGTTATAAAGAAAATGCCTCTTTCATTTTCATGTCAAAATATTCTCGTATTCTTTGTCAGAAGGCCTGAATTAAGAGGATAATTGACCACAAGAAGCTCTCACATTGTGTGGCCATCTTCATCCTATTGGGAGTGTTTTTTGTCAAAACTGATATTGAGGATGCGGGCAATTGTTTTAACAAAAAAGTTCCATATTTTCCAATCCCATGCCCAATAAAGCACTTTTACAATTTTGCCCACGATGGAACGCTGCGACAATCTTTCCGGGAATTGCGCTATAATATGCGGCGTGAATCTTGAAAGGAATTCAACAAAGATGTGGTCCTCAATCCAAGGAAGCTCCTTTGCTGAATAAGAGCCTGTGTTATCCTTTTTATCAACTCCAAAGCTAACCCACTCTGATAATGATTTCGGCTCTTTCAGTCCTTCTTTCTTAGCTGTATTATATAGCTCTCCGCCGGGCCATGGCCGATATATCCAATTTGTAGTATGCATAGCCTCAGGGCAGATTTTATTAATTTCGCGCATCAAGAAAATATTACTTTTCATTTCTTCCTTGCTTTGTCCAGGTATGCCGATCATCCACGAGTAACGAGGCCTTATACCTGCATTTGCACATATTTTTGCAGAATGCAATATCTGCCCTGTACTTATATCTTTCTTAAGTAGCTTTAAAATTCGATTACTTCCCGACTCTGCTCCAAACCCTAAAAAGTTGCACCCGACATTCTTTAATCTTTTCGCAAAGTCTAAAGTAATATATTTTTCATTGAAGTAATTTGCCCGAGCATTTGTACCCCATTTAATTCTAATATCTCTTTTTTCCATTCCTTCTATAAAAGCCGTAACTCTTTTTTCATTTACAAAAAAGTCCTCATCTAATATGCGAACAGCTTCCAATTTATACCTATCGATATGATATTCCAATTCGTCCAGAAAACGCTCAGATGTTAATCCTCTCCATCTGTTTTTGGTTGCATAGTTAATGCAAAAAGTGCATCTCCATGGACATCCCCTTGATGATATAATATTTAACGACCTTGAGTCTTTTCCAAATAAAACACCTAGGGAAGGCTTCAGAGATCTTTTGATATCAAGCAGGTCATAATTAAAGAAAGGAAAAGTATTTATGTCCTCCTTTTCTCGCGCATCATTTATTCTTCCGCCAATTGAAACCCCCTGAATATGTTGAAAATCATAATCGCCTGACTCAACTTGTTTAGCCACTTCAAGTGATGTGGCTTCTCCGGGCCCATAAATTACCAAATCAACGTTTTGGTTTAGGGAGGTTTGCTTAGGAAAAAGTGTTGGATGGATTCCTCCCCATATAATAAATGGTTTTTTATCTCCCTTCTTTAAGTAATCACTTAACTCAAGAGCATGAGGAATCTGGGAAGTCATTACTGAAAACCCGACGAAGATTGTTGACTCGTGAAGAACTGATTCTAACATCTCTCTAACGTCGTTCTCGTAATAAAGGTTCGCATCAATAATTTCAACATTATACTTATTACCGTGCAAAAAACTTCCAAGAGCTAATACACCAAGCGGCTCTCTCCCAGCGTATTCCCCTTTAAAAGAAGAGCGGTTTTCGGTAACTCTGGGATTGATGAGTACTATTTCAGACATATGATCGGCGTTGCCAGTATGATGCGTGACTGCGGTTATTTATAGACAATATTCTTGCTATTGCTCGTTCTTTGTTCGAGATCGTTTGGATTGAAGAAACACCCACTCCATGATAGATGCCCTCCTCTCCCGTAAAATATATTTTTTTGTTTCCAGGTTTAAGCCTTCGAGTTCACTAAAACAGTATGTTTTGGCCTTCCGGATATCATCGATGCTCTCAATGATGAATTGGTCATGCGTCCTTGAAAACAGGCTGAGAATATATGAAGATATATTGATATCGATGGAATCGTGTAACTCAATCAGCAAATCACAATTTACCAGGGAAGGTACCACTTCTTTGGTAAATAACTCCTTTTCAAACCCCTCGCAATCACACAATATGAGTCCCCTTCCGGTAAATGGAAAATTAATGAGCCTGTCACTTGAAAATGATCCGTGAACATGAACGCTGTCTCCCACGCCATTAACCTTCACCAATCTTCTGCATAAAACCCGGGCCCTTTCTTCCGTGTCAAATGCATAGATTCTCGCACTTTTCATGTTTAAGGCCAGGCCCACCGCATAATAACCGTCAGCGCAACCGACATCGATTACTTCTGTATACTCTGTTTGACATATTCTCTCTATGACCGGTTGAATCTCTCTCTCGTAACTACCCAGCAATTTGGGTAAAAATGTGCCCCCCCCATTTGGCAGGAGCATAATTTCGCCTTCAGATATTTTGGGGTATTTCATTCCTTTGAAGGGGCCGTTTCTAACGACCATTTCGTCTGAAAGCGATTTTATAGCATCCCTATCGATATTCATGTTTTGATATAATTTGATCTTCTCTCTCTGCCACTGGCAATAATTGGACAAAGGTATGATGGTCGCGTCAATCATTCGCCAGGTAAAATCATTTTTTACGACATATCGCAACAGTCTTTTAACAGGTCCTCTCATGTTTTCTCTGGAATCTTGAAATACAAGACGGCAATGGCCGTTCACCTTCCCTATTATGAATCCTTGTATAATTCGGTATATGTACTATCCTTTTGGAGAATTGCGGCCCAGAATCCCTCATAGTCCCCTCTCCGCCAGTACCATCGCAACAGGCCACTGATAAGGGGCCATTTCCTCGGATACTGATAATATATCCAGCTGTAAATGACTTTCCATCCCGAATGAAAAAAAAGCAGGCTCCAATCCTCCGGATTGAGCTCAAACACATGGGTATTCCTGGCGTAGCATGGGTCATGAGATTGTGACCTGATATGATGTAATCCCATCCTGCTTTTGCTCAAATATGGAACCGTAACCAGCATTCGATTGCACAATGATTTTTCAGCCATTCGTTGTAAAAAAAAGACGGGGTTGTTCAGGTGTTCCATGGTTTCGAATAATGTGATCAAGTCTGCATTCCCGTTGACATCTTCCGGTTCTATGTCTTCCGCCCTTTTCAGAATTGCTGTCAGACCCTGCCCCTGGATTGTATTTATTGCCACAGGGTCCAGGTTGACACTCAATGTTTCAATCTCATGTTTTCTTTTTGCTATTTCTTTTAAATAAAGCATCTGTGTCCCGTAGGCATCCCCAATATCGACAACCATGATCTCTTTTTTTGAGATATCTTCAATCGCCCTCATCATGATGAGACATTGAAATGCTTGTTGTGCCCTCATTTTCAATTCCCAACCGGAATGGAACCCGTTATCTTTCCCAGTCTCCTGTTTAGCAATATTGGGGACGATCCTCCGCAAAATGTTGACCAGATCGGATAATGCTTGTTGCTTCTTCGCCTTTGATATGGACCAATAGGCAAATTTCTGGTAAAACTCTTCCAAGGTCAGACCAAATATGTTAAATAGCTTCTGAATATGTGTTTTAAATCCCTTCATGGGCGCCTGTCCTTAACAGTAACAAGACGAGATGTGACATTCTTCATCACGACCGTTTATCATGCCTGATTTGTATTTGTCCTTCAGGCCATTCACCCCTGTAATCGAGTGATTCATTCCCCTGTGATCGTTCTAAGGGGTTGCTTAAAATATCAATTCTTATTGGTAAGAGCATATTTTTTGATGGCTTTTTTCAAAACACCCGGCATGATCAAGTTCCAGGCGTAATATTTAAACGATTCAGGTGTCCATTTTTCGACGAATTTGCCCCAGCTCATATCAAATTGATATTCTGACCATGGTGTCATTCGCAGATACTTCCAGTATTCACTTTTTAGACGGTTTTTGTTCTCATAATGCCATGGTTTTGATGGCCCGGCATAGTGGATGATTATCGGAGAATTGATGGCCTCGTTGAAATCATCATCTCCATAATACTGCCTGACGGCATGATAGAGTTTCTTATTTAAATAAAATGACGGCATGAAAAAAAGGTGTCGCGCATTGTATTTCGGCGGCAACCGAAGATATGCGTTGTAAAAAACCGCGTTCAATACATCCTGGTCCGGCGCCCTGCACAAATGCCCGCTCTTCTTTACAAAATCGATCGCTTTCCCTTCTGTTTCCTCCCTTCTCATAAGTTCCAAATCCATAACGAGGACACCGGAGTTGAAGTAAGGTCCTTCCCGTGGAATCCCGACATCGGACATATGATCGGGAAAAGGAAAGTTATCAATGGCGGCAAGGCTATGGTTTCTCATGGGCATATCCCATAATCCACTTATGTTTTGAGTAACGACAATGTCTGAATCCAGATATATAATTTTCGACACATCATGTAAAATTGAAGGGGCCATGATTCTATATAAAACGGTTTCGGTGAAACGACCTTTTACCGGAACATTTTCCAAACGTTTATAAAAATCAGCATCCACGCAGTATGTATTCAATTGAAACGGTTTTAAGGATGTTAATTTATTTATTTTTTTTATAATATCCTCTGTCAATCCGCCATTATGGATGACGTGGAAAAACAACTTCCTGTTATCATCTTCATTATACAGGATAGAACTCATGGTAACAGCCATGTGCTGGATATAATTGATATCACAAGATAAGCAAATATGAATCATATTTATAGAAATATCCTTTCTTTTTTTATTCTACATCACTCTTTTTCAAAAACGGTTGCCGCGTATGTGCTGAATAACTTTTCCCGGAAACCTCTTGGCATTCATACGTGTCTGGATTATTGCGGGGATTTTCATGCAATTAGAGCCTTCATTTCGCGCCACCACATCTTTGCCCAACGATTGCTGCCCATAGCGTATCTATGTAAGAAGCGGTCTTTTGCCTCCTGCGTTTTTGCGTCCATCCACCATTTCAACGGGTCTTTTATAATCTTGTTTAGGAATTTACCCGCCTCCTCTGGTCCTTTATGCCAGATACCGACATCAAAGAGTCCTTCAAAAAATTCCTTCGCGTCTTTACGCAATTCCCAATGCTCTGGATTCCAAAACATAACTGTCGGGACATTTTTTGATGTGCTTTCGAAAATACAAGTGATTGGATGATCGCTGACAACAATCTCTGCATTATCTAGTCTTGACAAAAACGATGCACTGTGATCGTCGAAAGCAACCTCTTTCATCACTTTTAGGATTGCTTCTCTTTCACCTCGCCCGTAATCCTCTGCATGGAGCCGAACCAAAACATTAGCACGTACTTCAGGTGACAACTCCTGTAAAAATAAATTCCGCCATTGCATGTATTCCTCGAACATTTCTGCTACAGGCCAACTAGTAAATCGGTAAAGATATCTGCGGTTAGAATTTCCCACAAACAAGATATGGCTTTTCCGCTTTTTCCCTTTTCTCTTATATCTTGACCAACCCACCTTCGGATTGGCAAGAGGCTTCACCGCTTTATTATCCTTTGATCTCCACCCCCAACTGTAAAAATTGTCTGTTATTTCAATTTCATGCTTTTCAACTGGCATCCATTTAGCGGTTCCGTAAAGCCCTCCATGCTGAACTCCACAAAGTATTGTGCCATTTTGACACCAGTCTGCAGCACAGAATTTCAGTGTTTCATTAAACGTCCACCCTGTTGCGCTTACAATCACCTTTGGGGGTGATTTCCGTTTCACAGACAACCCCCCAGAAAACCCCTTGAAACCTTCTAAATAAAGAATGGGAAAATTACTTGGCAAAATGCTAACCAGCATTCGAGTGAACTCATCACATGAATCCAACGCCGATAATCCATTGCGCCTATGGTCAGAGCAACTGTTGTGACAATTCATTTGACCATCATCAGAGTACAGAATTGGAAAAGCCGAAAAGCTTGATGCTAATACATATTGGAACAACTGGTGATTGGATAAGTAAACGTCCCATAAAATAATTCTGGACCTGCCCGCTATTTTACAGCTCAGAATGAAAACAAGTTTCTTGATAACATCTTTGAAACTTTTGCCTTTTCGGAGTACAGTCCTTTTCTCTAATTCAAAAGCCTTTGTCTTGCCTTTAACACCAAGACAACTAAGCAACTGCGAATACATCTGCAAGTTATAGAAATCACCCAAGGACAAGTCAAAAAACTCCAGAGTATCGATTGGTGTCATAAAACACTTATCATCCAGTAGAGTTGTCCTGAGCTTACGCTCTTGCCTCAGTGCCTTTCTCAAACACCAATACTTGTCATACAACGCTTCAATAAAGTGAAGTAACCACGGCCCTATAATAATCTGCCAAAACCGTTCGGTGTGATTTGTGTTATGAACAGAATTGAGATAACCGGTCAATTGGGCTAACAAATAGTGATATGTCCTATAAGTATATTTCCCCGCTTTATAATAAGCATCACGATCCCGCCATGGGCTCGGCATTATTTCATAATCAAGTAATTTCCATATATGTTTATCTTGTGGTAAGAGGCACCACGGACCCAAAAACAGGATCTTTTCGTTTTTGTCCCAAAATGAATCAATAGCGGTTGTCGCTAAAAACATTATATTTCCTTCAAAGAACGCCACCATCTCAAAATTTCAGCCGGCTTTGAATCAAACCGCAAGTGCCTGCATAGGGTTCTCATTCTCATTAAGTCATCGGGGGTATCTATATCCAACTTTGCATCGGGGTACGCATACGCACTCGGACAGTTTATTGTCTGAATGTTTACCTGGTCAGTATGCTCCCATACCCAAAGCGTAACATGCTCGCGGTAGTTAGCATCAGTCGCAACACTATTTATGCTTTTAAGGAAATCCTTCGAGAATATCTCAACGCCAAGGCCATCGGGATAATTATTATTCAAGCGCGGAACATGATTAAATGCATAGTCGGGCAAATTCATCACATAAAACTCAAACAATCGATCAATTTCTTCAGGAGAAACAAGAGGGTTATCTGCACAAATCCTTACAACAATCTCAGCATTATGCTGCTCAGCCGCTACAACAAACCGGCTCAAGACATCCTTTTCGCTTCCCCGAAAAACCTCTGCCCCAAGATCTTGTGCAATGGTGATTAAACGATCATCTTCCGCGTTGTTGGTCGTAGCGATGACAATCTCATCCAATGCCGATGCCCTTTTGCATCTTTCGATCACCCATGTTAGAAGAGGAACTCCGCAAAGATCCTCCATCATTTTACCTGGAAGACGTGATGATCCCATTCTTGCCTGGATCACCCCCACTGTCCGTAGTGAGTGTCTCTTCACCGAGAAAGATCCTCCCAACATAGAATATGATCTTCGGGAAGATCACGTACAACTTTTCTGCCAATGACATCATTCCAATGTATGGGACTAATTCCGCAAGCCGGTCGTTTGGGGGTAATCATTGCCTCAGTCAAGATTGTGCCTTTGTTCAGTTTTTCTCTAAGCACAATACTTCTTCTGGCATTTTTTCTGGCTGGCATTTCCGATAAAATAGGGTATTTATGTGTGATTCCTTCGCCTTTTTGGAGAAGCAAAAAATTCTCCTTTAATCGCTTCAAACCATTCACATCCATCGCATGATAATGGTCATTGCCCGGCAAACTCCTGTCATAGGTAAAATGTTTTTCTATAATTCGCGCCCCCTTAAGATAGGCGGCAGTCAAAATCAACATGGTCTGATCGGGAACGGTATGGTCAGAATAGCCTATAAGATAATTTGGGAAAACTTTGCACAACCCTTGGATCATATTGAGGTTAGCATTTTCATACGGAGTTGGGTAATTCAAAATACAGTGAAGCAAGGCCAATGATTCACATCCGACTCCTTCCAATTCAGTTATAGCGCTCTCTATCTCAGCCAGCGTGGACGCCCCTGTGGAAAGCAGCACAGGTTTTCCCTTTTTTGCTATCTTTCTTAATAACGGATAGTTGGTAATATCGGCTGAAGCAGCTTTAAAGCAAGAAACCAATGGAAAAAGGAATTCCACAGCCCGATCATCAAATGGGGTAGACAAAAAATCTATTCCCACCTTTCTGCAATATTCAGCTAAAAGTTCATATTCTTTTTCTCCGAATTTGTCATATTTTTGGAACAATTCATACTGACTGGCAGTAGGTTCTTTTGATAAATCCCAATAGGCAGGACTTTGTTGCGAAGCTAAGGTTTCCGCTTTATAGGTCTGAAATTTGACTGCGTCAGCCCCACCTTCTCTTGCCAGAGTAATAAGTTCTTTTGCCTTTTCTATCGAGCCTTCATGGTTAACCCCGATTTCAGCAATGATATAAGGCAAGGTACAACAATTTATGATTCTATTGCCTATTGTTATAGAAGGAAAGATACGTGACATTGAGCATTAATCCTTTAAAAAATGCTTAGTTGTTAGCATATTATCATATTTACGCATAACTTTTTTGTTATTTGTAAGATTATTATCATGTCTTCTATACCTGTACAGCGGTATCTGTACCCGCTCGATATTATATTTTTGCAAAAAACGTATCCTCAAATCCTCATCCTCGCGTGCAATAAAATTTTCATCATACATACCAATGTCGATCAATTGATCTATCCTGAACATAATACCACATGCAATGGGGTGTTCCATACAGTTCATCTTGCCTAATATATGTTCATCATTATCAACCAGGAGATAATCACATGCGATTGCATCGATATCGTCATTGAGGCTTAGATGAAGATCAAGAACTTTCAAGAAATCTTTATGGATGTAATCATCTCCATCCTGACGTACCACAAAGCGGCCCTTTGCCTTTTTAATCCCCTTATTTAATGAAGCCGGGAGGCCAAGCCTGTTTTTATTGTTAATCAATTTTATATCATCTTCAAAAACTTCAAGGGCAAAACGCGTGCGATCATAGCTGCAATCATTAATAACAATAATTTCGTAAGCCTCATTTGGAATACTCTGGCTTAATGCAGATCTTATTGCCCTGCCGATGTATCTTTCAACATTATATGCGGTTATGAGAACAGATATGCTTGGCATTTATAAAACACTCTCCAGAAACATTTTGATTTCATTTTCGCCAAGGCCGATGGGATTTTGTTCCAGGGCACCCTGTAATTCCAGGATATCATTTAAAAATACAGATGTATCTTCAGCAACGAAATTATATTCCTTAAGGTCTGTTGGGACACCAAGGTTCTGCCACAACTCTCTGAATCGATTGACCACATATCGGGCCTTTTCGTCCTGAGGAGACGATGATTTCTCCATTGAAATCATTGAAGCCAGATCTCCATATCCTTGATAACCACTTCTGACATTCCACTCCATAATCATGGGCAAAAAAACACCACCCGCTAATCCATGGGGCACCTTTTTATGAACACCTAATGGATATGAAAATGCCGCTGCCGGTCCCGTACCCGAATTCATCATCGCGATTCCGGCAAACATGCTTCCCAGGAATACCTGTTCGAGGGCGCTCTCATTCCTCTCCAGAACAGCTTTTTCGAGATTATTCAATACAAGGCGAACCGCTTCCCTGGAAAAGATCCGCGAGACATATGTCGATTTCTTTGCTGCAAAGGCTTCCACAGCGTGAACCAGTGCATCCAATCCTGCTGAAACAGCGGCCTCTTTGGGGCAGCTCACAACCATTTTTGGATTTAAAAAAGCATACTGGGGCCGAATGGCCTCCCCATTGATACCAAGTTTTCTTTTCTCATCGTCGTCAATGAAGGAAGCGTTGAGAGTTACTTCTGAGCCTGTTCCGGCAGTCGTGGGAATGGCCAAAACAGGCAGCACCGGTTCGGTCATTTTATCGAAACCCCGGTAGGTAATAGCCTTATCCTTGTTGTTGACCAGCACGGCAACGGCCTTGGCCGTATCCAATGCGCTTCCCCCCCCGATTCCGACAACGGCCTGTATGCCGCTTTCCATAAAGGGCTGGCGGATTTCTTCAAGGTAGCGGTAAGTTGGCTCTGTGACCGTAACCTTGTTGGTAATAGTCCCGGTATTTTCTTTTATCACCGAGAGCAGATCCTGGGTAATGGGAAGGCCTGTAAGATTGTGATCCACAACAATCCCGATCCTCGAATACCGGGTACTTTTTATGATTTGCCTAAGTTGGGCAAAGCTGTCACTCCCGAAAAAGATACGTGTCCCCATAAAAAAGGAGAATTCCACTTTTACCTCCTCAGCTCATCGAGTGCCGCTCGGGTTGCATGAATCATATAGTCAAAGTCCGTCTCGGTCATCCACAGATGAAAGGGAAATGAAACCATGTTGTCGTAAAAGGCGTCGGAGTTGGGGCAGTTGGCTTCTCCAAATCCGTTTTTAATAAATAGTGGATATCTATAGAGGGGGTAATACTGTACAATCACCTTCACTCTGTACTTTGTTGACATGAGCCGAATAAAGTCATCGTTTGATTTTCCATATTTCGGACTATCAAACCTGGCAGCAAGAAGGTGGTAAATATGTTTAAAACCTGTTGGCATTTTTTGAAAAACTATTTCTGGATAATCCCTCATCGCCTTGATGAATCGGGTTGCACGCGCGATTCTTTGGGCATTCATCTCATCTATTCGGTCAAGCAAAGTGGAACCTACAGCACACGCAATTTCTCCTAAACAAAAATTGTAAGGCCAAATACCATCTATGTCGGATTCCACATTGCTCATAGCCGGTTTCCAGTATTGATCCCTTTCTCCTCTATACGGGCGACTGCCATTATGACGTAATCCTAGCACTGGCGAAGCAAGCTCGTTTGATCTAACAACCAGCATTCCTCCTTCGCCCAAAGTGGACATGTTTTTAGCGCCATGGAAGCTGAAACAAGCGAAATCTCCAAAGGTCCCGGCTTTCTCCCCATTAATATCCGCACCGATGGCCTGAGCGCAATCTTCAACGATCAAGAGACCAAATTCTTTTGCCAGGTCCATTATGGATTCCATGTCGCTCATTAATCCATATAGATGGACAACCACGACAACCTTGGTTTTTTCAGTAATGAGCGGTCTTATCGTTTCGGCTGATACGACCAGCGTCTGTGGATCTATATCGGCCCACACTATCTTAGCGCCTGTCCTGGCAAAAGGAATGGCCGTTGCACAAAAAGTGTGGGCGGGAATAATTACTTCGTCACCGTTTCTTAGCCCTGATAATAATGCGGCAAGATCGAGTGCGTTTGTACAGTTGGCCACTGCAAAGGCGTGCTCAATGCCCAAGTAATGTTTAAACTTTTTTTCAAATTCAGCCAAATGTGTTCCCTGTGTCAGGGGGTCTGCTTGGGTCATGGCTTCAATTACGGCATCAATTTCAGTCTTGGTATAATTATGCCCCCTCCCACTCCATGGAACTTCTTTTTTATCCACTTAATTACCCCCTTGTGAGATATAACTCTCCAATTCAAAAAGGTCTGATATCTCAAGATCAACTTTTTTGTCCTTGAAAATGTCGTAATTTGAATCGGTCACCCGCAACACAAAAAAAAGATCATTCTCTCTTGCTGCATTATAATCGCTGGTTGCATCACCTACAAAAATGCATTTCGTTGGATCCAGGCATCTCTCTTCAATAATTCTCTTTAACCACACCCCCTTCGGTGTCGGCGAGCCGTAAATACCTTGAAAATACTGACATAATCCTTTTTCATTCACTATCTTAACCATTTCATCTTGGGGTGTTCCTGATATAATGAATAACGACATTTTCTTGTAGTAATTGTCTAAAAACTCCCTGGCTCCTGAGACAAAATCACATTCCAGTACACGATTATAAACAAGATCTGAAAAATCATCACAGAGTTGTTTAAATTGTACTTCTGAAAGGGGTTGTTTTAGGATACTTTTATAGATGTATCGAAACTTATCGAAACGGGACATACCACCGTTTGCATAATGAAAGGATACAATATCGTCAACGTATTGAGGGTATTCATCAAATAACTTTTCAAAAGCCCATGCCTTTGCGTCCACCGATTCGAGGATAACACCATCGAAATCAAAAAAGATCGCCTGAATATCCTTCATACAATATCCTTCACATTCATCAGTTTTCAAATTCCCCAATATAGCACGTCCAAACCCCCTGATTCATATCGTCATAACTGCTTAACTTTTTTTGCCACCTTCTTTCATTTTCATTTACCTTTTAATCCTACAATAATATTCTCAACTGACTCCATTTCCATCGCGACCCGTGCTTCCAGAGCGTATGATCCTATATGGGGCGTTATAATAACATTGTTTAAAGTACTCAATGGGCCATTGTATGGTTCACTGCCGAACACATCCAGAGCAACTCCTGCCAAATGATTTCTTTTTAACGTTTGATAAAGAGCCTCTTCATCCACAATCCCCCCTCGAGCTACATTCACCAACCACGCCCCTTCTTTCATCATTCCTATTTCTTTTTCCCCTAAAATGAGTACCATCTCCTTTTGCGCAGATATATGCAGGGTAATAATATCGGACCAAGCAAGTAGGTTTTCGAATTCCTTTGCGGTACAAGATAAATCACATGAAATCTCACAGACATCACAGTAGCCGACCTCGACGCCAAAGGTCATCACCAGTTCAGCAACTTTCTGGCCTATCCTTCCAAAACCAATAATCCCGACCTTCTTGCCGTATAGAAGGTTTCCCATTCGTTTATTCCACACACCCGCCCTTAACTCGCTGTCCATCAGGGTAACTTTTCTTAAAAGATCGAGGATCAAGCCTACGGTCAACTCTGCAACGGCTAACGTTGGCCCGTAGGGCGTGTTGAAAACCTTAATTCCCAGTCTTTCTGCCGCGTCTAAATCAACATTATCCATCCCGGCCCCACATCGCGAAATTACTTTGAGTCGTGGCAATTTTCTTAGCACCTGCTCACCTAACGGTTCCGTCCCGGCAATAATACCGTCTACACCTTTCGACATATCAAGAACTTCTTCCTTTGTAAGCTTCCTTCCATAGGGATTTAAAATATAGTGAATCTGCGCGCCTTTCAATCGCGCCAAAGGTGAACTATCATATTTACCAAACGAAGTGGTTGTGATCGCAATATTCATTTCTTTTCCATTTCGTACTTGGCTATCAAAGAATCTTTCTCCATCAGTTTCTCGACACGCTTTAAATCCTCAATGGTATCCACACTGTATGTATCCATATCAACCTCAATCATTTTCACCTGGTATCCATGTTCCAGGATTCTGAGCATATCCACGGACTCGATCTCTTCCAGAGTGGTTTGTTCCAGTTCATTGAACTTGATTAAAAAATCTCTCTGAAAGGGAATAATGCAGACCTGTTTCAGCATGGGAAGGGTTTCTGCACCTTTTTTCCACGAAGGTATAGGTTCACGGGAGAAATAGAGGGCAAAGTTCTCCCGGTCCACCACGACCTTTACTTCGTTCGGATCCTCATGCTCCGCGCGATTCTTCAAGGGGGCCATCAAATTGCTGACCATGATGCGCTTATCATTGACTAGAGGTCGGACTGATGCATCTATCATCTCCGGAAACACCATAGGTTCATCTCCCTGGATCATAACCACAATATCGATATGGCTTCCGGTTTCCGATTCGATTTTGAGCATCGCTTCAGCGGTTCGGTCGGATGCCCGTTCGTGTGTATCTTTGGTCATTATCGCCTTACCGTCAATCGACGAAATATAATCAACGATCTCATGATCGCAGGTGGCCACATAAAGATCATTCAGCGTGGCACTCATGCGACTGCGAAAGTAAACGTGACCCAGCATGGGAGTTCCCAGGATTTCTGCAAGGGGTTTTCCTGGAAATCGGGTCGATGCCATTCGCGCCGGTATTATGCCGATGATATTCATCTAATACCCTCTCAATTCCGATAATGCGCGGGAGGCCGCATCACCTAAAAAAATAGTATCGAGACTGAAGGCCAAAAACCGGTATCCCTGTTCCATTCTTCGGCGGGCTTCTTCCGGGTCGGAAGAAACCGAATGAAAACCTGCCGGTACCTGATGACGATCGGCTGCCTCCTGGACTTTTTCCAGTGCTTCAACGACTTCAGGGTCACCAAATTCACCGGGTTTTCCAAGAGAACCGGAGAGATCGTAGGGTCCGATCATGAAGGCATCGATGCCCGGCACTGTGAATATCTCATCAATCCGGTGAACTGCTTCAATGTGTTCAATCTGAATAATGACAAGGCTCTGCTCTGAAAGCCATTTCTTATACTCTTCGAACTCCCGGCCGTACTTCTGGGCCCGATAAAGACCTACGCCGCGGGTACCTTCGGGCGGATATTTAACCGCATGGACAGCATGGAGTGCCTCCTGTGCGCTCTTCACATTAGGGACGATCACCCCATAACTTCCGGCATCCATTACCCGTTTAATCAAATTGGGATTGTTCTCACCAACGCGCACCAGCGGCACCATGCCGTTTGCTTCGATGGATATGATCAGGGGGAAAAGCTCTGTTAATCCGATCGAGCTGTGTTCCATATCCACCACCAGCCAGTCAAATCCTGCCGGGGCCAGTATTTCAGGGATCAAGGGATGGGAAAGCGTTATCCACGATCCATAGGTTTGCCTGTTTTCTGAAAATGCTTTTTTAAGAGGGTTTTTTTTCATTGTTTGATGACCTCATAAAATGACCCTGGTTTTCCTTTTTTCCACTGTACGTGTAATAGGGGACATCCTATAATGCTCCTGTCAAGAAAAAAGTGGGTGCCGAAAAGTTGTAGTAAATTCAAAGGGATAAAAATCAGTGATTTTTTGGATATAACTCCCCATTAAGCCCTTAACGGACTTTTTTGGTTTGTTCGGTG
>JADHWK010000086.1 GCA_016783505.1 Candidatus Zhuqueibacterota bacterium | reverse complement strand
CGATAACTTTTTTAGTAATTCCCGGATTATTGTAAGTAGCAATATTTATATGAATTATTTTATAAATTGATTAACCCTCTATGAAGGGGTGATTACCACCAAGCCTACACTTCATCCCTTTAACAAGTCCCCCCTATTAAGGGGTATTACCACCAAGCCTATACTTTTATCATTTCTACAAGTCCCCCCTATTAAGGGGGGATGTAGGGGGGTGTTAAAACCTATTAAATGCTATTAAGGCATTATACCCCTTTTTTTTCCTCCCTCTCAATCCAATCCCTAATAACTGCTATCACACCTTCCATGTTGTTTTTTATATCAGAATCATAAAACCTTAAGAATTTTACACCTTGTTTTTCGATTTCCTTCTGTCGTATCTTATCCTCTTTGAACTTGTCTTCATGGCTGATGCCATCAATTTCAATCGCCAAACGAAGTCTGCCGCAATAGAAATCTACAATGTAATTCCCCATAGGTTTTTGCCGGGTGAATTTATAGCCTTTTATCTGTCCTCCTTTGATTTGCATCCAAAGCAGAACTTCAGATAAAGTGCCTTTCCTACGCAATCTTCTTGAGAGTGCTTTCAGTTTTGGATTGTAATAAGTTTTCTTTACCATGTCTTAAACACCCCCCTTTCATTCCCCCCCGAAGCTTCGGGGGGATAACCATCGCAACCTACGAATAGGGAATCTTACAAGTCTCATCAAGGGGAAAGATCTTAAATATAGATATCGAATAATTGATTACCCCTCCCAAATCCGGGAAGAACCACTTTTTAAGACCGGACACCGACAGTGACGTTTCGGAACCGGGCCGGGGCCGCTCCGTGTGACATCTCCGCCCTCTGGGAAGGCTGGCCCTTGCCGCAGTTGTGCACCCCCCACAGCGTCCAATAGTTGGAATTACAAATGGCATCACAGGAACGCCAGAATTGGGGGGTAATCCCCTGATAGGTGGGATTTTTTAATATGGTCCCCTTCTTCCCATTTTTGATTTCCCAGCCGATTTCGGTGCTGAATTGAAAGTTTAACCTCTGCTGGTCTATACTCCAACTGCGGTTGGTCTCCAGGTAGATCCCCTCTTTGGTGTCGGCGATCAGGTCCTCAAGCTCCCATTCCCCCGGCATCAGGCTCAGGTTGGTGTTTCGAATGATGGGAATGTTCTCCCATCCGTCAGCCCGTGAGTTGCCGCTGGATCTGGAGGCATCTATCAGATGGGCCAGTTCCCGATTAAACTGATAGCCCACAAACCGTCCATCCTCGACCAGATGCCAGCGCTGGGATGGGACCCCATCATCATCGTAACCCCGGGTGGCCAGACCGTTGGGAACGGTTGAATCGCATACCAGATTGATTATCTCCGATCCGTATTGAAAATTTTTCAACTTATCTGTATTGAGGAAGGAGGTACCGGCGTAGTTAGCCTCCATCCCCATAACCCGGTCGAGCTCGGTGGGATGCCCCACCGATTCGTGAATCTGGAGGGCCAGTTGAGAACCATCGAGGATGAGATCTTTTTGGCCCGACGGGCAGGGCTTGGCCTTAAGCAGGGCTAGTGCCTCTTCCCTGACCCTCTCCGCATTTTCCAGCAAGGGCAGCCCCAGCACCAGCTCATAGCCCATTGTCATGAACTGACCCCGGAAGGAGTTGGGGAACGACCGAACTTGAACATCGTCACCTTCCACGGCGGTGGCCGTATACCCGGCTCCACTTCTTAACAGGAGTTGATCAATAAACGTACCCTCCGAAGTAGCCAGCCATTGATGTTCCCTTTTAAAGCTCAGATTGGCCTCAGCAGCCTTGATTTTAGGGTTTTTTCTCAAAATCTTATCAATTGACAGCAATAAATCCAGCTTCGTTTCCAGGGACACCCGGAAGGGATCTATGAGGAAAGGGGTCTGCCAGCAATCATGGTGGCGCCCTTCAGGGGCCAGCCGCACATCTTCCGACTTAAGCCGGGCGCTAGCCAGAGCGATCTGGACCGCCTGGGCACTGACGTGAGCTACCTCCTCACGGTTCACCCTGCTGCTGCAGGCAAAGCCCCACGCTCCGGAGGCGATGACCCTCACCCCAAACCCCAGGTCTTCCGAATGATTGAGGGCCCCGATCTTACCGTTGCGAACGGTGATGTCCTCGGTTTGGGTCTCCACAATCCGGCAATCGGCGTAGCTGGCCCCCCGTTGAACCGCGGTATCAATAGCTATTTGCGTGAGGTCCTTCATCACTTGTCCCAAAGAAATTCCCTTGTGCAATGAGGAGCGCAACCCCGAAACCTCGGGATTGCATTGAAAAAGCAGGGCTTTTTCACTCCCTACTATGTTTATACCAAATCATTTCGTCTAACGGAACGGTCCCCAGCATGGAGCGGCGGGGAGGGTTAAAACTTCGCCCCTTGATAGATCTCCCATTGAATCTGACCCCTGGTATTCCAGGCGAGGTCAATGCGAAAAACCCCAACGATGGGCATGAACAACCGAATTCCCAGTCCATAACCCGTTAAGCCCCGGGACCACCGGCATTGATCGCCGGTATCCCAGACAATTCCTGAATCCACAAACAAAACCCCACCCAACCCGAAGTCAAACCACTCTGTATAGGCTTTTTTTCTGAGGAGGTCAAAGCGATATTCAGTTGATGCTAAGAAAAGATTCCTACCCCGGCGGGAGTTTGGATCCCAGCCCCGCACTGTCGCTACCCCACCCAGGTAAAACCCCTGATATATGGGAACCCGTCCCCCCTGTAGGGCCAACAGACCGTTTATCCCCAGCACGTGATCGAACCATAGGGGCAAATATCTGCGCACATCAGCGGTGAAGGATTGAAAGTTGGGTTGGTCCTGTTTTAGCAACCCGGTATGGGAAAGAGAAAAAGTGTTGAGCCATCCCTTATGGGGATTATAATACAGATCCCGGTTGTCGTAGCACAGGATCACCCGGGCCCAGGGCAGATGATCCCTTCTGGAGGGGGATATGGTCTTCCCCGCCCTGTCGGCAGTCAGGCTGAGGTAACCCCCCTCGGCCTTGGTCTTGATGTATTCAGAAAAATACCGTCCAGCAGAGAGTCTAAAACCGTAGCTTGTCTCGTAAAACTCCTCATATCTATTTTCCCTCTCTTTGCGGAACAATTTGATCCCCATGGAGACGTGATTTCCGGTGATCCAGGGATCGGAAAACTTGAGGAAAAAATTGGTCACCCCCCCGAACAGGCCCTCGAAGTAAAGTTTTTGGTTTCGCCCCCTGAAGTTCTCAAGCGCCGCCCCGCCGCCGTACATCCACCCATTTTCCTCTGTCCAGTCCAAAGTCGGATAAGGAAAAAAATTGAGCCGTTCCTTAACCCTAACTAATAAAGTGATACTGGTATCCCCTTCAGACGGGATCGGAGTTATCCTTACCTCGCTGAAGATCTGCAGGTTATCAATGCGGTTGCGGTCTTCCGCCATCAATTGGGGGTCGAAGGGTTCACCCACCTGGGAATAAATTTCCCGGCGGATGACCCAATCCTTGGTCTTTGAATTTCCCCGAATGATGATCTCCTTAATCCTCCGACCCCCCAGCACCCTGTAGTCTCCTGACAGGGTCTGCCCGAAGATCATACCGGAAAAGAGGAAAACAATAACAAAGTAGACTTCCAGACTTGATTTCATAAATAAGGATGAAAATTGTATTCTCATGGCAAAACTTGATCAAACAGGGTTTGTAACCCTGTTTGAGGGCTGAGAGGGTTAATTTTGAAAGGGGTTTAAAGACACCGTTACAAACGGTGTCAGATCCATTTTATTTATGTGTAATCTAACATAGTTTGAAACCCTGTTGTGCCGATTCTTTTGTAAGGGTAGTTCAATAAAAACAAGACCCGCCAAAGAACTCCATAGCGACAAGATTTCTTTTCGCGTCGGTTCTTTTATCGCAGTTATAATATTTTCCTAACCATAATCCAACTACGAAACGGACCTCGTCACCCTCGCCGTAACTTTTCTTGTAGCCGCATGCGGCTACAACTACCTGTGATAACCCATCAGAATCAGGGTGGTCAAATATATAAAATATGTTTAGGGCAATTTTACATCTTATCGTAGTACTTGCTCCAGAGATGATCTCCCAGGTTCCAGTAGGCCTTCACGATGCGATCACAATACTCATTCGTATAGTTGGTGAGAAGTTTTATCGCTCGCTTCGGACTTTTTTTGTAGAGCGCCGCCGCCTGTGATTCGATTTCGGGCTGGTCTTCAAACCCCTGCTTTTCGATCTGGCTCCGCACCGAATCCACATCCACCCGCATATGGCCCCAGATCCGCTTGGCCAGACACGCCACCCGCTCAAACGCCCACCAGGCGCAATCCTGGTTGTAGCCGGGGCGACCGTTGATGCGGTAGGATTGGGGCAAACGGGTGACACAGTTGTAAAATGGAGCGTAGGCCGTCATCGCCGGGTTGGCGTAGCCAAGCCAGACCAGCCCGCCTATGGGATCGGGCAGCCAGCAGCGGGACTGGGTCACCGTCACGTAGATGCAGTACCACCGGGCCAGACACCGTTCCCCCAGTTCTTCCCATCCCCGCCCCCCAGGCTCATGCCATCCGCCGCTGATCTTGAACAGGGGCATCGCTTCATAGTTGATGAAGGGGTCGGCGTAGGGGCTTTTTACGGCCCTGCCACTGTCGTCGGGGACGAGCATGAATTTGGTCATGTCAAAGGGCGTACCCTCAAAGGTATCCCGGAATATCTCCATAATCTTCTGAACGGATACGAGGCTGTCCGGTTTAATAGAGAAGGGAAAGTTTTCCCCGTTGGGGTCGAGTTTGAGGGAGGGCGCCAGAAGATCAAAAACCCTCCATTCCCTCCGTCGGGCCGCCATGCTCCTCCGGTCGGCGTAGACGTAGCAGAACTGGAAGGCCTCTCCACCCTGGGGGTCCCACCAGCCCATCTCCTCGGCTAATGAGAAGACATTTTCCGAGGCCATAAACTGGTCCGGGTCGGAAAGGTCGAGCTGCCGAATGCGACTGCCATTGGCACAGACACCAACATGATCGTCGGGAATTCTTTGTGCCGCCCACACCGCACCAACCCTGTCCTCGCCGCAACCCAGGATTTCTAAATGCCATACCTCATCTTTATCTGCGATGGTGAGACACTCGCCTTTATCATTGTAGCCATATCTTTTCGTCAGCTCATCTATTAGTCGGATCGCTTCCCGCGCGGTCCTGGCCCGCTCCATAACCAGCCGGGTGAGCTCACAACAATCCAATAATGCCTTTTCATTCCTCAACTCCTCCCGCCCATCAAAGGTGGACTCCCCGATAGCGAGCTGGTGCTCGTTCATCAAACCATAGATCCCATAAAGGTAACCGAAGGTCTCTCTTGGTTGGGGTATCTTGCCTAAAACGTTGACCCCAGTAAAATCAGTTGGGCTTAATTGATTATCCGTTCCCTTGTGGATCGCCCCCATCGCCCCTGATTTGTAAGATCGGTGCGGCACCACCCCGATCCAGGTACGACCCTCATGGCCGTCACAGGTGTGGGAGGTCATCACCGACCCATCCACAGAGGCTTTTTTCCCGACGGTGATGGTAGTACAGGCAAAAGATAAAGCGACATCCAGCAGTACGAAAATACCGATACATACGATGATTTCGTTAAATTTCATATTTTGACCTCCTTTGTTCTCTTTCTAAAGTATAGCAAAAAATTTTGCTTCCTCCAGGTCATTCAGGTCAGTTAGGGGCCCGACTGAAGGGAGGGGAATAAAAAAGATGGTAATGGCCCATCAAAATTACACTAAAAGGTATTGATAACTAGCTGAAAAATAGTTATTTTTCAGCTATGAAAAAATGTCCTTACTGCGGCAGTCAAAAATTTTGGGAATTATCCACTGGCCAGAGTCGTTGTAGT
>JADHWK010000085.1 GCA_016783505.1 Candidatus Zhuqueibacterota bacterium | reverse complement strand
GGACCCAGCGATTACGGAAGTCGGAGGAATTTTATTGTAATGATTTGAACCATTTTTATCGGAGTATCATGAAAGAGAGCCTGTTTAACCCAATCCGTGCTGCCCTGCTGGTAACCATTCTGTTCTTGTCCCCCGGGTGGGCCGGGGTAAACCTGCAGCTCCACCGGGATTTTCAGCAGGTGAACTGGACGGCTACCAATGAATTTTTCGGGGCTGACGGCTGGGGATCCACCTTCTGGTTTCTGGACCTCACCTTTAAAGAGGGAGGTACCCAGGATGCCTATTATGAAATTTCACGACAATTTCACCTTATCCCAGTTATGGACCTTACCGTTCAGTACAACGACGGGGTGCAATTTGGTCGGACCGAGATCCAACCCGTGTGGCTGGGGGGGATACAGTTCAATCAGATTGATTTGAAATTCTTAAAGGTTGATGTTCAAACCCTTCTACGGAAGGAGAAGGGAAGCCGTCCCAATGCCCAGTTGACGGTGGTCTGGAACCGGGGTATGACACCATGGATGTTCTTCCTGGGATATTTTGACCTGAACGGAAATGACCCTGAAGTATACCCGGAAAAGCTGACCCTTTGGGCTGAGCCACAGTTGATGTTCACCCGGGGGTCAGTATCGGTGGGCACCGAGATGAGGATTTCGAGGGGCTTTCCGGGGGCCTATAATTACGAAAAGGGGAAGTGGTCATTTTCACAGACTCTTTATGTAAGGTATGATTTTTGAAATGGAGAGGGAGCCGAAAGAAAATACTTTGTTGCATTGCAGACACCTTCAGGTTATACCGTAACCGTAGTGGTGATTAAATAAGGGAAACGCCCTCTTTTAAGAACTAAACAGCCCGGTCATGTCATTAACCTGAAGGTAAATAATTCTTTCAGAACAAAAGTTACCCTAGTATTCTAAGTGTGATTCGATATCCTACGGATGTCTTGTTAATGTTCTGTAATTTCAAAGCATAGATATGTTGCCTTAAACACAGTCACAGACCGTGTTTGATCGCTTAAGTCGGACTCCTGACCGGTTTTGACCTTTTTGCAATTGAAGCCAATAATTCTTTAAGGAAAAGGGTCTCGTATTCCTGCGGACCCTTTTTATATGGGCATCACTAATATGTTTAGGGGCCTTTCTTAACCCCTGGAATTGTCCTTGACTTTTTTGGGAAAAATCCGTATTTTTGTGGTGTATTTTTGGTAGTGGTGAACTATTACCATTTTTGGATAGGGAGAGACTATGACCAGAATTGGGCCTGAAAATGTGCACTCAACGCTGAGCCGACACATGCTGCTCGACGGTTTCGACATCGTGTTCGACCCCAAAAAGAGCCGGGGTTCCCGCATCTATGACGCCAGGGGGGGCAGGTGGTATTTGGATTTTTTCACCTTCTTCGCCTCCTCACCGGTGGGGTATAATCACCCCAAGCTAACGACCCCGGAATTTCTCGATAGATTGGCCCGGGCGGCCCTTCATAAGCCCTCCAATTCCGATATATTTACAGTGGAGATGGCGGAGTTCGTGGACACCTTTGCCAGGCTGGGGATGCCCGATTACCTTCCCCACCTATTCCTGATCTCAGGTGGAGCCCTGGGGATTGAAAATGCCCTGAAAACGGCCTTTGACTGGAAGATTAAAAAGAATTGGAAAAAAGGAATTAAAGGGGAGAAGGGCACCCAGGTGATCCACTTCCGCCAGGCCTTCCACGGCCGCACCGGCTACACCATGTCTTTAACCAACACCCTCCCGGTGAAGACCGACCTCTACCCCAAATTCACCTGGCCCCGGGTTGACAATCCGAAGATTACCTTTCCCTTAAACGAGGAAAATCTAAAGAAAGTTGAGGAAGCGGAAAGAAGGGCGCTGGCCCAGGTTAAACAGGCCATTTTGGAAAACCGGGACGACATCGCCGCCATCATCATTGAACCAATCCAGGGGGAGGGGGGGGATAACCACTTTCGGGGGGAATTCTTAAGAGCCTTAAGGGAGATCGCCGACCAGGAGGATCTCTTTTTAATCTTCGATGAGGTGCAGACCGGGGTGGGGTTGACAGGGAGGTTCTGGGCCCATCAGCACTTCGACGTCAAGCCGGACGCCATGGCCTTCGGCAAGAAGACCCAGGTGTGCGGAGTCCTGGTGGGTGAGAGGGTGGATGAGGTCGAGGATAATGTCTTTAAAGTCCCCAACCGGCTGAACTCCACCTTCGGGGGCAACTTGATTGATATGGTGCGGTTTCAGAAATATCTGGAGATTATTCACGAAGAGGGGTTGGTGGAGAACGCCGCCCGGATGGGGGATTATCTTCTGAATAAGCTTTTAGAAGTCCAAGCCCAATTTTCCTCAAAGATTACTAACGCCCGGGGTCGGGGATTGATGACGGCCTTCGATGTCATTGAAGGAACGGAAGGACGGGATGAACTGTTGAAGAGAATTCTAAATAACGGACTGGTGGTTCTCAAATGTGGAGATCAGACCATCCGCTTCCGTCCCCCCCTGAACCTCACCGCCGTCGAGATTGATGAGGCAATGAGGATTTTAAGTAAGAGTTTGAAAGAATTTTAACTCCCAGAACTTGTTATGTCTCCCCTCGATATTAACGAAAAATTAGTCAAAAAATTATTGGTGGATTTTATCCGCCAGGAGGTGGGGAAGGCCGGGTTCTCTTGGGGGATAATCGGCCTTTCCGGGGGACTGGATTCCACCGTCACAGCCTATCTGTCCGCAGAGGCCCTGGGGAAGGAGAAGATACTCGGAGTTCTCCTCCCCTATGCAGAGAGCCGGAAAGACAGTCTGGAAGATGCCCGGTTAGTTGGTGATGAACTGGGCATCCGGTGCGAGACCTTCGACATCACCGGCATGGTTGAAGCCTATCTGACCCAATCCCCGGGATTGGATCTTATCCGCAAAGGGAACCTACTGGCCCGAGCCCGGATGATGGTTCTTTACGACCTGTCGGCCCGGGAAAAGGGTCTGGTTATCGGAACCTCGAATAAGACCGAGCTGCTGTTGGGCTACGGCACCCTCCACGGGGATATGGCGGCGGCTCTGGTGCCCCTGGGTGATCTGTACAAAACCCAGGTGAGACAGTTGGCCCGTCACCTTAAGGTACCCCAGAAAATTCTAAATAAGGTGCCTACTGCCGACCTGTGGGTCGGGCAGACCGATGAGGGCGAACTGGGCTTTTCCTACCCCCAGATGGATCGCCTGCTGGTGTTGATGGTAGACGGTCGCTATTCTGAACCCGAATTAGAGGAAGCCGGTTTTTCCCGGGAGTTTATCAACGCCATTCGGGCCAAGATTAAGGGAAGCCAGTTCAAACGCCTGCTTCCGCTGATCCCCAAGATTTCCTCCCGCACGGTGGGAAGCGATTTTCTGTATGTCCGGGATTGGGGGAGATAGAAAATTGGGTAGTTGTTGTGGCGCATCTTTTGTAAGAAAGGTGCGCCCTCTTTTGGGAGCTTGAGGGAAAGGGGGCAGAGGTGAAGGGGGGATAGGGTAAAGATTGTAACTCATCAGGCTTATTGATTATTTTAGCCATGTCTGAATAAAATGCATACAAAAATCCGAAGCACGAAACAAATTTCCGCCTAAGGGGGATCTGCCTTAGGCACGATAAATGACCGATCCTGATGCTTCGGGACAAAATCCGAAAATATAATTTAAGCGAATAGCGTTTTGAAAATTTGATATTTGTCCCGAGTATTCGGGATGGCGGGCAGGTATTCGAATTTCGGATTTATTAATGAAAACCACTAAAACCCGGGAAAGGGGAAAACAGATAAATCATCAACCAGCGAGAAAAGGTAAAGGTCAATTATTTGTGGTGGGAACCCCCATAGGCAACTTAGGGGACATGACCCACCGGGCGGTGGAGGTGCTTAAAGGGGTTGATTGGGTGGCAGCCGAGGATACCCGCCGGGCGGGGCTTTTGATGAAGCGCTTCGGGTTCAAAACCCGGCTGGTCAGCTACCATGACTTCAATAAGACTCAGCGGACACCCATGCTGATCAAATCCTTAACTGATGGTCAATCGGTGGCCGTCATCTCCGATGCCGGGCTGCCGGGGATCAGCGACCCGGCTTATTATCTGGTCACCCGGGCCTTAGCCAATGATGTTACCGTGGTTCCTGTGCCCGGGGCCAACGCCGCCCTTTCGGCCCTGGTGGTATCCGGGCTCCCCACCGATAGGTTCGTCTTTGAGGGCTTCCTGCCGGCCAAGAAGGGACGGAATAAAAGATTAGAGCGTCTGCGGAATGAAGAGCGGACCCTGATCTTCTACGAGGCCCCCCACCGGCTGGTGAGAACGCTGGAAGACCTTTTGGCAGTCCTGGGCAATCGGCGGGTGGCGGTGGCTCGGGAGTTAACTAAACTTCACGAAGAGGTCGTTCGATCTAACCTGTTCGGGGCTCTGGAATATTTTCGGACAAAAAAACCAAAGGGGGAATTCGTTATCGTGACCGAGGGAGCCAAAACGGAATGATGTCCCAAACCCGTAGTGGAAGGATAGATGATTGGAAGAATGGGGGTGAATTTATCCCCGGTCACAACTCTCAATTTGCAATAACCTAATAACTTAATGACCCAATAACCTTTTATCTGAACATGCATCGTACGCTGTTTTCCATCGGACGGTTTGAGCTACATACCTATGGGCTTATGCTGGCGACGGCCTTTTTTGTTGGGATTTATCTGGCCATGCGGAGGGCAAAAAGGGCCGGTGTTGATCCCAACCATATTATAGACCTGTCGGTGGTCATCGTAATTGCCTCCCTGGTCGGGGCCCGTATCACCTATGTCCTCTTCCACATGGACGAATTCCGGGGTCACTGGCTGGACGTGGTAAACCCCTTCCAGAGTGACGGCACCATTGGCATCGCCGGGCTGGTTTTTCTGGGCGGTGGGATACTGGCTGCAGGCGCTTCGGTATGGTTTCTGAAGAAGAGGAAGCTCCCCGTCCACAAAATAGCCGACATCTTGATACCCTCGCTGGCACTTGGTATTGCTATCACCCGGGTGGGTTGTTTTTTCAACGGCTGTTGTTTCGGGATAGCCTCATCAGCCCCGTGGGCGATGGTCTTTCCCCCCGACAGTGCGGCGGGGTATATCTTTCCCAGCAGGCACATTCATCCCACCCAAATTTACTCTTCCCTGGGGGGATTCATCATCTTTCTATCACTTCTCTATTCAGAACGTTACAAAACCTTTGATGGCTTTACAACTATCCTCTTTTTAATACTTTATTCTTCCTTTCGGTTTTTTATCGAATTCTTCCGCTGGTATAAGGAAAGCATGAAGCTGTTCTTCATTGGGGATTGGGGAGTGACGGTGTCTCAGTTTTTCAGTCTTTTGTTGTTTATTGGTGGCCTTATGCTCCTGGTGGTTGTTCGGAGATATCAGAGTGATTCTCGTTTGAAACTGAAAAAGTCACGGTAAATCTTATCTTTTGTAAGTTTGTGCTCTAGGAGTCCACCTCATTCATCGGAAATCTTTGACAGCGGTTTTGTCGGGGACGACAACTTCACTGACGATCTGAAAGAGGAAAACCACAATTTTAATCGTGGGTATCAAATTAAACCGTTAAAACGGTTAAAATTCTCAATGCGCCTTAAAGGCCCACGAATAAATTCGTGGGCTAAAAATGAAATTCCGAATTAGGGATATTAGATAAATGTAGGCAATTGATCTTACGTTGATTGTCTTTTTTATTTCTTGCTTTTTGCGGGAAACATTATTATATTTCAAAAGTCGGAGGAGGAACTGGCTTGACTGAAAGGATAGGTGGGCAGAAGGGATCATTGATTACCTTTGAGGGGGTTGACTTTTCGGGCAAGACGACCCAGGTCCAACTGCTTAAGGAAAGGTTGAAACGCGAGGGTCATCAGGTAGTTCTGGTTCGGGAGCCCGGGGGGACGAAGATATCCGAGGGGATCCGCCGCATCCTTCTGGACCGGGAAAACGAAAGGATGGAGGATTTTACCGAGCTTCTACTGTATGTGGCCAGCCGGGC
>JADHWK010000084.1 GCA_016783505.1 Candidatus Zhuqueibacterota bacterium | reverse complement strand
CGCCAAAGGCGCTCCGCCTATCAAACTCAATCGAGCCGACCCCCTCCGGGCTTCGCTCCGCTCGGTCGGTTGGCACGGAAAATTGCATTAGCATGCAATTTCCGCCCCCAACCGACGGCGGCTCATCTCGCTGCCCGTTAGGCCCTAATAAAAATGAAAAGGAGAATGAAAATGAAAAAGATTGTTTTAGCTTTATTGTTGTTGTCACTTATTGGTTGTGGTGCTCATAGAATGACTCCCGTAGAAAATATTTCTCATAAAGATTTTCAGATGATAGAAGATAAAGATGCTGGGATGGTATATTTATCCCCAGGTTTTGATTTTAAAGGGTATGAAACTTTAATCATATCTGGCTTACCTATTTCGCCAAATATACCAAAAACTGATATTGATCTTGAAGAGCTAAATATTTATTTTATAAAGCAATTAATCAAAAATATGAATAATACCGGATTATTTACTAAAGTTACTGATGACACCGCTGCTATTTCAGACCCTAATAAGCAGACTGGAAAAACCCTTGTTTTGGAGTCATCTCTTTCAGAATTAGAACCTGGTAATAGAGCATTAAGATATTTTGTCGGTTTTGGTGCAGGAGCAGCAAAGGCTCAAGTTGAAATAGATATCCGAGCACCAGAAACAAAAAAGATCCTTTATAAATCATCTGATAGACGTGTCGGATTTATGGGCGGATTCGGTGGCGATAGTAAAGATTTTCTAATAAACTTTCTAAATCTGATTGCGGAAGGTCAAGCTTCATTTATGAAACGTATTTCGACTGGTGGAAAGATAGAGAAGGCACAATAATATAGGATTAACAACTGGTGGATATATGAATGTGAATAATTATAAGTATTTGAGAAACTTAAGGTTGTTCATAATTTTAATCCTGATTTCTTTATATGGTTGTTCCACGAATTTTCAACCAACGACGAAATTAACGGAACGGAAATATCTGAGCGGATTTACAAAAGTAAAAAATGTATTAATAAAAGGATTCAAGAACCAAGGCGGGGAATGTTTCAAGCAGACGGTTAAAGAATGCTTAGAAGGATCTAAGGGATTTCAGGTTATTTATAATCGTTCAGTGAATGAAGATATCGACTCATCAGTACAGGAAAGTATTGATTATATTATCACTGGTGAAATAGACAAGTTTGTAGCTGGTTCAAATGCAGGTGATAGGAATATAGCTATAGCCTATTTTACTGCCTTTATTGTAACCTCACCCATAGCACTAGGTTTTGCCAATACTAATTGGGAAGGTTATGCTATTGCATCAGCAAATTTGAAAATCGTTGATGCAAGAACTTCAAAGAGTATTTGGGAGAAAAAACATACTATAATGAGTGAGGAGAAGGATAAGAGTGTAATTCCACAGGAGCAAATTCATGAAGTCATGCTCAAAATTGCCTGTAACAACCTAGCAACAGAAATGATGAATGACTTTATGCATGATTATGTTTCTGTTTTGTCAAAATAAATCGATCATTTGTTCTTTGTGACTTGTATCTATAAAACGTAAAAGGGGACAGATTTATTTTGCCTAACAACTCACTACAGCGGACGGGCAAAAAGCTGCCCGCCGCTGACCTTATGCGTTAGGCCCGCAAGATTAATTTTTGCATAATTACTTTGAAATAATAAGGTGAGGAGGACGCGACGATGAAACTAAAAAATATCGGTTTATTAGTGTTAATGATTTTAACTTTTTTAATGAGCTGTCAGGGAGAAAGATACGTCATTAAGCGCGACTTAGCTTCGTATACGGGCAGATCAGAAATAATACCTCTTAAAGCAGGCCTCTACCTCAGCGATAAAACGAAGGCTTATATGATGCCTGTGGGAGTAGGTATTAATAAAGCTTTGCTAGGTGAAGCTATTGAATCGGAAGCTGTTGCATCTTTGGGAAAAGTCTTTTCATCTGTTTCTCTTTTTATAGATAAAAACAAAGCACCTCAAGATATTGACAGAATCATTACAATTGAATTTGGTCAGAAGACTGACATTGAGTTGAGGACGACAAAAATTTTCCCCCTTGCGGTAAAAGAATGGTCAAGCACAACAGAATTAGTCTATAAATTATATGATAAGAATTGGTCCGTATTAACGGAGGGATCATCTGTTGGGCAATATTCTAAAGAGATCGGTTATCGTGGTGGCGGCGGCGGTGCTATGGGAGGTTTCCAAGCCGGAAGCGCCGGGAAATTTGAACTTATCGAATCAGTCAGGGGTAGCTTGGTGTATGCCTTGGAAAAAATGAATGACCAGATTCTAAGCGCGAGTAAGTAAGTTTTTGTCAAGACAAGAATGAATCAGGAAGCATAACCAATAAAGGTGGAAAAGGTGTCAGGTCTTGACATGAGAAGAGATTGGTGTCAAGTCTTAACATTTGACAAATGAACAGTATTAAATGCCTAACAAGCAAATCCAGCGGACGGGGAATAAGCCGCGGTGCGATTTTCAGCAAATGTCGTAGCCCCGCCGCTGATTTAGGTCGTTGGGCCGAAAGAAATGGTTGAATTGAGTATTGTCCCCAGAACTATTCTTATTATGGGGCCAACCGCTGATAGGCATCCAGCCCGACAGGAGATAACATAAAGTAGGGAGGGGACTCCATGAGAAGATTAACTCTGGTTACTTTTATAGTTATAACATTCATGTTTTTAATTGCCTGCGGTTTGAATCATTCCGAACTACTTCAAAAGAATACAGAAATATATTCTAACATTATCAAAGAGATAAAGCCTAATCAAAATCCTGTGGGAGGTGCAGCCCTGATTATTATCCCATCGGACGTTGAAATACAGAAACGTTTGATCAAAGCTTTTAGCGGGACCAGAGTTAGCCAAGAACAAATCGATTTCTTCACCGCTGTTAGTCGAAATGCTTATCAATTCAATGTAGATGCTATAGCCAAACGACGCATATTTGATTCTGTTTCTGTCGCGCGCCATAATGGCAACCCGGCATCCTATCCTATTGGTAATAGCGATTTTATTATATTCAGTGATGTCGATGGTTGGTTCATCAAAGGGAAAAGCAAATTACTAATATTACCGGTGATGCTTGATAAAAACAAACCCCAAGGAGTTCCACGTACTGAAGCCTTCCTCGATGAACTCAATCAACAAGCACAAAACTTACGTGCCAAGTAATGCAGAGGAGTCTGCATCTGAACTATTGAGGAAGGATCACATAAAAGAAGGGAGATAAAAAGATGAGGCTCATCTGGTTTATAGTTAAAGCTAACGATTCAACCCGTGTTCCCAGGATGAATGCCTTGATGAAAATGCGATTGCGCCGATGTCTATGTATCTGCATGGCATTGCTCCTTGTTTCCTGCGCATCGGCTCCTCCAAAAGAAACTTACCTGACGAGCAACAGCCTTTCGAGCATCAAAAAAGTGGCAATTCTTGCTTCAGCCAACGCCCTGGATGTAACTCCTGCCACGCAGGAAGGTACGGGCGCAGCCGGTCTAGGTCTTGCGATTGCAGTACTCGCACCTCTTCTTATATTGCCTTATGTTGCTATTGGGACTGCCGCAGAAAGGGCGCACACAGACAGTGCATCTGCTAAAGAAATAGGAACCAAAATCGATATAAGCAGCATTGAAGATAAAATTGTTCAAGCTTTTACCACACCCATCAGAAAGGCTTCGTGCTTTGATCGTGTTGACTATATAAAGAACAAGATTAATGACGACCACCAATTATCGGACGCAGGTTATAATGCCGTAATCCGGTTGGTCATCAAAAATATTTCCCTTACTCACCTTGCTGGTGATAATTTTGGCCTCCAGATCCACGTGCAGGGTCAATTGACGTACCTGCGCTCAGGGAAAATAGTATGGGACCGAGAGGAAGTTCTGTCATCTCCTGAAGTACATACACTTAACTATTATAAAGAAAACGGATTGAAAGAGCTCGACGCGATCATAGAGAAGGCCGGGCAAAACCTGGCTTATGATTTCGTATATCTTAAGTAAGGAGGTGAAAAATGAAAGGTCGCAGCAGTTACCCACATAGTATCGTATCATTAATGGTCGCAATCTTATTAGTTACGGGATGTACCCATATTCTGAAAACCAGTGATTTCTCTACATTGCAGACGGGTAGCCCATTGCGTGGCGTGCCTTCCAAAACCTTTGCTTTCAAAGAATTTAAGCGTGTCAGAAATGTTGACGATCCAGCTTTAGTGGCACAAGTGGGTGCGCATACATTGGTATTAGATCAACCGATAACAACGTTTGTAGCCAATCAGATAAGAAAAGAATTGGAAAGAAACGGTCACAAATTTGTCAATATTTCGTCGGATGTTAAGGCAGATTTCATCGTTGAAGGAAGTATCTACGATTTTACATATAGAGTTCAGCAACGCCTTTTTTCTACTAACCAAACTGCTCATACTGGTGTGAAAATAATGATTAGCTGTATACCCACAGAAAAAGGTGTTTTTATGAAGTCATACGAAGGAGCATATACTACGGGCGGTGGATTAGCAGGATGGAAGAGCTCGCTGAATCAGGCCCTCGTGGCTATGATCAAGGAAATATCTACGGATACAGAACTGGTTGAGTTTATTAAAAAATGAGGTTATGATTGATAACTTGTCACCGACCCGAGCAGTTGCAATTGGAATTCCCTGAAGGTCTTTCTCCAGGAGGCGATTCCCGAAAATGATCCAATCCCTAAATTCTGGGGACAATACTTAATTCGCCCAACCAATGGATGCACTTGACGGCTATTCCGCTGTTGCTCCATAGCCGCAAGTGATCCTGTCGTTAGCCATCCGCAACGAGAAACTGTGCGATATAATCGGTAAAATCTATGATGAAATATAACGAAGAACATAATTTCCTGATACCAAGTAGTGACATAAAGCCAATAAAAGCTGCGATTTTCTCGGCACATCCTGATGATGAAACTATCTGGATGGGGGGAACCATACTCTCAAGAAGCGATTGGAATTGGAAGATATTCATTTCGACTCACAAAGAAAATGATGACCGAGGAATTGAGCTACAAAAAGCTGTTTATGAATATAAGATCCAATCAGATAATCTGAAGTTAGAATATGAATTTATCAATATTATGGTAGACACACAAAATGAAAACCACATAAATATTTCTGAGGTAACTCAAAAATTGAATAAAGTCAGTATTGACAATTTTGACATTATTTTTACACATAACATTGATGGAGAATATGGTCATATCAATCACAAAATCTTAGGAGATTATTTTAAGAATAAAAGCAAGGATGGTCTTAATATTTGGCATTTTCTATGCCCTGGTGTTCAAAATCCTCGGAAGAAAGAGGTTGGCAAACATATTGAGTCCACCTTTCTAAACCCAGCCATACTTGCAAAGAAAACATCTATTTTCCAGTGCGCCTATACATCACAGCATTTTTTATGGACCGGGTTTAGTGATTTTATGAGATATCAATTTTGTAGTGGGGTTGAGACTTTTACACAATATTAAAATGGCTAACAATGCTTTTGCAGCGGAACGCAAAAAAGCGCGCCCGCTGAAAAGAGACGTTATGTCCAACTCAGATGAGGCAGATAATTAGCATGAAAACCGTCAAAGTGTTCAAGTATATTGATCAACTTGATGCTTTTCTTGTTACAAATGAATACCGACGCATCTCTGAAATTCTTGGGTTGATTGAATGGAACCCTGTGGTCTGGATCGGGAGACTGTTCACGCTGGACAATGACTATGGTGAACACTGGTTTGATAATTGGGAAGGGCGGGAATTGTTAAAGGATCAAGCGGAAAAACTTGGGATTCCATATGAAGACTTGTTAGTTATAGCACCTGATCGATTCAAAAATGATGCGGATGGTCCATGTAACCCACCTGACGTACGTAAAAGATTTTGGACGGATGTGTTGAAATCTTTAGAACTCAGTTATGAGACAATGTTTGAAGAAGCCCGGCATTTTAATGAATTAGCAAAAGATAGGATACCGGACGAATTTATTGCTGATTTGGAAGAAAGAATAGCAAGGATCCAATCAACACTGTGAAACATATGACATAACAAAGGCATGAAGATGGACGGGCTATATCCTGCG
>JADHWK010000083.1 GCA_016783505.1 Candidatus Zhuqueibacterota bacterium | reverse complement strand
ATCTTGAAGTTTATAAGTTAGCCAGCCCTGTTAAATAGATCAACAGATAACGTTATTTGAAACAAGTTAGAAATGGTAGATCAGATCGCTGACGACGGATGGGATATGCTGGTTATTTAACAGGGCCAGAGCGTTTAGTCGAAAAGTCAGCATGTTAATAAAAATATTACCAGAAGAAGAAAAATACAATCTCAAAAGTCAAATGCGAAGAGCCAAATTATCGGTTACAAACAACATTGCTGAAGGCTATGGTCGCTACCATTATCAAGAGAATATTTCCCGAATAATCGGGAT
Source organism: Candidatus Zhuqueibacterota bacterium (assembly GCA_016783505.1). GTDB lineage: Bacteria > BS750m-G25 > BS750m-G25 > BS750m-G25 > BS750m-G25 > BS750m-G25. The sequence goes on along the minus strand of JADHWK010000083.1, from coordinate 5,848 downwards.
CGTCAATCAAGAGGATCTATATGTGAACTGATAGACGACTTCAATGAATGTTTTGATGAAGGTTACATTGATGAAGAATATCGGGACAGCTTGAAACGCGATGCCTATCACTTGATTAAAGTTCTTCACCCTGTTAAATATATGATATTTAATAACGACTTTTTCAGCAAAACAATATAAAGAACATCAAACTAAATGGTTAATAAACAAGTATTATTTAACAGGGTAAACGGCTATATTGCCTCAATTCAAAGGCAAAAAGAGAAAACAGCGACTATGACCCAATAACTAATTACCCAATAACCCAATGACCTAATGACTCAATGACTTAATTACTTATGTCAAAAACCAACAAAAACTTGGCCAATTTCTGGGTTTTAATTTTCTTAATTCTTAATTCGGTTACAGCCCAGCCTGGCGATTGGAATAGAATTGAGTTTTCCCCCTCCAGTACCAACTCCCGCATGTACTGGTGCAAAATAGAATACGCTAACTTTGGGATTTACTGCGATGGGGCTTCGCCGGAACTGAAACACCTTATCGTGAGAAATTGTTCTAATTGGTATAATGTAATGAGGTAAGGGAAAATGAGCAAGGCATTGTTAGATACCGAACGTTTTCTAAAGCGCCTAGATACTATGCAGAGACAATTGGAGTTCTTAAAACGGGCGTTGGTGAGAGGTATTCAGCCGACGAGGAGAATTCAAAAGGCTTCTTTATACGGTAGCGTTAAGGGGGGAGATGTCACAGAGGAGATGATAAAAGAGGCCAAGCGCTCCCTATTCCGGGAACTGAAAGATATATAGATGAATTATCTATTGGATACTCATAGTCTCATCTGGTATTTAATTGGCAGCAGACGGCTAAAACTTAAGGCCAGGGAAGCCATTGATAGATGTCGTATTATGGGAGGGAAGTTGTTAGTCCCTACGATAGTGCTTTCGGAGGCTCTTGATATAGCGGAGAAGCGAAAGGCTGAGTTTGATTTTGAGGAAATGTATCGGTTTGTAAGGAATGATCCAAGTTTTGAGATCATTGGGTTTACCCCGTTAGATATTCTGTAATCTTTATTAGCTGATAGAATTAGTAAGTTTCAAAAAAACCTACTTAAATGTCCAAATTTACAATGTTATCTAACGGGGTTTACCCCTGAGATTTTTGATGAAACGATAAGGGCGAAAGGGGTTATAGAGATCCATGATCGCATCATATCGGCAACAGCGAGATTTTATGGTGCGGGGATTATTACAAGAGACCGGATCATAAAGGATTCTGGTGAGGTCACAATTATTGAATAGCTTATCGGGTCATTGGAAAAAAGCAAAAAGTCAACTAAATTACACAATGACTTTAATGACCCAATAATAAACATATTGTTAAGTCTTACAAAAATGGGAAAAAATAGAAAAATACTTCTCAGCCATATCGGTAGATTTGTATGAAACAGTTCAACTCGATCCTGACCTCTTTCAAATTATTGTAGAGGGTTAAAAAGGCTGTAAAAGGCTTCAAAAGTGAAAAAAGGCTAAAGAAGGCTTAAAAAGATGAACAAGGCTAGAAACGGCTTAAAGAATGAAATTCAAGGCAAAATGAAAACTGAAGAAAGGGGACAGAAGCTACATGGGCACAAGAAGATGAAGGTCTGGCAAAACATTGACAAACTTGATGTTTTGGTTCAGAAAATTTTAAAAAGGATTCCTGATAGATATCTCAAACTTAAAAATTAAATAGATGATGCTTCTGATTCAACAGGAGCAAATTTTGTTGAGGGGTATTATAGTGGCTCATTGGGTGAATACCTAAGATTTCTTAATTATAGCAAACGATCGTTGGGTGAACTACAAGAAAGGATAAGAAGGGCTTTACGTAAGAATCTGGTGAGCAACGATGATTACGATGCTTTTGATAAATTATCAATGCAAACAATGTATTTGATTGATAGACTACGGTTTTCATTAGAAAACAAGAGAAAAGAAGTGGGCAAAAAGGGGGGCAAAAGGCTGTAAAAGGTCGTAAAAGCGAAAAAAAGCTATCAAAGGCTTAATGAAACCAGAGCCCTTTCCGCTCTATTGCCTTTTTTAACCCCGAAGCTTCGGGATAAAGCCCTGTTAAGTCCCGACACTTGTGGTCGGGATCCTCGATCTGAACAAAATTCGGAATCGGGACCCTTTTCACCCTTTTAAGTAAATGAAACATTCTTCAAAAAATGACAAAAACCAACATAAACTTGGCCAATTTCTGGGTTTTAATTTTCTTAATTCTTAATTAGGTTACAGCCCAGCTTGGCTCCTGGAACCGAATTGAATTCTCCCCCTCCAGCACCAACTCACGCATGTCTTGGTGCAAAATAGAATATGCCAACTTTGGTGTAAATATAAATGTCTCAATTTCTTCATTTAAACTAAACATAAGGGAGTAAAATCATGATAAAAGTAACTATTCCAAACGATATTGGGGAAAAGGTCACAAAACTGGCAAAGGGGAAAAAGACAACACAAGAAGAAATTGTCGTTGAAGCCCTGAGGTATTATTTACCCATAGTGGAAGAGGGCTTAGAAGATGAATTAAGGGCATGGGATAAGCTAAGTGACGAAGCATTGGCGAATTTTGAAGCGGCTTTGAAGGAAAAGGAGTTGTGAAATGGCTATACAACAAAACTATCGCGAGAAAATTATCGAGGAAATCCAAACGCTTCCTCGGGAAATTATTCCTAGTCTCTACAGGATGATCAGGCTTCTTGAAGTTCAGTGGCAGAGGGTAACTAAAAAGAAGGGGAATGGGCGGGGTTCCTTAAAAGGGATCTGGAAAGGAAGCCAAATTGACGAACATCTATTCAGAGAAGCTCGGCGGTCGCTTTTTCATTACGAGGATCACTGACCCTGTAATTCTACGGTGCTTATGGATTATCTCACAGACACCCATCCGTTGGTCTGGTATTTTATGGAAGACGAGAGGTTAAGTCTTAAAGCCTCAAATGCTTTTGAAGAAACCCTAAAGGAAGGCCTCATTTTAGTCCCGACAATCGTGCTGGCAGAGCTGATGTACATCGCCCAGAAGGGTAAGACCGTTTTGACCTTTGCGGAGACGCTTACCCGACTGGAGATGTATGAAAATTTCGAGATTGTCCCTTTAGATGTAGATGTTCTGAAAACAGCCGATACCATTTCTGTGGATCTGGAGATGCACGACAGACTTATTGTGGCAACAGCACTTTTTTCTGGGGTTCCTTTAATTACAAAGGATGAAACAATTGCCAGTGCAAAAGTGGTGGAAACAATATGGTGATGATTAAGAATAACTAAAAGTCTCTTAAAGACTAGGATCTACACTGAATTCCGATTTATTATCGTATATCGTCTAATTGAATAAACCAAAAATGAAAAACAAAAAAATCATCCTAATTCTTAGTTGCCTATTCTTATTATTTTTCAATTCCCCATTTCATCCCGGATCACGGATTATGGATTCAGCTGTCAGCTATCAGTACCGAGCATTCGGGACAATCAACAATCCGGGCAGACGCCCGCCCGCCTGGGCGCAATCAACAATCAGCAACTCATCACTAACCCCTCCCCACTCCGATATGACTAACTCCTCTTCCCTGGGTAGCTGGAATAGAATTGAATTTTCCTCCTCCAGCACCAACTCCCGCATGTCCTGGTGCAAAATAGAATACGCTAACTTTGGGGTTTACTCCGATGGGGCGTCGCCGGAACTAAACCACCTTATCGTGAGAAATTGTTCTGACACCGGCATTTGCTTTTCTTCTGTCCCCTCAATCCTTCATCATTTATCTTTTATTCTTGCCGAAGGCAATAGGGTGGGATTGCAGTTTGAAGGTGTAAGTTCGGGCCTGATAGAAAGGAATGTGGTGGTTGGGAATGATGAAGTGGGGATTGTATGAACGTGGTGTTCGATGCCGGCCCGCTGATCACAGCCTGTAAGTTTGAAGTTGAGAAAAAACTGGTGATTGACCATCTGCTCACGGATTGCAGGGTCCTGATTCCGCCGTCTGTGGAAGAGGAGGTAGCCATAATGGGCGCCATATATCCCGATGGTGTGGCGGCAGGCGAACGCATAGCGGATGGCAGGATTCGGGTCGTCAGTGTAAGCGCCAGGCGCTGGGACCGTCATTTGCACGAATATGCGCTGGGAGATGGCGAGCGAGATAGCATCGGACTGTGTGGTCAGGAACCGAATGTGCAAGCGCTCGTTACGGATGATCATCTGGCGTTTGTTACCGCGACACGACTGGGGTTGGCAGTATGGATGCTTCCTGATCTGGTGATCGAGTTAATGAGCCGAGGGCTGTTGACAAGTAGGCTGGCAAGGACTATACTTGAGGTGATTCGGCCGCGTTATCGGGCTGGGGTAATCGAGTATAGCCTGGAGAAATTACGTGAGGTAAAAAAAGATGCCAAAAGTGGTAGTTCCGATTAAGGAAGAGATTTTGCGGTCGGCCGAGCGACGCAAAGCCAGTGGTGCTATTGGCGAGGTAGGCCAGCACCTGGCTGAGTTGATCAATTTGGGCTTCGAGCATCGCCTGGAGCAACTATATCGGGAGTTTGAAGCTGGCAGGATCAGCCTGGAATATTTTGCCAACGAGCTGGGACTGGGCGTTCGAGAACTCTATGCTGCGCTTGAGAAACAGGGCCTGCCAACATCAAACATTCAACGGCAGATTGCAGGTGGCTGAGACCTTGGATTATCTATGCCTCTGTAAGTAACGTCGATTTAACGTTTACCGCCCTACGGACTACGCACGGCGCTTATTGACCTAATAACCCAAGGACTTAATAACTCCCCGATGAAATACCTCCCAGTGAAATAATTCACTTCGTTCAATTTCACGGGATAAATCCTTCGTAGGATTTTACCCTGTTAAATATTTACAATTGGTTATTTCTTAAGAAACAGGCTGAAAAATTATTTAAGGCAGTAAGGTTAAACTAAATGAATTAATTTTATTATTTAACAGGGTGAACGGGGCAGGCAATAACTTAATTACTTAATTACCAAATGGTTTAAAATGATTTGGAATCGGTCAGGTCAAGTCAGGCGGCTGACTGACGCCCGACTGATGGGAACGATGTTAATGATCCTGAATACCCTCTGGGATTTGTGTGCACTATATTCCTTGACGGGTATCGCCACCGTTAAACTGGTAAGGGAACCTTTTCCCCCTTTTAATCTATGACTAAAATTTTACCCTTATTTACCATCTTCCTATTCCTTAATTGTTCCAAATTATTCAATACCGATACTGACGAAGGCACCATTTCTGGACAAGTAACCTTAGAAGGAATGTCTAACCATTCTGGAATTACCATTTCCTTATATGAGCCTATTGAACTCGATCCTGATATGGTTGCCATAAATCAAGAACACCCCAACATCGGGGTTATTATTTCTCAACGAACAGAATTCGACCATCGGTCACATTACCCTGAATTTGAGACCACTACTGAGCAGAACGGAAACTTTTCACTTGAAAATATTCCTTATAATGATTATATTGTTGTTTACAAAAAAATCGGTTTTGGCTACCACTATACGTTCGATGTTTCATTATCAACTAACAACTATGAACTGCCGACTATAAACTTGTTGTCCGAGAGGCAAGTAATCGGTGCTTTGACTGAAAATACCATCTGGGAATCTAACCGCCACTACATATTAACCAGAGATGTTGAAGTTCCCGAAGCTGTAACCTTGACCATAGAACCGGGGGCGGTAATCAGGTTTTCGACAGACCCGGCCGGGGACGGATTTTATAAGCTGAAGGTAAGAGGAACGCTGATTGCGGTGGGGGACAGTTTGAACTGGATAACATTTACCCCGTTAGATA
>JADHWK010000035.1 GCA_016783505.1 Candidatus Zhuqueibacterota bacterium | reverse complement strand
CCAGGTTCTTCTCCGCCGACAGCGCCGTGCCGATCTGGGTCAGCCTCCTGATGTGTCCCAATTGAGTTTCGGTAAATCCCTTCACATCGGATACCACCTGGTTCAACAGCCGGTTGATCCGCTCGTTTTCGGTGAAACGAAAAAATCCGGTCTCGCTTTTTTTAGCCATGATAATCCTGTCAATTTTTCTAAATATAACCCATTGTCAATAAATAAGACCGATGGCAATCAATTACCATCCCGAAGTTTCGGGATAGGAATTGATTCCTATCCCATATTGAAGAGATTTAGCGGGAGCGTGTGGGAATCGAACCCACCCTTCCCGACTTCACATCGGGAAACAACGGTTTTGAAGACCGCGGCCAGCACCAGCCTTGCATCCGCTCCCAGGTATAAATTTGTAGCTAATTAGCGATACTTAATAATACTTAATAATGACCAAAATTGCAACACTTTTGCGACACTTTTAAATATGCTTCTCTTTGAATCGAGCATGCCAATTTCCAAGAACTCGGCTTTCCAGCAGATCTTTCACAAGTATCCCTTAGTCAGAATAGTTACATCACTATTCTCTTTCTTCAAAATATGTCTGAGCCAAACGCCTAACGATGGCGCTTAATCGGCGGCGAGCCTTGACAAGACTATTACGCATGCCACAGCTGTAGCCGTCCGAGTTGAAGCGCGTGTTAGCTGGCATATTACTTAAGATTGTAATTAACTCAATGACATAAAATCATCTAAAACTACTTAGTTTTTAATATTTTTAATACTCTATCCAAATTGTCTTTAAAGTTTTCTATCCCTGTGGCTGAAGAGGCAACTGCCTTTTTATAGGCCTTTTCATAATACTTGCGCGCATTTTCGAGTTCATTGTTTTTTTCATATGCATCACCAAGGCTATCGTAGACATTGGGTGATTCCGGATATAATTCCGCATTTAGTTTAAAAATACTTATAGCCTCTTTAACTTCACCTGCTCTTAATATTTTGTATCCGTGTGCATTTATTGTTTCCTCACGGAAATCATATGCCTCCGGATCTGTTTGTTTTAATTTATAAAAATATTTTATAGCGGCATCTACATCTTTTTCTTTGATTAGAGTTTCAAGTAGTAGTACAACAGATATTTTGCCATAAAGGGCTTTAAGTCCTCGTGTAAATGCTGAAGGTATCATAGATACATGAGTTTCATTTTGAAGCAATTCACTCTTAAGGTTTAATTCTTTATAGCTTCGTTTTTCAAGTAATTCATTGAACTGTTCCCAACCATCAAACATCCTTTTAGTTTCTTCTTCTCCTAAAGCGGTATATATGTAACCAGTTAGGGCTTGTTCTCCTTCAACAAATGTTTTTGTATCGTCTAACATCTTACGTTTATCCCACCATAATGAAGGACTAGCAATAATATAGTTTTGAAATGTTTCTGGACTATTTAGCATTGCATATATTGCGAAAAGACCACCATAACTCGATCCCCATATTCCTCGATTTGAAGGATAAGTTCTATATTCTCTATCAATAAAAGGAATAAGATTTTCTTTTAAAAAGCGTAGATGTTCTGCAGCTTCACCGGACCCGGGATAATCTTCCACTTTTGTTGGTGTGTAATCTCTTCTCCGCCTTAAGAAATGCTCATATAAATCTCCACCATTTGCAATGCCCACCAGAATGAGCTCACGAATCTCATCATCAAGGCGAAGACAAAGAAAAATACTTGTATACATACCAAAACTAAATGCTTCTGCGTCGGTTAAATAAAGGACCGGATATTTTTTATCTGATTCATAATAATCCTGCGGTAAATATACATAGGCAAAATATTGTCTATTCGTTTTTGATGAAATGATTTCTCTAACCTCTGTATTTAAAATTTCTACGCGTTTAGCAGAAGATTTATGATTTTTGATTTCTTGGGACCAACAAATATTAATTGAAAGAGTGCAAATAATGATAACAAGAAATGAACGAATCATGTTTGTTTTCATGATAATTGCTCCTTTCAACTTAAAAGTAAAACAATTTAGCCAGCTAACCTAGGTTTATACGACCTAAAAAAAATTGCAAATGCTTCAAATATGGTCGTATAAACCAACGTAAATATTAACAAGAACAAGCAATTAATTGATTGTAACACAAATAGTTACAACAAAAAAAATTAAGACCTTCCCAGGTTTATACGTCTTGAAATGCCGTATAAACCCAAAAGAGATATTGAGGATGTCGTAATTCACAATCATATAAAACAAAGGGCTAACTTATAATAGACTGCCCAATTACCTTGTTATAACACGGCATTTAGGCCGTATAAAATCATTCAATAACTTGTTTACTTCATTTAATTCAATATAATATATTGGTTATATTAAACTTTCTAAATATTGAGACTTTCGCTTTTTTCCTTAAAAGTTATCCCTTCCCTTTCCAATTCTTTCAGAACTAGCTCGTAAATGTCTGGATTCACCGGGATGTGAACGCCGGTGGCTTTAATCTTTCCCTGCAGAATCAACTTGGCCCCGATCGCCGCCGGCAGACCCACCGTCCGTGACATGGATGAATCCCCGCCCGGTATCCCAAAATCTATCAGGGTAGAGGTGATTTTTTCCTTTCGCCGCCCCGGATATTCTGCGATGAACTCGTGATGCAAGATGATCATATCCTTTTCACCTTCTTCGTATCTGAGCTTATCTAATAGACGAGCCGCCAGGACATCCAAAGGGGAGCCTTTCTCAAGCGGTAAGGGGTCTTCGCTTAATAAACCAAGCCATTCAAATCTCTTTATCACTTCTGAATTTTCATCTATCTTCAGATAGGTAGCTATCTCTTTTTTTAAATCGCCTCCAGCTTCACCCTTAATGAAGGTTCTGATAAAATCCCTGAACGAAAGCCCCTGAAGGTCATCCCTTTCCTGCTCATCCAGCAGCCCCAGATCCACCATCTTCTTCCAGGTATCGCACCACCCCAGATTCCGCAACGTTCCCCGGTACATTGATTTGACCGTGTCAATCCCATAGGTCTCAATGTAAGGGAGGGAATCCCTGTTCGTATAGGCCTCGAAATCACCCAATCCTTCGATGGTTATCGTCCAATAATGGCTGAAAAGCTCTTTCCCGGGGATGAATACTTCCTTTCCATCCTTGAGGTATCGTCCGGAATTCTTTCCAGCGAGCACAACCCCCCTCGGGCTCCATGAGAATTTGTACCCAAAGGGATTGGTGTTCGCTTCAGGGGCGGGAAGACCGCCACAATAGGAGTAGAAACTGGTGATCTCTCCCCCCTCATTCTGAACCCGGTGGATGATCTTCATAGCGGACATGTGATCAATACCCGGGTCAATGCCAATTTCATTCAAGATGAGTACACTTGCTCCTTTCGCCCGCTCATCCAACTTTCTCATGGCATCGCTGACGTAAGAGGTGGTCACCATGGGCTTCTGAAACCTGATGCACAACTCTGCTACGGTGGTATGATGAATAAACGGCAGCAGACTGATTGCTAGATCAGCCTGTTGGATAAGATTCTCCAGTTCTGCGGTATCGTTGACATTCCAGGCCTGGGCCTCACCCCTGGGGTGATCACCGACGAGTTTTTCTGCCTTGCTCACGGTGCGACTGGCAACTTTCACGTGAAAATCAGGTTGGTCCAGCAGGTATCGAACCAGCGGTTTGGCTACTAGACCAGCACCTAAGACCAGTACATTTTTCATCTGTTAGACCTCCTTTCAAATATCCCTTTTGAAAACACATCACAGTTGTCCCCTCCCCCCTTGCCCCTCCGCCCCTCTGCTCTCTGGTAGTTTCTTAGTAGAAATGCTGCTGATCTACCGAGATTATAGAAACTTTTTAAGGTAACGGTAGTCGGATATGAGCTCCCCGTGATAGACAATAACGGCGTTTTTTATGGCTGATGGAAGCTTACATTGGTCAAAATCACCCGAAAAGTCGGCCTTCACCATAGGGGGGACGAACTGTTTAAGTACACCGCTGAAATAGGTGGAGGATTCCCTGGGCAGTTCGCAGGGCAGGTTGTCCACCGCCAACACCACCGGGCCTATCCCCTCCCAGCCGTCGGCTGCCCGCTCCTCGAAGGGGTCATAGACAAAGATTGGGCTTCCTGGGTTGGTGCAGCGTACCGTGCATTCCACCGCCCCCTCCACATCACAACTGATGTCCCCGATCACCCGCAGCCTGGGGCTTCCACCGCCCGCATACAATTGCTTCAAGTATCCTTTCGTCACCAGTCTGGGGTATCTTTCGTCCCAATAGATGCAGTTTATAAGCAGGGTCAGGTTGGAAAGGTAGGACTCGAACTGTGAACGGTATTTCTCCGGGTGGTCATAATAATCCTGTAGTTCAAAACGAACCCCAGGGGAGATGGGCTGAACCAGATGTTCTTCCTTAAACACAGTTTTATAAATGAGATTCTTTGAGTAATCTGGACCCCTGAGGACTGATTCAACTTCCCCGGGGTCTATTTCCTGAACCGGCAACAGACTGAGGATCTCCTGGGCCCCCTGGGAAACGTGCCCGTACCCGGCAAAACCGCAGATCAAGGGGGACAAGGATTCAGGAAGGCCCTGAGTACAGATTTTTTCGCCAGCACTAACGATCTCTTCATTTGCCTCCGCAAGGCTTTCGTATTGGTGGGCCAGCCTAATTCCGCTGAAAGGATTCTCAATACACTCGTAGTTTAATCGTTGTCCCAGGGCCCAGAGGGAATCAATCATCCCGGCCAGACCCGCCTGCCTCCCGAAGAAGATCAGACGTCTGCCCTTCCCATCTTCCACTTTTTCATAATCAATCAACTGGCATTTCAGATCCAGCATTTGCCTCAGCATGGGCATGTTATGGGGTTGACCCTTGATGACGTGGGAAAAAAAGACGTATGTTTTCCCCGGCTCGAAGAAATGGATGGGGATTTCTTTAACGGCGAATACGATGGGGCAGGGGGAAAGGTCCTCGGAAACGCTGGCCCCCGCCTGCCTGTATTCATCATTCGAAAAGATGCGGATTTCGGAGGGTTGCATAATCACTTCAACATTATGCTCCCGCCGGAGTTCGATCACATGCTCGGGAATCAAGGGAACCCGGCGTTCCCAGCGGTTCTTATCCTCCCGGCGAATTCCGATTACTGTTTTCATAACATCATAAATATAACTAAAAAAAAAATTATTGTCAATCAATAAAATGAAAAAGCCCATTTAGATATAGACAATCAGTTTGATAATTAATGGCAGATCTAAATCTTATTGTCTATATATTATTGAAATCCGATCAATGAGGCGCCCAAACGGCTTAAGGCCGCGGGTAGGTTGGAGGGGAGGGTCGGGTCGTCCGGTATAGCCCGCTTTCCGTCTCCCACCGTAATCAAGGAGATCCTGCAGGGGCTGAGAATCGAGGGGAACCTCCACCAGCTCAAGAAGACCTTTATTTCGCATTCATTGATGTTGGGAATGTCGATCACTGAGGTAGCCAGGATCACGGGAACCAGGGTGATGACAATCGAGAGGTATTATGGATCGTTGGCCAGTGAGCATCTGAGGAATGTTATTGAAAGGTTGGATTATGGAAAATAAAAAACCCGCTAAATGCGGGGAATGGGAAGGAAAAGTCTATTGCCATTGAGGAGGGCAGATAAGTTTTCGACCTTCGCCAATGGCAATCTCTTTTTCAAATAAACTCGACCTTAAATGTTTCTCTTTCATTTTCATATGAAAATCGCAAATTTGTTTAAGGAATTCAGCTCCTCGTCCAATAGGAATAACAATACCTATCCTTTTTATAGGAAAATTTTTCTTTACGGCCTGTATTGAAGGGGCAAAATCGCTATCACCTGAGATAATAATAGCTGTATCGTATCTATCATACATAGCTAATTCGAATAAATGTATTGCGATATTTACATCGGTCTGCTTTTCCTCAGGGATTCTATATTCTCCTTTGCACAATCGACAAGTTTTATCCCTTATTTTGAATTTACCATAAACAATGTTTATATTTTGTAGTTCTAAAGCTTTAATAAATAACTTATGCCTTGCTATTTTATCTGGCCTCCAATAAGCTAATGCTGTAAAGTAATAAATACTCTCAATTTTTTCATTTTCTTTTATATAGCATTTAACAAGCTTGGTTAAATCTAACCATTTGTATTTATGATATAAAGGATTACCATTCAGAGCATGATAAAGGTTGAAACCATCTATAAAGAAAATCACTTTATTCATAATAGGTCTGCATTTTCAAAAAAAAAACCCGAGCGCACAGGCGACTCGGGGCCAACAAGACACAACGTCTTGAAGGGATGATGGATTAATATACAAATAATATTTTAAAAAGTCAATGAATTTTTTTATTTTTGAAATTTTTTTAAGACCTTCTGTTTCTCCTTTATTATTATCGGCAGATTCCATAAAAACTTTAATCAAAAAGACAAATAAAACCCCGCGCTGTGAAAACGCTGTAATTTTTAGGACAAAATTATGATAAGATAAGGATAACATATGACAAGGGTATTAGGCTTTTTTGTGCCTATTTTTCAATTTTAGGATTCGCATAGCAATACAGACATCCGTGGGGACAGGGGTTATACCAGCCGATGTCCCAGGATTCGGTGCAGCCGCACAACTCTCGCTGACCCTTAGCTTTTGCAGTAGAGCATTGGTAACCCAACGGGTGCAGAGCGTTAAACAATTCTCCATCAATACAGCGGGATGACTGAAAACCGGAAACACAGCACCAGTTTATGGTTATTCCCAGATTGTTAGCGATTTCAATCAGCTTCTCAGCTTCTTCCTTCCTCCTGGACAGAGAAACCACCTCGGGTAAAATTCCCCGCTCCCTCAACCTCCGCACCACCCCCCGGTAAGTCGCCATCCAACTGATAGAAAATGTAGTTATACCCAGTTCCACCACCCTTGAAACTACCCTTTCAAAATGGGGGAAATTGGAAAAGTTACCCCCTCCGGGCAGACGAAGATGCACGATGGGGTCGAACCGTATTCGAATCCGCTGGGGACAATCCACCAACCGTATCAACCGGGGAAGATGGCCCAGGGCCTCTTCGGTCGGGGGAATCCTGGGTTCCAAAAATCCGCCCCCCATTCCCGTGATGGAGTAATGAAGGTATATCTGATCATACCGTTTAACCGTTTCCCGAAGCCTTTGGTGATTCAGAAGATTAGCCGCATTTTTGGTCCACAGAACTAAGGTATGTACTCGGTTTGGGGGACATTTATCATCCAGCAGATGGGCCAATTGATCTGGAAATCCCCCCACCAGGTCAATCCTGCGGCTGGCTGATATGACTTTTCTCATTAACCCAAATTCTGAAAAGCACCGAATAACACTGAAATGACCCTAAAAAATCACAAAATAATCTTTCAGTTAGGCTCCTGACCTATATACCATTGATATACTTTTCTCGTAAAAGTTCGGTGAACACTGTTCTATCCTATCTTTCGAAATCTTATTAGTTCCCCTCCCTTGATGGGAGGGGTTAGGGGTGGGTGATAAAAAGCAATTTGATAATCAACTATTTCTCAAAGCAGACGAAATCTACGATATATAGACCGATTGGCTTATTTCTGAGATTTCAGGATAAGGTTGCCTCCCTGTTTCATGTTAGTAACCCCCACCTTTACCCCGTTAGATTAAGTAAACTATCTAACGGGGCAAGCCCTCCCCCATAAAGGGGGAGGAAATGTGATTTAGCTTGTATTTGTCCCATACACACTTTATTTGCAAAACAATGTACTTTACGGAACTTTTGTCTTTTCTCGGTATTTTCAGTATTAAATCAGGGTATTTAGGTTCAATCATCTCCCGAATTCCACCCCTAACATCTCCGCCGTTCTGACCAAATCCCCGTCCGGGGGCACGGCCAGAAAGGAGCTCACCGCTTCTTTTATGGGGACGGATTCGATGTTTGGGGTATGGAGACAAACCATATGGCCGAATTTTCCTTCGGCCACCAGTTCCACAGCGGCACGACCGTAGCGGGAGGCCAGGATGCGGTCGAAGGGACAGGGTGATCCGCCCCGCTGCACGTGACCCAACACGGTGACCCGGGTCTCCATGCCCGTGAGTCGGGTAATTTCCTGGGCCAGTTTGTCCCCAATCCCCCCCAGCCTCTCGGCCCCGGCTTCTTTATCAGCGGGGCTCAAAAGGGTGGCCTTACCCTCGACCGGCTTTGCCCCCTCTGCCACCACCATAATACTAAATTTCCTCCCCCTTTTATCCCTATCTTTAATTTTGGTGACGACTTTTTCCATATGATAGGGGATCTCGGGGATGAGGATAACGTCGGCACCCCCGGCCAGACCCGATTCTAAGGCGATCCAGCCCACATACCGACCCATCAACTCCACAATCATCACCCGGTGGTGGCTCTCGGCGGTGGTGTGCAGTTTGTCAATGGCCTCGGTGGCTGTCAGCACCGCGGTCTGAAACCCGAAGGTCATGTCAGTGGCCTCAAGATCGTTGTCAATGGTCTTAGGAATGCCCACCACCGACACCCCCAGCTCGAAAAATCGCTGGGCGATCTTCAGCGACCCATCCCCGCCGATGACAATTAAGGCGTCAATCCCCAGTTTCTCTATCCGATCATGGGCGATGTGAGAAATGTCTTCAACCCGGAGCTTGCCGTTCACCCAGGTTTTATACTCGAAAGGATTGCTTCGGTTAGTAGTTCCCAGGATCGTTCCCCCCCGGGGAAGAATACCCTTGACATCTTTTAACCCCAAAGTTCTCGTCTTACCGGGCTTCAGCAGACCGGAAAATCCATCTTCTATCCCGATTACTTTCCACCCGAAGCGGTTGATGGCCGTTTTCACCACCGCCCGGATGACGGCGTTCAGCCCCGGACAATCCCCCCCACCCGTCAGAACCCCAAGATGTTTTGATGTCTCCATTTTCATAGTTTAACCTTAAGCCTAACTGAAGATAATCTGACACTGTTTGAAACGGTGTCTTTTTAACTTCATATGATTATAACACATACGGATCTTAAACACGATCGGAGATCGTGTTAGATCTCTATTCTTCTTTTTGGGAATAGAGTCATTTATTATTCTGAGAAAGATAATTAATACTCAAAGTTGTTCCTGACAGCATGGGTAATCTTTCCAAAATAAAAAGCGCTACTACACCTATCACTACACCTGCAAAAAGGCTGGAAAATAGGAACATCGGCAATAGATAAAAAATCCCTGCGCCCCGGATAAACAGCAAATAAGCCAGTCCTAGTTGGGTCAGGTTATGGGCCAAGGCTCCCCAGATACTGACCCCAACGACACCGAAGTTGGGCATCGTTTTCCTGACCCCCCCCATCACCAGCGTGGCTATCACTCCCCCCCCGAGGGCGAACAGGAAGGCAGGGTTAAACAGGGTTCCCAACATAAGCCCCCCCACTCCTACCCGGATGACGACCACCACCAGGGCCTCGCCAAATCCGAACCAATATAGAGCCAGGAGGGTGGCCAGATTAGCCAACCCCACCTTAACCCAGGGCAGGGGTCGGGGCAAAAAACTTTCGAAGATGAATAAAATTAGCCCCAGGGCTATCAGGGCGCATAAACGGGTTAGTTTCTGGAATTTTTTCACCTGAAAATAGACCACAGATTACACAGATTTTCACGGATTTATATACTCTATAGATTCCTTCTTATCTTTGATTCCTGTGGTTCCTTCACCTGAAAATAAGAATTTTCGTAACAGTTCATCCCCCGTCCAGAGAATTGGGGATCGCAGAACTGCAATTAAGTGATGGAACAACGGAATAATGGATACTAATCTATTTATCCAACTATCCAATACTCTGGCTCATCTCTCTTATCCATCTTTGTGTCTTGGTGTCTTGGTGGCTGAACAGTTACGAAATTTTATTCTTCTTTATGTCGAAAAGTCGGTATGGAGGTTTCATGATTATGCCAGCGCGCTTTCTGCACCGGAATCCCGGACGAACAAACAGGAGGACTGGATCAGTTGGGCGATCTCTCTTAAGTAGCCACAATCCAAAGCCTCCCCCATGCCGAAGATGTTGAGGTCGGCCAGCGGGGCCTTGGTTAATACCTCTCTGAAGTCTCCCAGATGCACGGATAGTTCGGTATGGGCGGGCATCCGGGCCCGTTCCACAATCCTCTGCAACCCAAACACCGCCCGTTGACGATCCTCTTCGCTATCAATAACCCGAATCAATCGGATGGTTCCGTTCCAGTTCTTCTCCAGTTGAAGGGCGGTTAAAATGGCCAAATTCCGGTTAGGACTTCCCTCCCTCAGCCAGAGATTAATGATTTCCTCCCGACCGAAAGCGCTCTTCGGATGCAGCCAGAGAATAATAGTCCCCAACTTCTCACGGACGGAAATGGCGACGAGTTTTTCCAATCTACTATCCTTGTCGGGATCCTCGCTCATGGTCAGGAAGATGACGTTGGGGGGAAAGAACATTCTTTTGAGCACCTGAGCCACCACATTGATCCCTTTCAAAAAGTCATCGGATTCGATCACAGTGGCGGCGGTGAAAATGCCCTCCTTTCTTATGGGGGAAACCAGCTCCTCCAGGTATTGCTCAAGTTCTAAGGGTGTTTCCTCACCGACTTTGGTTTGCTCTTCTACCTCCTTTGACGATAGTCGTTTCACCAGTCGGCTGATTTTCTGATGCACCCCGGACTCCAGCACCCGAACGGTAAACACACGAAGATTCCCTTTCGGGAAAACGATATCCCTGATAAACCGCATCAGATGACCCCATACCCTGGGGTCTTCCACCGGCACCACCAGGTTGGGTTTCCAGGACTTGGCGTACTGGGGCATCCTGGCGGCCATCTTGGCCGCCCATTCGGCGATGGCATTAAAAAGCCCACCCCTCACATCCCCCCAAGGGGCCGTTAACCCTTTTTTCACCTGGAACATGTAGATCAGAATGATGATAACGATGGCCACTCCGGCGAAGATCGGGTTGATTAAGAACATGGTAATCAAACACCACCCACTGCCCACCAAGGGCACCACCAAGGGAACCCGGAAACTGGGTCTGAAGGAGGTAATTCCAATGATCTTTTCAATGAATACCGCCAGGTTGATCATCCCGTAAGTAATAAGAAAGAACATAGTAAGCAAAGGGGCAATCGAATTCAAATCGCCCAATAATAGACTTACCTCAACCAATACACCGGTAAACAAAATGGCGTTCCGTGGTTCCCCCTTTTTGGACTGATGGGCCAAAAATCGGGCTAAGGGGACTGCCCGGTGCTGACCCAGGGCCATTAAGATACGGGGACCACCCACCAGGCATCCTAAGGCAGAGGAGAGGGTAGCACCAAATACCCCGGCCAGAACCGCCCACCGCCAGCGGGCCAGGTCCATCATGGCCTTATAATTGGTCATTAACAATTCGGAACTGGCCAGCCGGTCAAACCAAAAGGCAACCGCTATGTAGACCAGCAACCCCACCCCGATCGCCGACAGGATACCGATGGGCAAGCTGCGGTGGGGATCCCGCAGGTTGCCCGACATGGCCGCCCCGGCTCCGATCCCGGTCACCGCTGGAAAGAAAATGGCGAACACTGTCCAGAAGGGGGCTGTGGAAAAATCCCCCCAAACGACCATTTGTGTGGTTGATTCCCCCCGACCCAGGAAAAAGGAAACCAGGGAAATAACGATAACGGCCATAATGATGTATTGCACCTTCATGGCCAGCTTAGCGCCGATGTAGGAAAGAATCAGTAGCCCCACTAAAACGGTGGATGAGACCAAACGCACATCGTGCCCGGGGAAGATGCTAAGCCAGGCCTCAGTGAAGCCCACCACATACAGGGCCACTGCCAGGGACTGGGAGAGATACAGGGGAATGCCGATAGAGGCACCCATCTCCAGCCCTAATGAACGGGAAATAATTGAATAAAACCCCCCGGCTCCGATCCGGATGTTGGTGGTCATAGAGGACATGGCCAGCCCGGTGGTGATGGTGACCACCTTAGCCAGTAGAATAATCAACAGGGCTCCCCCAAAGCCGGCGTTTCCCACCACCCAGCCTAACCTCAGATACATAATCACGCCGAGGATGGTCAGGATACTGGGTGTAAAAACGCCCTCAAAGGTTCCAAATCTCCGGGAACTAGAATTCATAGTTCATCACTGATTATAGTAAACACCTCGTCCCGAATATTCGGGATAAGAATTGGCTTCAACATGCGGCATTTTTGGAATGATGGAAGGTTGGAAGATTGGGACCCATCCACCCTTCCATTCATCCAGTATTCCAGTATTCCAGTTGCCGCGAAGGGGCTAAGTTCTTGTATCTTTGCCTTAGCCTAAAACTATGCTATTTAATAAGTTTGCAAAGCTATGTTCCATATTTAGCAATTTTGGCAATTTTTGAAATCTTGGCAATTTTAACCTGTTATGGCATCATACCCCCTTTTTTCCCCCCCAATGATGGTGATAACCACCTTATTGGGAACACAGATAATGCTCTCCCCGGCCCTGGACCGGGGGCTCATACGGATGCACAGTTTATGGGGACAGGTGGACTTGATCACCCCGACCTTCCCCTCCTCAATATGTATAACCATCTCCCCCATGGTTCCAATTATAACCACATCCCGCT
Source organism: Candidatus Zhuqueibacterota bacterium (assembly GCA_016783505.1). GTDB lineage: Bacteria > BS750m-G25 > BS750m-G25 > BS750m-G25 > BS750m-G25 > BS750m-G25. The sequence continues at coordinate 12,449 of JADHWK010000035.1, read as the reverse complement.
TCTCGTTCAGTTCGTTCAGTCGAAATTTATGGGTAACTTTTCCTCCTACCTCAACCAAAGCATAACTGCCCTGATCCCTGGTCCGGCCCACCAAGGCCATACTTAGCAACCCGGCTATAAGCAGAGATCCAATCAAAACAAGATCAGAGACAGTAAGAAATCTGGTTATTTTTGGCCAGTGTAATATCAATTATCGGTCCCCCTGTATGGACAAGGCATCAGCCATGGATTGCTGGTGGTAAACCGTCCCAATGACCCCGTTAACCAGGACTAAATCACTAGCGAGCCCCCTACCCACATTTACCAATAAATATCTGATGACAAGCACGATAAGCATTTTAATTAACCTCCCATTAATGTTCCTTTATTACTAGTTGAAAATTTTCTGAAACACCATATAGTTTAAAAACTATCGGATCAATTGAAGTCTTTAGCTTCTGTATCTTTGACCTTAAATTTACCACTTTTCCTATCACTTCTTGTTTTTTACTCTCATAGTCTATTGTTGTTTCAGGAATAAGAGGTAGTTCCTTAATGGTAACCCAGGATTTATTTTTGTGATTTTCAAGAATCATAGAAATAATCTGAAGGAGTTCCACTTGACCTTTAAGAAAAATTGCATTTGGGGTTTTACTAATGAGCATGAGTTCTGGACCTTCTAGAGTTAATTCAGTTTTCCCAATTTTATTCAGGATAAACTTGGCCCCTTCAAAATCCCGACTGTAAGCAATTTTAATATTTGAGCAAGTTCTAAGAGAAAATCGTTTTTCGGGTGAAAGAGCTTGGACAATAGATTCGGGGTTTATTTCAGGTAGGGGAGAATTCTCAGACAAATGGGTTAATTGGATCGTGGGAAAAAATGTGTTAAATTTAGACAGTTCTCTTTTTGCATCAATAATTTTATCTACGAGCTCAACTAAATTATCGTGACTTTTAACCTTTTCAGGATTGTTGAAATCAATTCGAGGAACATATAGATTCTCAATGGGAGTTGTAAATTGTTCTGTTATGTTGCCCTTAGGTTTCCCCTTTTTTGACAACCAAAAGTTTATTGTTTTTGAGTTAAGAATAGCAAGTAAATATTTTAGAGAGTGTTTGTCTTGAGGATTTATGGGCTTGATGAAATACATATCTGTTGAACCATAAAAACTTCCTTCGTGATAAGCAAAACAAGGCTCTTCTGTTCGATAACCACAAACAATTTTCTTACCTTCGAAAATCTTTTGATCACGCGATCTATGCAGTTCAAACCAATTGTAACTTTCATTATATCTGCTCAACCTTAACTCTAAAATGCTTCTGAATTTTTCTAAATGTCTTTTAATATCTGGGTATTCATCAATTTTTGTGGTAGATGTCGTATAAATTATATAATCATTGGTTCCCTGTGAGGTAATATACTTTCCAATATCAGAGTTTTTAAAGTAAGGCTTAATAATTTCGTACTCGTTGCTCGCCAATTGGAGATTATCCAACTCCTTCTTCGTAAGAACAAAAACACCATCTCCAATTTTAAGGTTGTATTTTTTAACAGCTTCAATAGATAGCTCTTCAAATTTTTTTCTAGTTAGCCGCAAAGGACTGGGAACTACACCTTGCTCAATCCTCCAAAAATCTTTGAGTTTGGTACCAACAGCTTCAATTTGGCTGATAATTTTTTCCGCTGATTCTTCAACAAAAAGCCCCCATGGTTTGTCAGTCAATAGTCCCTGCTTTGTAAAAAATACTTTAATATATTTATCTTTCCATTCTCTTTTGTTTATATTCTTCTCAATGTGCCGGGTCAAAAACCTTAATTTTTCGCGAATAGAATCTCCCGTTATTTCTTGATGTTTGACTAAGACCCTAACTATCTTGATTCTATTCTCAGCCCTTTTTCGCTCGCTATCTTTCCCTGCACATTTTTCGAGGATAAAGACCATATTATGCTGACCCTTTGCATACTCAAAGATTTTTACATCCTCAAAGAAGACTATCTCTTTTATCTTTGCATTTCCGAGTATATACTTCCTCAATTTTGATGCACCATCTGCTGTAGGCCAGTATGCGGTTGTTATAAAACCTAGTTTGCCGCCTGGAGTTCTTTCACCTGGATTACGAAGTTTTGAAAGTCCCAAGATAATAAAAAAGTAGAGATAATCCATCTTGCCTTGATAAAATTCTTTCCAATAGGGTAACTTTTGGAGAGTAGACCTGAAAAGTTCTTTGTTTCCTTTTTCCCCGATATACGGTGGATTAGCACAACAGTATGAAAATTTTCCATCAAATTGCGTCTTAATCTTTTGAAAAACCGCCCTTTTCTGTCTTTCCAGAGGCAAAAAGTTTCGTATGTGGTCAAATTTGTATTCCTCTTCTGGTAAAAGGGTGGGTTCCGGATTATAAAGAGATAGAGCATCCACAGGAACTATCCCCAAAGGAAGAGATTCTTTCAAACCCTTCTTTAGTTCTATCATTCGCTTTACGACAGGGGTTAGCTGAATAAGCAAGTTTACTTCGGTTATGTAATATGGGAAGATAGAAATCTCACAGCCAAAAATGTGAAGTAAAATTGCTGTACGAATATCAAATAGATCCTGGAAGTCATTCCAATTAATACTGGATTCCTCTCTAATTCTCCTGGCTGCCTCCACAAGAAACCCTCCTGACCCAGCAGCAGGATCGAAGATAAACTTAGGTCGCCTCTTACCTTCAATGTGCCAGAAAAAAGCTCTTGGATTTGTAAACCCTACTCTATTCCAGATAAATTCAATTATCTCTCTCGGTGTATAATATTGACCCTTTTGCCTCTTGTCTACCTTGTCAATATATTCTTCATAAATTGTGCCAAGTACATCCTGGTTGAGTTTTCCCAAATTAAAGTTAGAGAGTTCATAAAGTACTTCGACAAGGGTATCATTTGAGGGCTCGTACCACGTATAATTGTTGTCAATGTTAAAGAGCCATTTATAGCGCTCAGCAGCCAGACCGAAAGCAAATTTAAGAACTCTGCTTATTTCTTTATTAAAATTCTCATACCATTTAGCAAGGCCTCCGTCATATAGACTCTGATCTATAAAACCTATGTCCTCCCATGCTCTTGCTAAAAGGAGCCTGGTCATTGTGAAATATGCCACGCGATAGAAGAAAATATCCAAAGCTTTGCCTAAGAGACTCTTGGGAAATGCTTTTATAATTTCCTCAAAAGTTCCGATAGACGCTTCCTTTACTTCCCTTCCACGTTCAATTTCTGAAGCAATTAGTTCTATCTCCTGTGCTATTGCCGTTGCCCTCTCTGGATCTATTTCTTTTAATAAAACCAGTGTTTCTTTGTTCGCTGTTGTATCCTCATGAATGCATTCTATAACATGGCGGAGGCGTCTGGTCAAAAGGTCAATGTTAAGTATTTCTTCACCTGTCCAGGGTTTTGCCTCTGCAATCCTCTTGAACTTTTCATCAATGTTCAACGGTATGTACTTGAAACGTTCAACAAATTTGAGAAAACGTTTTGTATTTTCTTTTTCAAGGATATTAGATAGATTTTCTTTGCAATTCTTGTAAAGTTCCACAAAATTGAAATTAAAGGCTTCAATCTCTTGATCAATTTCAAGAGTATATACATCAAGGTCTCGCATATTAGTCAGTATCCCATATCTTAGGCCTTGTCCTTCAAGATATCGTTTTATCTGACCATACCATTTCGAAAGGTCTTCTGTATCCATTCCCTTACAGTCAAAGACAAAAGAATGTGTACGAGTGTCCACGGGGATGTAATCTGGTATATCTCTACCCTCGGATACTTTTTCTTGGGTTCCGATATTTTCTCCTAGTTTAAAGCCAAGAACCTGTTCCAAGAATTTAGGGAAGATAATATTGGCAATAAGCTTCCTTTCGTCTATCCAAGCGCCTTTAGCATATTCTAAATAAGTTTTTGCCCTTTCTTCGGAATAATGGGCATAATCTACCGAATCCAAAATAGAAATAACTCTTTTAATAACATCTGTATTCTTTTTCGCCATCCTCGTTTAACCCCAAATTATCTTGTAATTTTCTCGATTGACTCTCGTACTTAATAATAACGTAACTTTAGCAAATTTTCCTTGTTGACATTATTTGATTTACCAGAATGGAAAATCTGTGATCGCTTGTCATATAGGTCTTAATTTCAGCAAATATCTTTTTTGATTCGTATTTATCATTTCCAAGAAGGACGCCATTATTTCTGCAAATTCAATATCCTACTTTCTAACTACTAGGATTAAATAAATTTTCCAAGCTAATCAGAAGTTTTTGGGTAACTGTTCCTCCAACTTCTACCAAAGTGTAACTGTTCCGATCCCCAATGCCGCCCACCAAGGCTAGACTGAGCAATCCAGCTATTAGCAGTGTTCCAATCAGGATAAGATCAGAAACGGTAAGAAATCTGGTAATCTTCGGCAAGCGGAACATCAATTTTATCACTTTAATTCCCAGCAGAAATTTCGTCTGACATTCTGCCAATTACCAATTTTAGGTTTTTAACAAAAACCAATAATTTCAAAGATAATTTCCTATCAGAGCAGAGGGGGAAACATACCAGAGTATACACATAGTTATTGGACGTAGAAAAATTTAAATGTATGTCTTAATAAAACCTTTAAACTCATATAAAAATTCAGAATAATTATCATAAGCATCTTCTATAACAGTATATATGTTAGTACCCTCACCTCTTGTAATAATATTCCAAAGATATGGTTTATATCGTGCAATATTACTTGCTACAAAAATAATTAAAAAACTAAGCAAATATAATGAGACGTCATATAATGAGACATCATGGCCATGATATTTAGTGGCCTCATTAATTGACTTATCAAGGTCATAATTACATAAGACCCTTAATGAATATTTTGAAATAGTTTTTGAATAGTTAGTATTTGATTTATTTTCATGTATTTTAAAATGGTTATCGTTTTGAAATTTAAATTGCCTTTGCTCTTTATTAAATATCAAATAATGGAGATTTTGTGAATTCAGCTCATGAGATTGTATATAAAACATCGAAAATATTGACTGGTAACCAATTAAACTTAATGTGTCTACAAATCTTTGAAAACTTCCAAATTTATGAAATATTACATATATATCTTCTTCTATGATATTTTTTATTTTTACTTTAGTTAAGTTACGATCATAAAGATTATTACTACTATCTGAAAATATCGTTTTCAGACCATGTGAAGGAGATTTACTACTAAAACGTAAGAATGTATTAGATATAAAACTTGAAAAATAAAGAAATGAATAATAATAATATATGGGTTGAGTTTCTAAATTTGATTTTATTGCTATTTCATAAAATGAACTCGCATTTCTTAATAATGCTGTATTATTAGATGTTAATATTTTTTTTCGTTTCTCAACAAAACATTGTATGAGTGGTAAAGGTAACTCTTTAACTTTAGGTCCAAGCACTCTTTTTTTACCTTTATGGTAGCAGTTTATAATGTTTTTATATTCCCCTTTTTTTGAATTATCAACAATATCTTGCATTAATTTCCACAAATTATCTGATAAAAATAAGTCGTTATAATTTTTAAATGGATATAATCTTTTTATTAGACCAGGTATATTAATTTGCCTTACTGAAGTACGTGTACCTACTCTTTTAGTGAATTTTATTGACATAGTTCTTATCCTTAAAATAATTGGGAGCGTCCCTGAATTTTGTTGCTTTTTTCATTCCATTAAGGATCAGATTCGTTCTTTGAAAACCTCACCCAATGGATATTGGATGTATCCACACCGGCCAGTTCAAGAGGACTTTTTCCATTTTTCGAATAATCGAAGGTTCAAGGATCGATTTCTTTTGAGTAAGAGTAAATGTCTTCCCGCAGTCATAGCAAAACCAACGTTTGACAAGTTTTTGCTCTTTACCAATGTCTCTTTTTCGGGTTCGACAATATGTTCCATTTCTCTTTGTTCGGAGACTCCTACAGACGGGACAACGCCTTTTTTTCTCATGTTATAATCCTGTTATAGTCTGGGCCCATAGTATAGAGCAAAAAAATGAACATCATAATAATAACAAATTCAATTAATTAATTCAATCAAAAAGTGCTAAAATAGCAACACAAACGAGGGACGCTCCCAAATAATTCATTACCTATTTCAAAAAATATTTCATATTCAATAATTACAATTTAAACGCAATATTTCTTCTATCATCCAAATCCAGAGATATATAAAAAATCCAGACGTCATAATCTTCACCACCACCCAAAAATATAAGTACAGGGTTTGGGCCAGCGGCCGTTTATCTGGGATATGTGGTCTTCAATAAAATGCCTTATGTTACGCTCCTTGTTCATCGCTTACTATAGTTTTGTCACAGTAATATGTCACAGTAATGTCACAGTAATGCCACAGTATTTTGTCATAGTAGCTCATAATATTTTGTAGGGTCTGTTTTGCTCTTTGCAACCTCACGTACAAATTTATGTCCAACAAGTCGAGCAAAATCCCTCTGTGCTGTCCGACTGATAACCTTGAATTTCCTTACACACTCTTCAACGGTAAGCCTCTTTTTTTCTACAAGATACAGCAATATCTTGATCTGCCTTGAGTTTAAATTAACTCTTCTGGCTTTTTCTAAATAAGTTTCTTTCTTAAGGATCTCCGCTCTCTGCGGATGTTATCCAATTCCTTGAAAAGCTTGAGCTTATTATTGTCAATAATCAAACTTTCAGGGCGATACATTCGTTCTCCTCTTAAATCTCAAGTTTATTTATTCGCTCTAAAGAAAGCCACACAGTAATGTAGTATATTTTAAAGTATAATATTTCAAGGTATCCACTTTAATCATAAAACGGAAAGAGCAATACATCCTCCCTTTTCCGTGATAGATCCTCCAGTTCATTGCTAAATCCCGACTTGGAAAAGAAAACAAAATATCTTCGTGTTACTCTAGAAAACTTATCTGCTTTTCTTCGTAGTTCGGCTAATAAACCCACGCCTATCTTTTTCGCCGTCCACTTGCACTCACAAAACATAAAAGAACCCTCATCATCCAAAGCGACAATGTCAACTTCATCTTTCCCATTCCACCATCGTCCCATATTTTTTGTCTTGAACGGAAGTCTATTATCCCTGTTTAGCTGTTTAAGTCTCTGAATACATATGTCTTCAAATATAAACCCAACAAAACTATCAAGGCTGTGCTTTATTTTTTCTTCCCACACATAATCAATATCACCTTCTTCAAGATAACTCATATTCGGGAAAAGATATCTGAACCAGAATCTAAAAAAGGGATCAGCAAGTATGTAAATTCCCTTTCTGGATTTATGTGGACTCTCTTCGGTCACAGGGACTTCCCTTCTGATAATATGCAATTCACGAAGCACGGTGAGATATTTATTAACCTTATGCCTGTCATCAATCCCTGTTTCCTGAACTATTTCATTTAATCTTGTTTTTCCGAAGGCAATTGCTTTTAGTATTGAAAAGTATACGGATGGTTCTCGCAACTCCTCTACAAGCAAGAATCGAGGTTCACTATAAAGAAAGGCATTTTTATTCAGAATCTCATCTCTTACATTTTGTCCTATAGTCTTTTTTTCATTAAATCGTTGGAGATAAGCGGGGGTGCCACCAAGTATGGCATAAGTGTAAACCCTTTTCGTCTTTGAATACTTAGGGAAAAAACCACCTAGATCTTCAAAATCCAGAGGTTGCAATACAATCTGTCCAATTCGCCTACCGAATAAAGGGCTTTTGTGTCCCAAAACCTCTTTTTCCATAAAACTCATATAGGAACCACATAGCACGAGAAAAATGTTACTTCTCTTAGCCTTTTCATCCCAGATTTTTTGCAATACTGAGGGAAGAGCATTATTGCTGACACAAAGATAAGGGAATTCGTCAATTATAATAAGAGCAGCCTTATCTGTTAGATGATCGAAGGTATATCTGAATAAAGCCTCCCATGAATTGAAAGGTTGAGTCTCTAAAAACGATTCGCCGGTTAGCTGATATATCTTTTCAGTAAACTGTCTTAATTGTTCCTGTTCGGAAGATAGATCTGAGGAAAAAAAGAGGTGTTTTTTGTCTTTGGAAAACTGCCTAAGAAGTTCAGTTTTTCCAATCCTCCGTCGACCGTAGATAATTAGAAGACGAGCACCCCTATTCTTATATAAGTTCTCCAGATAGTTAAGTTCTTCAGTTCTATTGACGAACATCTTAATCCCAAATTTAGTATACTTTAAAGTATTATACTCTTAAGTATACTAAAATTGACTGTAAAAGTCAAGTTGTTTTTTTAAAAGGACTTCAATAAACGTTTAGTATACTTTAAAGTATAATAATCCAGAGTATACAATCTAATCATCAAAGGGTAAGAGCGAATATCTTGTCATGAAACGAGGATGTTATTTAATTCCCCAAAGAATGTAAACTAATTATTGTCAATAATCAAACTTTCGGATCGGATACGGTGAGGAATCCAATGTACTTTGACCACCGAAACATCAATTACAGGTCCCCCTTAATCCCCAGACCCGGTCTATCGGGTAGGATGAGTCGGCCCTTTTCCGTCCTTACACCTTCGAAGGGATCATTGGAGATCAGTAAATTCCCGTCCAGGTCAGCGTAGTCCACCAAGGGGGAAAGGTGGGCTGCCGCCGAGATGGCCACCGAACTTTCGATCATACACCCCAGCATGATCTTCATCCCCAGCGATTTGGCCATGGCGATCATGCGTAAGGCCTCCTGCACCCCACCGGCCTTCATCAGTTTAATGTTAATCCCATCGTAAGCCGTGGCCAATCGGGGAATATCCCGGGCGCTCTTGACCGCCTCGTCGGCAATGATGGGCAATTTTACCCGTTCCCTGAGCCATTTAGTCTCCTCAAGCATCGAAGAAGGCAGGGGCTGTTCGATGAATTCCACCCCCATTCCCTCCAGCCAGCGGATTTTCTCTAACGCCTCCTCTTTGGATTTCCATCCTTCATTGGCGTCCACCCGCAGGGGCTTATCGGTAACGGATCGAATGGCCCCTAATATTTCCTCATCGTTTTTTAAACCCACCTTGATCTTGAGCAACGGAAATTCCTCCGCCTCCTTCACCTTGGCTTTCATAACCTCCGGTGTATCAATACCGATGGTAAAAGAGGTCAGGGGAGTCTTCGACTTATCTAAACCCAAATATCGGTATAGGGGAACCCTTAGCTTCTTGGTCACCCAGTCCATCAGGGCTATGTCCAGGGCCGCCTTGGCGGCGGTCTGACCTTCGGCTATGGCCAGAATCCGATGCCCCAATTCACCGAACTTCCAGGGATCCCCTTCTTCCAACAGCGACCTGGCCTTTTCGATCAATTCTACTGTAGATTCCCACGTCTCTTGGTAACGGATATTGGGGGCCGCCTCCCCCAGACCATAAACACCGTCCTTCTCCAGGCGCACGAACACATTGTCCTTAAAATCGCTTGACCCCCGGGCGATGGTCCAGGTGTGTTTCAGGAACAGGCGGATCTTTTTGTATGAGAGCCTGACCCCCTTCTCCGGGGTGGGGGCGCAGGAAAAAATGGGAACGGGGATCAGCCCGGCCCTCAGGGCTCCGGCGGCGGCAAGCGCCTTCCCTGTGGTTTTAAAAAATTCTTTTCTGGTCATGGACATGATGGCCCTCCTGACTTAACGTCACTCTTTTTAAACCCGGTACTATTAGTTCCTGAGCTTAGAATCCTTTTGGCGCGGCGAAAGGCGTGGGTTCGATAAGGGCTGTAGTTCGGGTCTTCGGGATTGAAACTATTCATTCTCACCCAACCGTCGGCATGGATAAATTGGAGATCCCCCAGATAGATAGCAACGTGGGTGATGCGGTCGGGGTCGGGACCGAAGAAGAGGAGATCCCCTGGGACCAAGAACTGGAATTTCTCACCGGGTATCACGGGCTGACCCACGTTCACCTGTTGATTGGCATCCCGGGGCAGGATGATCCCGTTCAGCTTAAAGACGGTCTTGGTTAAACCGGAGCAGTCAATTCCCTTGGGTGAAGTCCCCCCCCACACATAGGGAATCCCCAGAAACTCCCTAGCAATCCGAACGATCCCAAGCGGCGATGGGCCACCCCGAATGCCCCAACCCTCCCAGTCCTCCACCATCCCCAGGGGAACATAACCCTGCCGCCCATCGGGGAGGGCCACCTTCATCCAATCCCCCCTTTTTCCCAATTTTGCAAGAACATCCCCCCGCACCAGATCGCTCACGGGATCGGAATCAACCCCGGGAGAGCTGTATACCGTCCCGTAATTGGGGGTGACTACCACCCTCTTCTGCTTTTCCCATTCCACCATCAGAAGGCTATCTCCCACTACCACGGAGGAGGGAACAACCCAACCCAAATAGTTATCTTCCGCGATCTGTGCAAAAAACCAGCCTTCATCCAGCTTCAGGAGGGTTATCCTCATCCCCATCAGCGCCTGAGTGACCAATTCGTCCTCAAAGGCGGGCCCCCGGCGAAAATCGGCCACCGATAGTCGGATCAGACCGAAGGTGGAATCCCCTAAGCTGGAATGGGGCAGCACCATCACTTGATCCAACACATCATAACCTGGCGCCAACCCTTTTATCTTTTCCAGAAGCTCAAGCTTGGCCTCTTCGGACAAAACCTCGCCTTTCAGCTCGATCCGTCTTCCCTTGATATCCCAGGAGACATCGAAGACCGAAAGCCTCTGGTCTGGGCAATATTGCTGCCTGATCCCCTTAACCGCTTGGTTAAGGGCACCGACAAGCTCCCCTCCCTCTTCCCCGCAACTTAGAAAGCTGAGACACCACCAGACAACCCCGATCAGAAACAGAAAAAGCCCCCCAATCTTGAAATTCAATATTTTCCTTTCTTTCATCGGTTTCCTTTCCGTTTTTAAACGCAAGATGTCTTCATAATAAAGCTAATATCTTAAAATTTATGTCAAGTTTTTACGCTGATATCAAACTATGCTGTTTTGAAATTCGATCCCGAAGGTTCCGGACAAATGTTCAAAACCTGATACTGAAAGGTTCAGGAATTCAAAACAGCCAAAAGCTGAGTTGCTCTAGGCAAAAATTTCTTAGTTTGGATCATTAAGATTTTGGTCATCCATACGGATGATCCGTCCTTCAGACCCGTCTGGGTAGGAGGCTACGCTCCCCGTCTGGGTCATTGGAATTTGTTTCGGCCTATGGCTCGTAGAGCCAATGGCTCTGAGAGATTTCGATATTCGTCCGCCGTAGGCGGATTCTTACTGACTTCGTGCTTCGTCGGTTTAAGAAGAAGCTTCACTAGTATTCTATTAGAAATAAAACTTAAGGTCTTTCATAGACCACTTTCCCCCCTACAATGGTATACAGAATCTCGATCTTTAGGATTTCCGGGGGGGAAATCGTCAGCAGGTTTTTCGACAGCACCACCAGGTCAGCCAATTTTCCTGCCCCGATGGATCCCTTTACATCCTCCCGAAACTCAGCGAAGGCGGAACCCAGGGTATAGCATTCGATAGCCTTAACCATGGAGATCTTCTCCCCGGGAAACCACCCTCCAGGGGGCCCTCCCTGGGTAAATTCCCGGGTCACCGCGGCATAAAGACCGATCATCGGGTTCAGGGTTTCTACCGGCCAGTCGGTACCGAAGGCGACCCGGGCGCCTGCGTCCAGAAGGGAACGAAAAGGGTAGGCCTGGCGGCAGCGGTCCTTTCCAATCCTCTTCTCCGCCCACCTCATATCGTCAATGCAGTGGGAGGGCTGGATGGAGGCCACCACTCCAAGTTCTTTGAAACGGGAAAGATCCCCCCGGTCCACCACCTGAGCGTGCTCAATCCGGTGTCGCCTTATCCTTTTCTTATTTACCTGGAGGGCCTTCTCGAAGGCGTTCAGGACCCAGTGATTGGCCTTGTCCCCGATGGCGTGACAGGCAACCTGAAACCCAGCCTTATCCAACTTTAAGATCAGCTCTTCCAGCTTGGAGTAGGGATAAATGGCGATCCCGCAGGTAGCGGGATCATCCTGGTAGGGTTCCCAAAATAGGGCCGTCCCCGCTCCCATGGAGCCATCGGCGAATAGTTTCACTGTCCCCAACCTCAGCCAATCGTCCCCGAAATCCTGCTCTAAACCCAGGGTTCCCATTCCATCCCATCTATCAATATGGGTCCAGGCGTTGATGCGTACGCTGAGGTCGCCGCTTTGGTGAAGTTTCTGATAGCAGTGCAGGTCCTCGGCTGAGGCATTGTCCTGGATACTGGTCACCCCGAACCGGGCGGCCTCCCTCAGGGCGGCTCGAATGGCCTCCATCCTATCATCTTCGGATGGGGGGGGTATGACCCGGTTGATCAAATCCTTGGCTTCATCCTTGAAGAGGCCGGTGGGCTCCCCGGTTTCAGGGTCCCGCACGATCTCACCCCCAGGGGGATCGGGGGTATCTCCGGTCACCCGGGCTAACCCCATGGCCAGCGAATTGGCTA
>JADHWK010000009.1 GCA_016783505.1 Candidatus Zhuqueibacterota bacterium | reverse complement strand
GAGGAGGCCATTAAGAATTTGTTGTCCTATTATCCGGACATCGCCAGCTATAACCCCAAGGATCAAACCCTGGTTATAGTGACTGACGAGGATGAACTTCTGCGAATAGGGCAGCTTGGTTTTCCCTTTGATGTCATCATTGCGGACATTGACGCCTACGCCCGGGTCTTAAGGCAGCAGGATTACCTGGATCACTTTCACAGTTACGAGCAAACGCTGGCCGAAATGCAAGCTGTGGAGGCGGCTTATCCGGAGATCGCCCGGCTTTATGACATTGGTGATTCGTGGGAAAAGACCCAGGGTTTAGCTGACCGGGACATCTGGGCCATCAAGATCTCCGATAACGTGGATTTAGAGGAGATAGAAGAACCAGAAGTGCTCTACCTGGCTCTGCACCATGCCCGGGAGATTATCACCCCGGAGATTCTCCTCTATTTTATGCATTATCTGGTTGACCGCTACGGGACCGACCCGGAGGTGACCTATCTGGTGAACAACCACCAGCTCTGGCTGGTGCCCATCGTCAACCCCGACGGGTATGCCTACGTGTTTACTGGCAGCGATCCCGGCAATCCAAACGACCCCCTCTGGTGGAGAAAGAATAAAAGGGATAACAACGGTAACGGTCAATTTGATCCCGACTGGGATGGGGTGGACCTGAACCGCAACTATGGTTTTCAATGGGGCTATGATAACTTAGGTTCCAGCCCAAACCCCGGAGCCCAGACCTACCGGGGCACCGGGCCCTTCTCCGAGCCGGAGACCCAGGCCATCCGGGACCTGGTCGAGGCCCATAACTTCGTTATCTCCCTTTCCTACCACTCCTATGGTGAGATGTTTCTTTATCCCTGGGGATATATATATGAGGATACCCCCGATCACCCTACTTTTTTGGCCATTGCCGACTCCTGCGTGGCCTATAATGGCTACGAACACGGGAACTCTGCTTCTGGGTTGATCTACCTCACCAACGGGGATACCGACGATTGGATGTATGGGGAGCAGACTACCAAATATAAGGTGTTCGGGTTCACCCCCGAGGTGGGTAGTATAAATGATGGGGTCATTCCGGGTGACGGGTTTCATCCTGATACCTCGATGATCATGCCCCAGATTCTGGATAACATGGGCCCTAACCTCTACGTGGCCTACGCCGCTGAACAATACTCACCACGTCCCGAAATCATACATACTCCTCTGACGGATACAGAGGATGAGGTGGGCCCCTACCTAATAGTGGCAACGGTTACCTCCCCCGTTTTCCACTTGGATACATCAAGTTTGTGGGTGTACTTTAATATTGCGGGAACATCACCCTTTGATTCCCTTTCCCTTTTGCCTACGGGCAGCCCTGATGAATACGCAGCCTCCATACCTTCCCAGGGCCCTGGGGTTACCATATATTATTACCTGTGTGCTTGGGATTCCATACCCCGGGCGGGATACGCTCCCCCAGGGGCGCCCGAAGAACTTTTTTCATTCCATGTCGGGGCTGATATCATTCCCCCGACCATCAGCCATACCCCGTTGGGGGATCAGTCCATTCACTTTGCACCCTATCTGGTCCGGGCGGTAATCATTGACAATATTGGTATTTTTACGGCAACCATCTATTTCAGACGGAATGGGGGGACAGTTGACTCGTCGGTCATGGTTCCCACCGCTGCACCGGATGTATATGAAGGATTCATTGACCCCGACCCTCTGGTGGTGGGCGATCTCATCGAATACTGCATGGTGGCGATTGATGCCGCCGCCTCCGCCAATACCGCCTCTGCACCCATTACAGGTTATTATAGTTTTACCATCCTCGGGGGGCTGGCCTTCGACTTCGAGGCTGACGATGGGGGGTTTTTCCCTAACTGGGGGGGAGACTGGGACTGGGGAACCCCGACTTCGGGACCCTTCGGGGCCCATTCCGGCGATCGTGTCTGGGCGACCGGGCTTGGGGGGAACTATTCTGATCTTTCCGATTCCCGCCTCGATATGCCCGCCATAGACCTGAGCAATATGTTGAATCCCGTCCTCACCTTTTGGCACTGGTACCTGATCGAGTACAGCGACGGTATCTATTGGGATGGTGGCAACCTCAAAATATCGGTGGATGAAGGTCCCTTCGAGTTGATTACTCCGGTAGGTGGATATGATGGAATCGTGGACAATTACAATACCGTGATCGGGGGGGAACCGGCCTACGGCGGGCCGGCGTCCACGGGGAATTTCTGGCACCAGGAGACGGTGGACCTGTCGCCCTGGGTCAATCACACCGTGGTGGTTCGCTTTCATTTCGGGAGCGATGCCTACGTGAATGCCCCGGGGTGGTACATTGATGATGTGGAAGTGTTGATGGGGGTATCGGCAGTTCCGTTGTTCACAAATACCACCCACCTGCCCAATACAGCGAATACCGAGGGGCCTTATTGGGTCAGTTCCTACATCACCGATGATACCGGGATTGCCCAGGCCTCCCTGTTTTACAGCACTGATGGGGGAGCCATCTTTTTTTATGTGCCAATGGATAGTATGGGGGATCATCTCTATCAGGGTGGGATCCCCGGTCAGCCCTACGGGACTACCGTGAACTACTACCTCTGGGCAATGGATGACTCCGCAAACGTTTCCACCGACCCCCCCGGAGCCCCCGATTTTGTCTTCAGTTTCATCGTCAGCGACCAAATGGCGGCGATTTCCATAGAGCCTATCTCTTTAAGTCTCATCGCTGTCCAAGGAGAAATGGCGGTGGATACCCTCTACATCTCTAACCTGGGACTTCTTGATTTGCACTTTAGCATCCGGGATTCCTCAGTAGGGGGTTTTTCAAGAACGGAGACACTCTTCAATGTTGAAGAGAGGGTTTTCCCTGACCTGTCCTGCCTTAAAGGAATTGACATAGATGCTCTGCTCCGGAAGTTTCCAACCGGGGCTTCAGGCCATAACCCGGCCTCAACCCAGCAGGTGGAGCTCATCCTTACCGACCCCGTCGGGGACATCCTGTACGATCCATCCGTAACAAAACCGGATATTGTGGCTATCTACGCCGGAGTAGAGGATGGGTCGGTGACCTTTCAGTTTGAATTTAATGAAGATGTGGTGGAGGACAGCACCTTCTGTATTCTTTCTATTGATGCTGATCAGGACGTAAACACCGGGGTCTATCCCCCGGGACTGGGAGCCGGGTTGCCTTCCCAGGATGTGGGTTCCGAATATGAGTTAGTCTGGGATGTGCCCAACCTGTCCGGGTTGGGTTCCTCTGTGATCATCCTGGATGGCAGCGGCCAGAGCTTCCTGGGCTTTGCTCCCATCACCGTTGATTCTACCCGGATTTCCGCCACAATACCTTTATATATATTAGGAAACGATGACGGCAACTTCAACGTATGCGCCATGGCGGTTGCAGGACAGTATGCTGCTGGGATTGATTACGCCCCCGATGTTGGGCACGGGACGGTGGGCACTGAGGTTGAGGCCACCTGGCTCAGCGAATTTCCAGACCAGGGTACGGTCCCCGGTCTGGGTTCTGTTCCCATCGAGATCATGGCCAACGGGGCCTTCCTGACCGATGGCCTCTACGAAGCCGTGATTATCATTTCCTCTAATGACCCCAATCAGCCCGAGACCCACATCTCGGTTCAATTTGCGGTTGGGGAAGTGGGCATAGATACCCCAGAAAGGCAGCTCGCCATTCCGGAAGTACTCGCCCTGGGGCAGAACTACCCCAATCCCTTCAATGCTAATACCGAAATTAGATACCAGATACCCAATGCCAGATTTATTTCATTAAAAATTTACAATATTCTGGGTCAGGAGGTTAGAATTTTGGTGAATGAGAACAAAGAGCCGGGTTATTATGTGGCCATTTGGGATGGTGATGATCGTTTCGGCAGAGCGGTGGCCAGCGGGGTTTATTTTTACCGGATGGAAACGGGGGATTTCGTCAAGATTAAGAAGATGATCTTATTAAGATAATCAAAAGTAATTGGGAAAATGAAAGGCCGGTTACTACGGGGGCAAACCGGCTTTTTAATCTAAACTCCACGGGCAAGAATCAAATTAAATTTCTTGCTTTTTATCGTTAAAAATTGTATATTTACAATTGACTTTTTGAAAATTGAAATATATGATTGAGATATCAAAAACCCGTCTTGAACAACTGTTTGAAGGATTTTGTGAGAGAAAGATTGCGGTCATCGGTGACCTGATGCTGGATCGCTACCTCTGGGGCGAGGTAGCCCGCATTTCCCCCGAGGCCCCTGTTCCCGTGGTTGAAATCAGCGAGGAGACCGAGCGTCTGGGGGGGGCGGCCAACGTTGCCCATAACATTCATTCCCTGGGGGCTGTTCCCCTCATAATAGGGGTGGTGGGGGATGATAACTCAGGGCTGGTGGTCCGCAACCTTTTCAAGCAACTGGGCTTTACCACCGAGGGCCTGTTCAGCGAGAACCAGCGTCCCACCACGGTAAAGACCCGGGTCATCGCCCATTCCCAGCACGTGGTGCGCACCGACAGGGAGGTGAGGCAGAACATCGGTCCCCAGATTGAAGATAAAATTCTGAACTATCTAAGGGATATTTTAGACCGCATTGACGGCATTATCCTTCAGGATTACAATAAAGGAGTGCTGACCAAGAAGGTGATCGCCGGGATCATCGGGATGGGTCGGATGGGGGATAAGATCATCACTGCCGACCCCAAGTTCAATAATTTCTTCCAGTACCGGGACGTCACCTTGGTCAAACCCAACCTCAGGGAGACGGAGGGGGTGTTGGGCTGTCGGGTCGGGTCGGACGAGGATTTGCGTGGGGTGGGGAACGATTTGGTGAAAAGGTTAAACTGCCCGGTATTGATTACCCAGGGGGAGCGGGGGATGACCCTGTTTGAGAAAGGGGGGAGGATAACCCAGGTGCCCACCACGGCCATGAAAATCCACGATGTCTCCGGGGCTGGTGATACGGTAATCGGCACACTGACCGTGGCCCTGGCTTCCGGAGCCAGCCTGAAAGAGGCGGCCACCATCGCCAACTACGCCGCTGGGATTGTCTGCGGAGAAGTGGGCATCGTGCCCGTGGACCGGGAGAAGTTGTTTGAAATGTTAATGGGTAGGGCGATTAGCTCAGTAGGTTAGAGCGCTGGTCTCACATACCAGAGGTCACCCGTTCGAATCGGGTATCGCCCACTATAATTGCCTAAATTTCACTCCGAAGTGTCGGGATAAAAAATGCCTAAAATTCGGGTAATTATGATAATTTGCAAATTTTTTAGAATCATTGTAACCTACTGATAATTGGTGGACATATTGGGCCGGGTTATTGGTATTAAGGAATTGACAAACGTCAGAAGAAAAGCAAGGACAGGGGGAAAGAAAGTCGTCTTTACCAATGGGGTCTTTGATATTCTGCATCGGGGGCATGTGGAATATCTGGGAAGGGCCAAAGAACTTGGGGACATTCTTATTGTGGGTTTGAACAGTGACCGATCGGTCCGCAAGATTAAGGGTGACAGACGGCCCTTGGTGCCCCAGGAGGACCGGGCCTTTATCCTGGCGGGACTGAAAGATGTGAGTTATGTCTGCCTTTTCGACCAGGAGACCCCGCTGGAACTGATTGAGACCCTATTGCCCGACGTGCTGGTAAAAGGGGGAGACTATACCCCGGAAGACATCGTAGGCCGGGGGGTAGTAGAAGAGAACGGGGGAAGGGTGGTGGTCATACCCGAAATTTTAGGCCGATCCACAACCCAGATCATTAACCGGATTAAGGAACGATACTAGGATTAGTTTTTTAAAGTATTTCTTTATGTTATACCCCTAAGATATTAAATAAACATGTTTAAAAATCTAACAGGTCGGCTGGA
Organism: Candidatus Zhuqueibacterota bacterium; assembly: GCA_016783505.1. Taxonomy (GTDB): domain Bacteria; phylum BS750m-G25; class BS750m-G25; order BS750m-G25; family BS750m-G25; genus BS750m-G25. The sequence goes on along the minus strand of JADHWK010000009.1, from coordinate 57,351 downwards.
TTCGGTTTTTAAAACCTTGAGGGGTTACGGCCGGATTTCTGAGAAGAACGTGGCTGACTCCATGCGGGAGGTGAGGCGTGTCCTTTTGGAGGCGGATGTCAATTATCGGGTAGCTAAGGACTTTATCGCCCGGGTTCAGGAGAGGGCATTGGGTCAGAAGGTGTTGCGCAGCATTAGCCCGGGTCAGCAGATAATTAAGATATTCAGGGATGAACTGACGGTACTTTTGGGGGGTGAGGCCCCCAATTTAGATTCCCTGTTGAAGTCTCCTGGAATTGTTATGATGGTGGGGCTGCAGGGGTCGGGGAAGACGACCACGGCGGTGAAGCTGGCCTTATTTCTGGGGAAGCGGGGTAAAAGGGTTGTCCTCGGGGCTACTGATCTCCGGCGACCGGCAGCCGTGCATCAACTTGGGGTGCTGGCCCGGAGGGCGAACCTTCCCATTGTTACTGACGAGCACGGATCTGCCTTATCCGTGGCCCAGCGGACTATCGAGTTCTGCAGCGAGAACCGAATGGACGGCGCTGTGTTGGACACGGCCGGCCGCCTCCACGTTGACGAGGGGATGATGGCCGAGCTGAAGGAGATGAAAGAGGCCATATCCCCCGATCACATCTTTTTTGTGGCCGACGGGATGACGGGTCAGGATGCGGTGAACTCAGCCTCCGAATTCTTAAGATGGCTGGATTTCGACGGGGTTATTCTCACCAAACTGGATGGAGACGAAAGGGGTGGGGCCGCACTGTCCATTCGGGCGGTGACGGGAAAACCTATCTTTTTTGGGGGAACCGGTGAAGGGCTGGGGGATCTGGAGGTTTTTCATCCGGAACGGATGGCCTCCCGCATCCTGGGTTTGGGGGATGTGATTTCCTTGGTTGAGAAAGTCGAGGAGGCGGTGGAGGAGGAAGCCGCAGCCCGGATGGCTGAAAAACTGGCACGGCAGACCTTTGACCTGGAGGACTTTTTGGATCAGATCAAACAACTCAAAAAAATGGGGCCCTTGGATCAATTATTGGGGTTGCTTCCCGGGTTGGGGGGGAAGCTGAAAAGTCTGAAGTTTGATGAAAGATCCCTGGTTCCCGTGGAGGCGATCATCCAGTCTATGACCCCCGAAGAGAGGAGAAAGCCTGGCATCATTGATGGGAGCCGACGGCAGCGGATCGCCGCTGGAAGCGGCACCAGCGTCCATCAGGTGAACCAGTTGCTAAAACAGTTTTTCGGGATGCAGAAGATGATGAAGCGAATGGGTGACTTCAAGATGTCGGAACGATCTGTAGGAAGGGATTTTGTAAAATTGACCCATTTTTGAATGATTGAATAGGGCCTGTGGAGGTATATCATGGAAAAAGAACAGAAACTCCAGATGATCAACGAGATTAAACGGATCGAGCGAGAACTCTACCTAAAGAAGAGTCGGCTTACCTCAGCTGAGGCTATGGAATATGGCTCAACTTTACCTAGTTTGTTAGCTAAAGGATTAGATGCTAATAACTGGAGAAAGGTATTTTCAGAATTGATTGAAAAAATTGGGCTTTCCTCTACTGGGGGTCATAGCGTAGAAGACATTAAAAGGGAACGCCAGCGATGAAGTTTGTTATTGACAGTAATGTCCTTATCAGTAGCCTCGACCCAAAGGATATATTTCATCCTGAGTGTTATCCCATTTTTGAGAGGATATTAAATCTTGAAATAGAAGCTTTATGCCCCGCTCTTGTATTAGTTGAAACGACTTGCGTTCTGCGAAGGAGAACGAACGATGAAATGCTTGCTGTTGCTATTTATAGAAATTTGGCGCGATTACCGTCCATAAACTGGTTTGGAATAACTCTTGAAGTGGCTGAGCGGGCATCCATGCTAGGCGCCAAAACTGGTTTGCGAGGCGGAGATGCTATAGTCTTACAAGTAGCGGAGCAGTATGGTATTCCCCTTCTAACTAATGACAAGGAAATGAAAATCAAGGCGCCGAAAGGTATTCTGGTCTTTGAACCGCCAGATATACCCTTGTGAATTAATAGTGTCGGCTAAAGATTAAGGCAGAGTTTATACCTAATGGGGAGAGCAAAGATAATGGATGACACAGAGATAAGGGTTAGTGGGATAGAGGCCTTAAACAAGGTTCTTGGCTCTACCGCTGCCCTCAGGTTTCTTACTCTCCTACACCGTGAACCTACCGATTATATAGAAATTTCTCGGCGGCTTTATGAGGGACAGACGATAGAAGAGATATTTGAAAGGGCTAAAAAACACTGGAAGAAATAACCCAAAGCCCGCAACGGCAAATAATACAGAGTGCCGACGGCAGCGGATCGCCGCCGGAAGCGGCACCAGCGTCCATCAGGTAAACCAGTTGCTAAAACAGTTTTTCGGGATGCAGAAGATGATGAAGCGAATGGGTGACTTCAAGATGAAAGACATTGTAAAATTGGGCAAGTTTAATAATCCGATAGGACCTTTCGCAGCAAAGGAGGATTAGCGAAACTTATTTCGTAAAATATCCCAAACTGGAAGGATTGGCGAAAGTTTGTTCGCAAATCCAGTAGTTATATGAAATGTTGCCATTACTTTTAAAAGGAGATGCATTTATGGAAAATAAAATTTTGAAGCAAAAAGGTGAAATAATGATTGACAGAGCAGAAAGTCAATTCTGGGCTTATGATACGGGCATTAAAGATGTAAAAAAGGACTTGGTATTGTTAGATAATGTTCAATTTATTTATGAACTGTCTTTAGCGGAGTTGGAATTAAATGCTTTAGGAATAGAGTTTGAGGTAACAAATGGATTAAGAGAATTTAAAATATTGAGCCAGTCTAAAGAACTAAAAGAGTTGATAAAGAACAAAGCTTCTTATTTTAGAACTATTGATGGCGAGTATGCTAATTATTTTCATATAATCCAGAAAAATCAAACTCGTTCTGTAAATCAATATTTAACTCATTGGATATATCCATATAAAGGAAAATTTCATCCACAAATGATAAGGGCATTACTGAATATAATTGGGTTAAAAGAAGGTGATATTGTTTTTGAGCCCTTTTCAGGGAGTGGAACAACAGCACTTGAGGCTCAATTATTAGGAATAAATTTCATAGGGATAGATATTTCTCCACTTTGTGTTATACAGGGAAAGGTAAAAACAGAATCCATTTATGTTTTGGATGAAATTTTGAGAATAAAAGATGAGGTGGTTTCTAAACTTGTTCCAAATCTATTTTCTCCTGAAACAAATTACTATAAAATGATAGAAAACTTAACATCTGATAAAAGAGTAAAAAATTTCTATAAAATGACGAGACTTTTAGCAGTAAGTGACAGTTCAAGGAGAAATAGAAACTTCAGAACTTCTTTTATTAAAAATCTGAATCTGATGATTGCTTCGGTAAAAGAGTTTATAGAAATAAAAGAAAGACTGAATTTAAAACTGGGAGATGTAAAAATTGAAATTGGAGATTCAAGAAATGTAAAATTACCTGATAACTCTGTTAATGGGATAATTACATCTCCGCCATACTCGATTGCTCTTGATTATGTTCAAAATGATGTTCATTCACTTAAAGATTTAGGATACGATGTATTAAAAATGAGGAATGATTTCATTGGAGTCAGGGGAAATGGCAGAAGTAGAGTGGAACTTTATAATGAAGACATGAAGGAGAGCTTGAGAGAAATGTTTAGAGTCTTAAAGCCTAATAAATATGCGGTGATAGTTATCGGTAATACAACTTATTTGAGGAAGATAGCATGGCAAAACAATTAAAAAGGGCAATCTTACAGCTTTTAGAAAAGCGACATAATATTGAAGTCATTGCAGGTGAAAGCGTGTTTCAATTAAATTCAAGGGCTGTGATCTATTTACGCTATTCTAAGGATCACAATGGGAAATACTACTTTGGGATAACAGAAACTGATTTCAAGAAATACGCCTCAAACAACTTTTTCATCCTTTTTATATGTGCTGATGAGAATAATGTTATTGTCATGCCTTCCAACGATTTGGAGAAACTTATTGTAGATTCCAAAGTTGCCTCAGGACAATGGAAACTCAATATATTCGTAGAGAATAATAAATTTTATTTACGAGTGAGCGGAAAAGGGAAATTTGATGTTACAGATTACTTAAATTATTACGATTTCACACCTATGGAGTTCAGGAAGGGATATATCCCCAAAGTTAAAGATTTTATCCCGGTAAAAAAGCCAAAGGAGACAGTTGAGGAGAAAGGAAAAGTTAAAGGTATTTTAACGCTCGAGGATAGATTAAAAACTTCCCTGAGAGACAGCGAAAATCCTGATAATTTTGAGAACGCATTATGTGAATTTTTTAATGAAATAGGTTTTAAAGCTCGGAAGATTGGAGGTCCCGGAGACACTGATGTCTTGGTGGAAAAACCTGTGAGTTTTATTGTGGATGGGAAAAGTACAAAGTCAAGCTCAATATCTCGTATCAATTTTACAAGGCTTAAGCAACATAAAAAATCACATGATGCAGATTTCATTTTAGTAGTTAGTGTTGGTTTTGATCCTGCGGTGATAAGGGATGCCGAACTTGAGGAATCAAGTCTTGTAAACGTCAAAACTCTTCTGAGACTTCTGGAAATACATAGAAATTTACCATTATCTCCTCATGAATATGTAGCAATTTTTTCTAAAAAAGGATTAATTAGCGATGAAGATTTGAAACCTTTGGAAGAAAAAATCCAAGAGATTAAACTTTTTTTGGATAACGTGTTATTTATTGTTGAGAATTTAGATTTTAAATCTAAAAATATTGACGTAATTAGGGGAGGTCTTGATGCAAAATGTGAATTGATGAAAAGGCCATTTATATCTAAAAAAGAAATTGAAGAAATCTTAAAGTTTCTATCTTCAAACATAATCAACATTGTTGAGGTAAAAGATTCAAAATATTCATTACGCTATTTCCCAAGCCAAGCTGCAGCAAGATTTAGATCATTGCTGAAGTTATTGTATTTCCAAGGATGAGATGTGACTATGTGTCAATGTTACAATGAGGAGGGTATATTAAACCATATAAATAAATTACTTGATGAAACTAAGTTTGCACGAGGTGAGGTCAGGACTCCATTTTACAGGTATGTTTATCTTATAGAAGGTTGGGAAGCAGAATGTATAGCTGAGCAGATGATAAAAGAGAACGGAGACTGGGATGATGATGAATATATCTATGAAATGATTGGAAATAAGCATGATGAAGTATTTGAAGTCGAGTTTGTGAATAAATACGGGGATTTTGAAGTATTAAGAAATGAGATAGTTGATGGTTGCCAATTTGGGGTTTCTGTCATTGTTGTAAAAGTTCCAATTAGTGAAAAGGCACTCACAGGTTTTAAAGTTTTTACTTTTGAGTCATCAGTTGAGCAAAAAAAGAAATTGTTAGGGCAACTTAGCAAAGCTGCACAACTTGGAGGTAAAAAGGCGTATGATGTTGGGAATTTTAAGACCAAGACCAAATGAAGTGGGAAATGATATAGAACCTTATGCTAAGTCCGCTTTAAATTCATTAGGCTTAAATGCCGATGTCCCGACAGGACCAAAAGGACGCAAAAAATCTACAGGATATCCCGATATATTTTTCTGGTTTAATAAGAAACCGTATTATTTAGAATGCAAAACATATAACATTGAAAATATAGAAACAACACAAAGAAGTTTTTATTTCTCACCTTCTGATGAATTTAAAGTAATCTATGACGCACCTCATTTCATATTATCGTTTGAGATTTATGTTGCTGGAGAGCAACGAGGTAAACATATCTATAAATGTAAACATTATAAGATATTGTCAATAGAGTCATTATCTTTGGATGTAAAATATGAATTTAATTCCGATAACAAAAGAATGTATTCTGGCAAAAATGGAACAATTATTTTAGCAGAAGGAAAAATTGAATAATGTATATGGCGACATTTCAAATAACACAACATAAAAGGTTCTCCCTACGGGCTCACCCAAATTTTTGCTTAGCAAAAACTTCTTTTATGTTGGAAACGTTAGCATAAATTGTTGGTTAAATTGTGGTCATTGAAGAGATTAAAGCAAAAATTCGTGCCGGACAATATGTCTATATCCATTATGCGGAAAATTCAATGTAACTTCTGCGGCAGCGACCGCTATGAAGGCTGAAAAGCCGGACCGCTACATTGAGGTGCCAGCGAAATCTTACGCCTAGCTGTCATATTACCCCCGACAACTTTGGATAACAGGCGAGTTTGCGTTAGGAGATAAAGCCATAAGAAGAGGATGTCTAAAGATGCAATCATTCACTTGTCTTGTAAAGAAAGAGGGAAATCAGTATGCTTCTCTACCTTGAATATATGATTTCAGAAGGGAGGCAAAATGAGATTTATCGGCCTGTTACAATGAAGGAGTTATAAGAAGGTAGATATTATCAAAAATGGATTTTTAAACAAAACCTGGAGGTGACTTTGGCAGTAAGAATACGATTGAGGCGCATGGGGCGGAAGAAAAGTCCCTTTTACCGGATTGTAGCAGTGGATTCCCGCAAGAAGAGGGACGGCAAATATCTGGAGAAGATCGGTCACTACAACCCAATGACCGACCCCCCCGAAATTGTGGTGGATGAGGAAAAGGCGTTAAAATGGTTGGGTTATGGCGCCCAGCCATCAGACACGGTCCGCAGCCTTTTAAGCCAGCGGGGTATCATGCTGAAATGGAGGCTGAAAAAGCGGGGGCTAAGCGACGAAAAGATCACTGAGGAATGGAAGAGGTGGGAGGTTCTTCAGATAGAAAAAAGGCGGAGAAAAGCCGCGAAAGAAGAGGCCGGAAAGGAAAAAGAGCCGGAGGCTTCCCCTGTGGTGGAAGAAGGAGCACCAGAGGCTTTGACTCCTGAAGCAGCCCCTGAAGAGGCAGTGTCCCAAAAGGATGAGGGGGTGGAATCAGCGGGGAATGAAGAAGAACCAGGGGAAATAATAGAAGGGGGAAAATCCGAGATTTCCGGGTCCGGCGAAGAAGAGGAGAATAAATCTTAACGTAGGCTGGTCCTGTTTCAAATATTCCTGGGGAGGTGGAAGATGAAGGAGTTTGTGGAATTCATAGCCAAGCATTTGGTGGACAACCCGGATGCGGTGGAGGTAACCGAGGTGGACGGTGACCGGACGATCGTTTACGAGCTTCGGGTGAGCCCGGATGATCTGGGCAAGGTGATCGGAAAAGAGGGGCGGACGGCCCGCTCCATTCGGACACTGTTGGCGGCCGCTTCGGCAAAGAGCGGCAAAAGAGCCCTCCTCGAGATTTTGGAATAGAGGTGCCGCCCCAATGGGGAGCATCCAGAGGATGGCATAGCAGAAAATCATCGTCCATGAAAGAGCCCGAATTGATAGCCGTTGGCAGGGTTAACCGCCCCTGGGGGAGATGGGGAATGGTTAAGGTAACCCCGATGACTGAGGAGCCTCGACGTTTTCTTCAATTACAAGATGTTGTGTGGGAGAACGCTAAGGGAAGCCGGAGGCTCCTTAAGGTGGAGGGGGTGCGCTTTCAGAACAAATCCATCCGGGTTAAGTTCGTGAGGATTGCTGACCGCACGCAGGCGGAGGGTTTGAGGGGGGGATGGTTGAAGGTTCCCCACTCAGAGCGGGTTACCTTGCCACCCGATTCTTACTTTGTGGACGATTTGATCGGCTGTCAGATCTTCAGCACCGGGGGCGAAAAGCTGGGTCGTATCCGGAACGTTCTCAAATTACCCGCTAACGATGTCTACGAGGTGGACGGGAAGAATGGGGAACTACTTATTCCGGCCGTTGAGGATGTGATCAAAGAGGTGGATATAATCCGCCAGCGGGTGGTCATTGAGAAGATGCCCGGTCTTCTGGAAGGGAGGCAGGAATGATAATAGACATCCTGACCGTTATTCCCGATTTTTTCGACGGCCCCTTCCGGGTGAGTATGTTGAAACGGGCCCAGGAAAAGGGATTGGTTTCCATGGTCGTTCATGACCTTCGTGCCTTTACCGATGATAAACACCGCCAGGTGGACGATTATCCTTATGGTGGCGGAGCCGGCATGATCTTGAAGCCGGAGCCTATTTTTCGGGGGGTGCGGTCAATTCGGGCGCAGAGGAAGGGAACCTCCTCTGTAAAAACCATACTCATGTCCCCCCAAGGGGAAAAATTTTCCCAGGAAAAAGCCACCGAGCTGGCCGCCTTCGAACATATTGTTCTAATTTGCGGGCACTACAAGGGGGTGGATGAACGGGTAGCAGAATTCCTGGCCGACGAGGAGCTTTCGGTGGGGGATTACGTATTGACCGGGGGGGAACCCGCCGCCCTTATCGTCGTGGATGCGGTAGTAAGGTTGCTGCCCGGAGTTCTGGGAGATTCAGCCTCCGCGGGCTCCGATTCCTTCCAGTCAGGGTTGTTGGACTGTCCCTACTATACCCGACCCGAAATATTTGAGGGATGGCGGGTGCCCGAAGTTTTGCTCTCGGGTAACCACCGAGAAATTGCCCGGTGGAGGGCAAGGCAGGCGTTCAAGCGTACCCAGCAACGGCGAAAGGACTTATTGATTGCAGAAAAAAATGAAGTTTAAAATAGGCGGGAGCTCTATGGATATTCTGAGGGAAGCGAGCCAAGATCAGATGCGAACCGATATTTCTGAGTTTGGTCCCGGGGACACAGTCAAGGTGCATTTCAAGATCGTGGAGGGGGATAAAGCGCGCACCCAGGTGTTTGAGGGGGTGGTCCTTCAACGCCGGGGGAGCGGGATTAACGAGACCTTTACTGTGCGTAAAATTTCGGGGGGGATCGGTGTGGAGCGGATATTTCCCCTCCACTCTCCCCGCATGGAGAAGATTGAACGGGTCAAACAGGGGAAGGTGAGAAGGGCCAAGCTTTTCTATCTCAGGAAGCTGAAGGGGAAAGCGGCACGAATTAAGGAAAAACGAGAAAGTTCTTGACAAAATAAAGAAATATCTGTATATTTAATCTGAAGGTATAGGTTCCCCGTAGGGGATTAAAAGGGAATCCCGTGAGAATCGGGAACTGCCCCGCAACTGTGATCGGGAAATATCCGGCCTAGTAGCCACTGCCCCGACTTTAAGTCGGGATGGGAAGGCGGGTCGGGTTTAAAGTCCGTAAGTCAGGAGACCTGCCTAGTAATTCTGATCACATCCTTCGAGGGAAGGAAATCTGAAATTGTAATGCGGAAGATGAAATCCCCCTTCCTGATTAGGAGGGGGGATTTTTTGTTGCCCTAAGACATACGCAGAGGGGCAGAGGAGGAAGGGGGAATTGTTGGTTGATGATTGTTGATTGCTAATTGTTTACCGATTATTGACTAAACTACTGACCCCCCTAGATCCCCCCCGAATTCTCGGGGGGGAATAAAAGGGGGGTATCTGGGCTTCGGTGAGGATACCTTCGCCCTAGTTAGTGGAGGTTATTTTTAAGTGAAATCAAGATGGAGAACAAAGAACATTTCTTACATCGCGGCCTTTTCGGCGGCAGCGGTGGCCGTCGGGTTTCTACTGGCGGCCCTGCCTAACGTTGAGCTGGTTACCGCTACGGTCTTTATCAGCGGAGCAGTAGGGGGAAAGAGCAAGGGGGCGATGGTCGGAGCGCTGGCTGAATCCATCTTTTCCGGGCTGAACCCCATGGGTTCCGGGCTATCCAATCCACCCCTTTTTGCCGCCCAAATCTTGGGGATGGCTGCCGTTGGCTATGTCGGGGGATGGTGCGATGGGAAGATTTCCAGGGGATTGAGTGGGAGGATTATGGGGGCGGGGATTGGACTTTTCCTCACCCTTTTTTACCAGATCCTGACCAATTTAGGAAGTTCCTTTCTGGTGGTGGGATTTAACCTTCAAAAGATCCTGCTTTATCTGGCCGGCGGCCTGGCCTTTGCCCAAATTCACATCCTTACCAATACACTTATTTTTTTGATCGTACTTCCTGCTGCTCTAAATAAATTAACCCCGATAATTCATAAAGAATATGGCATAGATAATGAGGAATAGGTTGAAGTTACCGGCGTATGTATTTATTATAGCAATTATTACCATTGGCAGAATCTTGGGCAATGTGCGTATTATTGATGGGGAAGAAATATCACATATGCATTACAAAGAGCTCGGAGATATCCTGCAAGTTCTTCCGGGAGTCTACGGGTTGAACCTGGGCAATGTGGGTCAACCCTCCACCGTTACCCTGCGCGGGGCCGATTCCAAATCGGTGCTATTCTTGGTGGATGGTCAACCTATGAATGATGTCCAGACCGGTTACTTCGAGGTGAATTTAATCCCGGTGGAAATGATTTCCAGAATTGAAATTTATGAAGGGGAATCCTTTAATGGCTACAGTGCCCCAGGTGGGGTGATCAACGTAGTAATTAAAGATCAAGAATTCCCTAAACCCTATACCCGTATTCTTTACCAGAATGGTTTTTATGATTATTCAAGGACCGATATTGAGCTGATTCAGAACATTACTCCCCGTCTGAATTTGGCCCTGGGCGGTGGCCTGACCCTGTTAGCGAGAGAGCCGGCTGATCTAAAAAGTCAGAACCTGTGGGGACTATCCGCCTATCGGTGGGGAGAGGACTGGAAAATGACCTTTTTAGCCCTTACCAATCTGAAACATAGGGACTTGGCCGTCGGAGGGGGTCATCAAAAACTGGACCGGGATGATCTGAGTTTTTCCATCAAAAAGGGGGATCACTTTCATTTCTGCCTTTATCAAAGCCGGTTGCATAATAATTATTGGAATACCTATCGGGATAATTGGAAAAAAACGGGGATTCAGCTATGGAATATTCTGGGGTTCAAAGGGATAGCCCTTAAAGTCGGGATGGATTACGAATCCCATCAGCTTAACGCTGCCGGGTACGGAGAGCACACCGATGAAGTAGGGGGAATATGGGCGGAAAGGCCTTTCCGTTTTGGGGACCGGCTAACCCTAAACCCCAATCTGAGATTACTCCTTCCGGCTAAGGGTAACGGTTTGCAGAATTTTTCCGGCGGGATGAAGGTTTTATATGACCTGTCCCTGAACATGACGCTGTATGGGGCTTACCAGCGGTCGCTGCGCCTTCCCAGCTTAGAAGAACGTTACGGAAGCTTTGACGTTAGGGATAAACCCTATCATTTGGGACCGATTTTTTCCGGGATAGATAGTCTTTCTTTCACAGGTAATCCCGATTTAGGGCCGGGGGTTGGCCACACCTATCAGTTGGGGGGAAGCTTTCAAAAGGGGGGATGGGTCTGGCTTGAGGGAAGCCTTTTCCGAAGGGTTACCGAACATGGTATTTATTATGACACTACAGGCACGAACGTCATTCCCACCAATGATAACACATCCGAACTGTTTGGCCTTGATCTGGGCTTTTCCGTTCGCCCCGTTGAAGAACTAACCGGGCGGGCGGTTTATTGTTATCAAAACCCGAAGGATTTCATGTATTACACGCCCCAGAACAGCGCCTACGGTTATCTATCCTACAGGAATACCTTTTTTAAAGATGGGTTGGACGTCAATATTCAGTTCTCGGGGCATGTTTTCGGAGAAAGAACGGGATTCTGGGAGGGGGATAAGGTGTCTTTGTCACCGGCTGCGGTTATTAATTTCCGGGCCCGCTTTCGCATCAAGGATTTGACTTTCTATTACGAACTGAACAATATACTGAGTGAGAAATATGAACTGGTGGCTGGCTATCCCATGATGCACCGGGAGGAGGTATGGGGAATTATCTGGGTATTCTGGGATTAAAGGAGCGATGAGACAATTTATCAATCTGTCAAAGATCTATTTTCTTATCTTGCTTACTTCCTCAACCGTCTGGTCCCAGTCCGTAGTGAAAATTACGGGGGTCATTCGGGACCGATCTACGGGTAGGCCTCTTTATGGCGCCAATGTCATGGTGGAAGGCACTGGCTATGGGGTCTGTTCTGATGAACGGGGGCGGTATGTCATTAAAGATCTGTTTGTGGGCGAATACAACCTCACCGCCAGTTATATAGGCTATAAGAACGAAACCAAATCCAGGGTTAAGATAGGTCTGGATCAACCGTTGCGGGTTGATTTTTACCTCGCTCCAAGGATTATTGAATTCCCAGGCATTACCCTTCGGGTGGATAGGGTTCCAGAGGAGACAGCAGCCTCAGTGGAAGTGATCACGGCCCGGGATATTGAGCAAACCAATGCTCAAAACGTGGGGGAGATCCTCCAGCATCTATCGGCAATTGAAATTCAGGACAGGGGTGGCGAAAAGATCATATCCATTCGCGGCTGTCGCCCAGATCAGGTGCTGGTTTTGCTGGATGGTGTAAAGCTCAACGAGGCCATGATTGGACAGGTGGATTTGTCCACTATTCCCCTTAATATGGTGGAGAAGATTGAGGTCATTAAGGGTGGAAACTCAGCCCGATTTGGTGCTGGTGCCCTCGGTGGTGTCATTAATATCACCACTAAGAGGTCTTTCAAATCTGAAATCATCTTAGGGGGGAAAGCCGGGGCATTTGGCGCCGAGGGTGGAGGCCCAACCATTTCCGGTAATCTAAAAAAACTGGGATATTTCGTTTCCTTTGAGCACCTCAAAAGTACCCGGGATTATCCCTACTTATACGAGCGCGCAGATGGAACGTTGATTCAGGAAAATCGAAACAATGCTGATTTTGAGTCAAACAGCCTGTTCGCCAAGTTTGGTTATCAATGGGAGTACCATGGGATTGAATTACACGGGCATCAATTTTACACGAAGCGGGGGCTGCCGGGATTGATCTTTGGCCTGACCCCTTACGCACGAGCGGTGACCAAACGGGATATTTTGGGGGGCCATTATCGTGCCCAGTTGAAACCGGCTCGGTTTGACCTTCATATGGGTTATCACCTCACACACTCAGAATACAAGCACATCTATCCTCCAGATGCGCCCCTGCGTTATAGGACCGTTCCCCAGTATTATTCCAAGAATTGCCTGGCTAAATACCAGATACGTTTAACCAGTCAGGTTTTTCTGAAAAGATGGGTTATTCTCCGATCTGGCTATGAAGGGGATTGGACCCACTATGCCGATGAAAATCTGATCGGGTTGAGGAAAAGACCCATTGGAGAAGCAAGGGATTATACCCATGGGGTTACCCTTCATAGTGAACAACAGTTTCCTTTTCCCGTTGGGTTTCACCGGGGCTTTTTGTCCCAGGCAGTACGCTATGATCAGATTCACATTCAACACGAGGGAACCGTTCGTTCCGAACGGCAGTGGAGCCCCAAGATCGGTCTGTTGTTGTCACGGGGTCAACAGAACAAGATTTCCCTGAAGGCCAATTGGGGCCGTTCCTTTCGGCCCCCTACCTTCGCCGATTTGTTCTACCAGGAGTATCGGGTTGCTGGCAGGCCGGACTTGAAACCAGAAAGGAGTCTCGATTACGAAATCGGCCTGGGTGGGAGTTGGTATGGCTGGGGCGAGCTTCAAACCGAAGCTTCCCATTTTTACACCAGGGTAAAAGACCTCATCGTCTGGCGACTGGGTTCCTTTGCCACTTTTTCCCCTTTTAACACTGATGCTGAAATATCCGGTCAAGAATACCACCTGAGCTGGTGCAGTCCCAATGACATTCTCATTCTCCGCTGGAGCCGAACCTATCTTGAACCCATAAATAAAAGCAACGAACGAACCACACATAATAAAGACCTTCCATACCGCCCCAGGAAGAATATCCGACTCGGCGTGGATTTAAGATACAAAATCTTCCAGCTCCAATACCAGCGGCGGGTGATTGGGGAACGATATGTCACCGAGGCAAACACCGTGAAGATGCCGGGATATGGGGTTGACGATTTGACCGTTGGGGTAAGTACTAAAGCCATGGGGGTTCATATCCAGATCAGGGGCTCGGTGTACAACCTCGGGAATGTGAAATACGAGATGGTGGAGCGTGCCCCGGTTCCCCCCCGGGAGTGGAGGATTGGTTTGACTCTGAAAGTGAAAAACTAAGTTTCTTTTAGAAACTTAGTTTTTAAAATTTGAGGAGAACATGAAAGGCACAGACCTTAAGGCGGCGTTAATGATCGTTTTTCTTTCCATGATCGCTTCGAGTGCTGCTCTGGGCGACGAATTTCCCCGGACCCTTTACGTCTTAAACGGGCTGGGGAGAACCCTCTCTAAGATGGATCTGGAAACAGGGGAGATTATCAACGACATTTTCATATTAGGGGATGTTCCCAGCCAGGTGGTGGCTTTTGGGGAAAAAGTTTATGTGGTAAATTCCACGCCGCCGGAGATTATGGTGATAAATCCGCAAAACGAGGAAGTGGAGAATAGGATTGCTTTGGTTGAGGGGAGCAATCCATGGTTCATGGCTTTGGTGGGGGCCGATAGGGTTTACGTGACCAATTGGATAGCCAATACGGTGTCCGTGGTTGATCTGGACAGCGGTGTAGTAGTGAAAGAGATTCCAGTAGGTCTGGCACCACAGGGGATTTTAATAGTGGAAGACACCGCCTTTGTTACCAATACCGGTGGGTATCCGAATTACGAATTCTCCTCGGTTTCCATCATTGATATCCTTACCGATTCAGTGATACAAACCCTTTCCCTACCCCCCAACGCCCAGGATTTGACCCTGGCGCCCGATGAGAAGATACACGTAGTCTGTTCCGGGCCCTGGGGCGCCAATGCAGGGAGGGTTTGTGTAATTGATCGTTGGGCCGGTCCGGGCGGGACGCCAGCGGTGATGGATACCATCGAAATCGGCGGATGGCCCGGGGATATTGCCATAACCGCTGACGGCAAGGGCTATCTTCCCGACTGGGGCGATGAGGAGGACGGCTTTCTCTATAGCTATAACGTCTACACTGATTCGATATATCACGGCAGTTCCGACCCCATTCGGGTGGGTAAGGGAGCCATGCGGGTGCTCTATGACAGCACTGAAGGGATAATATACGTAAGCAATTTTGGGGATGATACCGTTCAGAGGTTCAACCCCCAAAATGATTCGGTGTTGGTTACCCTAGATTTTGGCGACGGGGCCCAGGACATGACCATTTTAGAACCCATCTACGCAGCTGTGGACAATGACAGGAAAGCCATTCCCACCACATTTTCTCTGTCACAGAACTATCCCAATCCCTTTAACTCCAGCACCAGCATCCGTTATGGGCTTGACCAAGCGGTGCAGGTGGAGCTTACCATCTACAACTTGCTCGGCCAGCGGGTAGATACCCTGGTAAAGTCTGTTCAACCGCCGGGTGAGCATACGGTTTGCTGGAACGGCACTGATGGCCAGGGGAAGAGCACCCCCAGTGGGTTCTATTTCTATCGCCTGAAAACCGATAGGGTGCTTGCTGTGAGGAGAATGATATTAATTAAATAGAATGAAAATAACACCCGTCAAACAAGGGAGCGGAGAGCCAATTCTATCCGGAATTGGCTCTTTCCATTTTACAAAAAAGTATTTGCATTTTTTGGGAATTTTTCTTAACTTAAATAGGTTTAAAAAAAAGGAATTATGTTTAGAAGATGGAGCGATCTGAGGGTAAAATAAATTTAAGGTCGGAGAAATTAACCGAGCTGTTAGCTGGCTATCCTGTAGAGACTTGTTATCTTTTCGGTTCATACGCCAGGGATGATGAAGGTCCCTTAAGCGACATTGACCTGGCGGTTTTCTTTGATGAAAGCCTGGATAAACCTAAGTGCTCTGATCTCCGGCTCCGCTTGATAGGGGAGATCCAAAGGATTTTAAAAACGGACCGCCTCGACTTAGTGGATCTGAACAGCAGTCCGTTAGCCCTCCATTTTAAGGCCATCAAGGAGGGGAAAATTCTCTTCTGCCGGGATGAATTAAAAAGAATCAGAAAGGAAGTGCGGATCATGTCCCTTTATTTTGACCGTCAATATTATGACCGACGCCACATAAAAAATAAACTAGAAAGAATCGTTAAAGAGGGGATACTGTGATTGATCATGACGCTCTAAACGCTCGTTTGGATTTAGGAGAAAGAGACGCCTTATGAAAAAAGACAGAGTCTTAAGCGGGATGCAGCCCACCGGAAAACTTCATCTGGGCAATTACGTGGGGGCGCTGGAGAATTGGGTGAAGCTTCAGGATGAGGGGTATCAGAATTTCCACATGGTGGCCGATTGGCACACCCTGACGGTGGACTATGAGGATACCCGTCAGATCCACCCAAATACCCTGGACGTGGTGATTGACTGGCTGTGCGCTGGGATTGATCCGGAGAAGAGCGTCGTTTTCGTTCAGTCCCGGGTTAAAGAACACGCCGAACTGCATCTCCTCTTCTCCATGCTCATCACAGTTCCCCGACTGCAGAGAAATCCCACCTTGAAGGAGCGGATAAAGGACTTACATCTGGGTAAAAACATTTCATATGGGCATTTAGGATACCCGGTGTTGCAGGCGGCTGATATTTTAATTTACAAGGCCGATTATGTCCCCGTGGGGGAGGATCAAATGCCCCACATTGAGCTTACACGGGAGATCGCCCGGCGTTTCAATTACCTTTACGGGAATCTCTTCCCGGAACCCGAGGGGCTGGTGACCCCCTTCAGCCGCATGCCCGGTTTGGATGGGAGGAAGATGAGCAAATCCCTGGGTAATACCATTCTCCTGTCCGATCCCCCTGAGGTATTGACTCAAAAAGTGATGAGTGCCTTTACCGATCCAGAGAAGATCCGTCTGGGCGACCCGGGGCATCCCGAGATCTGCGTGGTTTTTGCCTATCACCGGAATTTCAACCAGCCGGAGATCCCGGAGATTGAGAGGGACTGCCGCAATGGAAAACTGGGTTGTGTGGCCTGTAAAAAGAACCTGATCCAAAAGCTGATCGCCTTTCTGGAACCATGGGGGGAGAAGAGGCGGTATTACGAAGACAGAATGGATGAGATAGAAGGGATTATTGAGGCCGGCATAGAAGAAGCCCGTCAGGTTGCCCGGGCCACAATGGATGAGGTAAGGGAAACGATGAAGATTGGGTGATTGGAATAGATTGAAATAGGTTCGAAATGTCCCGAATCTTGGGGATTTTCGGACAAAACTGTGCTATCTTAGAAAGAAAATGTATTAGTTGATAACAGACAAATCAAACGGGAGATGATTATGAAGAATAGTCAAAAGCAAATAGTAGTTTTTGGACTGGCCTTATTATTCTTGGTTACTGCTAGTTGTGCGCCCGGTAATGAGATGTTTGATACGAAGCTCGCCGGTTTTTGGGCCGGACTATGGCACGGCCTAATCTGTGTTGTTACGTTTATCATTAGTCTGTTCACCGACAGCGTACGCATATATGAGGCGAGCAACACTGGAGGCTGGTACGACTTTGGCTTTTTGCTCGGCGCTGCAATCCTTTTGGGTGGAAGTTGGGGACCGTATGGGAAGAAAAAACGAGCCAAAAGCCTGAAAGATAAGGAGTGGGAAGAGATTGGCCTCAAAGTTGAGGAAAAAATCCGCAAAGGCATCCAAAGTTGGCTGGAAGAACCCGAGCAGAAAGAAAAAGAGTGGAAAGAGATTGGCGAGAAGATTGAGGAGAAGATCAAACGTGAGTTGCGCAATTGGGCCGATAAGTAGATAGGGCATGTTTTTACTTAGCAAATCGAGAGGCATAAAGAAATCATAATGCAGAAGACAGATTAAGTCGCGTAGGTCCTAAATGCCCCAAACCTTCGTGATTTTCGGACATATCCGACTGCTCAGAAAGTTTTGAAAAAGCCTGGGAGGATTATAGGTGTCCTATCAAATCAAATTAGAAAAATTTGAAGGTCCCTTAGATTTGCTCCTGTTTCTGATCAAGGAAAACGAGATAGACATTTATGACATCCCCATCGCCCTGATCACGAAACAGTATCTGGAATATATTGAGTTGATGCAAACCCTGGACCTGGAGATGGCGGGTGAGTTCATCCTCATGGCCGCCATCTTGATCCAGATCAAGGTGCAAACGCTCCTGCCCTCCCCATCTGTTGCTGCGGAGGAGATTGAGGACCCCCGGACAGAGCTGGTCAAAAGGCTGGTAGAATATCAGAAATTCAAAGAAGCGTCATCGGCACTTTCCAGTTTTGAGGAAGAACAAAGAAAAATTTTTCCCCGGGCCTTCTTTGATGCGACAGTCCGGGATAGCGAAGGGGATTTAGAAGGGGAATTCACCCTTTTTGATATGATCTCCGTTTTTCATGAGGCGCTAAAAAATGTGCCCCCCCCTTTATCCCCCCATTCGGTGAAGAAGGTAGATGTAACCGTTGATCAGCGGATGGCCTACATCATTGGTTTTATGAAGGATCGAGACAGGTGTGCATTTTCCGAGTTGATCGCTGGCGAGGCGCGGAAGCTGGTCTTAATCGTGACCTTTCTGGCTATATTGGAGCTGATGAAACGGGGTCAGATCGTGGTCAGGCAGCGGAAATTATACAGCGATTTCTGGATTCAACGGCGGTAGGGGGAAATGACGGCCATGGACGGTAAGGACGATCTTAAGCCCATCATAGAGGCCCTAATCTTTGTTTCCGACGTGCCCTTGTCTGAAGCCAAGTTAAAAGAGATCGTCGGCAATGGGCTTGATGGTCCCCAAATCCGATCCTGTGTTGCCGCTCTGAACGATGAATATCGAAAGGAAGGCCGTTCTTTCGAAATTATTCGGGTGGCTCAGGGGTATCAGATGGTTACCCGGAAGGAATACGGCGACTGGGCGTCCAGACTGTATAAGGGTCGGTCCCGGACCCGTCTCTCCCGTGCCGCCCTGGAGACGGTGGCCATCATCGCCTACCGCCAGCCCATTATCAGGGTCGGGATAGAGGCCATCAGGGGGGTGGGGGTGGATGGGGTTCTGGCTACCCTCCTGGAGCGGAACCTGATCCGAATAGCCGGGCGCCAGCCCGGTTTGGGCCGGCCTTTGCTCTATGCCACTAGCCGGGAGTTCCTGCGCTATTTCGGACTGGATCGGATTGAGGACTTGCCCACCCTAAAGGAGGTGGTGCGACCGGATGCGTCTCAATAGATTTTTGGCCCAGACTGGGGTGGCTTCCCGTCGGGAATGCGACCGGATTATCCGCCAAGGGCGGGTTTCCATAAACGGGAAGGTGGTGCGGGAACCGGGGACACAGGTGGATGGGGAGAAGGATGGGGTTTCCTTAGAAGGCCAGGTCATCATAGAACCGGGGCCGCCCGTTACCATCCTGCTGAACAAACCCCAGGGTGTTCTTTGCACGGTCAGGGATGATTGGGATCGGTCTACAGTGGTTGATCTGGTCGGACGCCCGGAGCGACTGTTCCCGATAGGTCGTCTGGACCTGGATACCGAAGGGGTTCTGCTGTTGACCAACGACGGGGATTTGGCCTTTCGCCTGACCCATCCCCGATTTGAAGTGGAAAAGGTGTATCGGGTGTTGTTGGACAGGGAACCGGAAGTTAAGGATTTAGAGATAATTAGAAATGGAATCCTGCTTGGTGACAAAAAAACTGCCCCCTGTGAGGCTGACTTCAAGGGGGGGCGAAACCGGGTTGGATGCTGGGTCGAATTGCACCTGCATGAAGGGAGAAAAAGACAGATAAAAAGGATGTTTGCGGCCCTGGGCTATGGGGTCTTGAGCCTGAAGCGAACCGTCTTCGCCGGGTTGACCGGCGTGGGGATGGCTACAGGGGAATGGCGGGTTTTAAACGCGGAAGAGATGGATAAATTAAGAAAAAGCGTAGGACTCTAATTATGGAATCGGTGAGAATCACGGTCAGACAAGATGAAGTCCCTTTCGATAGAGACGTTATTTCAAATATTCTCGAAAGGTTCGATGTTGAGATTGGCCGCGCCTCCATCCGTGAGATAAATCAGATCGTAACCACCATTGAGAAAAGATTAGGAGTGAAGTTTATCCGGATGGAATTCGGTATTCCCGGCCTGCCCCCCTGTCCCATCGGGATTGAAGCTGAGGTGGAAGCGTTACGGGAAATGGGTGTTCCCCAGTTTTATCCCCCCTTCGATGGGATTCCCCGGCTGAAAAAGGCGGCCGCTGAATTTGTCAAAAATTTCATCAATATTGATATTTCACCGGAGTGCTGTTTCCCTACCTGCGGGGCTATGCAGGGGGGACTTTTGGCCCAGGCCATTGCCGGGCGCCTGCAGGAGGGGAGGGACACCATCCTCTTTTTGGACCCCGGGTTTCCGGTCAACAAGATTCAAAACCGGTTTCTGGGGCTTCAGTCCGACTCCATTGATTTTTACGATCTCCGGGGGGAAAGATTAATTGAGGCCCTGGATCAGCGCTTGAGCCGGGGTGATGTCGGGGGGGTGATGTGGTCCAGTCCCAACAATCCCACCTGGATATGTCTTCAGGAAGAGGAACTGAAGGGGATGGGGGAGCTTTTCAATCGGTATAAGGTGGTGGCCATTGAGGACCTGGCCTATTTTGGAATGGATTTTCGGGCCAACTACGGCCAGCCCGGTCGGGCCCCATTTAATCCCACCATCGCCCGCTACACGAACTATTATTTCATGATTATCAGTTCGTCCAAGATCTTCAGTTATGCCGGCCAGCGGGTGGCGGTGACGGTTATTTCCCCGAAGTTCATTGAAAAGAAGTTTCCCAATTTGGAAAAAAATTTCGGTAAAGAAAGGGTAGGTACCGCCTTCCTCCACGGGGGGATTTATCCCCTCACATCGGGGGTGGCCCATTCCGCCCAGCACGGGCTGGCGGCTATGCTGGAGAAAGCTAACCGGGGGGAGTATGATTTCCTGGCACCGGTTAAAGAGTATGCCCAAAGGGCCAGGGTTTTCAAAAAGGCATTCCTCGACCACGGGTTTCATCTGGTCTATGATAACGATATTGGGGAACCTTTGGCGGACGGATTTTATTTTACCTGCAGCTACCCAGGATTTTCGGGAGCCCAGTTGCTGGAGGAATTGCTCTACTACGGTATCAGCTCCATCACCCTTCAGATTACGGGGAGCACCCGGGGTGAGGGCTTAAGAATTTGTGTTTCCACCACCCCGAAGGAGGAGTTTGAGAGGCTTGACTTTAGGCTCAGGCGATTTGAAGAGGATCATCCCGTCTAATTTGACGTTAAAGTTCGCTGTAATGTCACAGATATTCTACAAACATTCCAATATTACAGTTTTGAAGAGATGGGACGCAGGGGATTGATTATCGCTATTGACGGGACCGCCGCCTCGGGGAAGAGCACCACCGCCCGAAGGGTGGCCCGGGATTTGGGCTATCGGTATGTGGACACCGGGGCTATGTACCGAGCGGTGGCCTTAAAATTTATGCGTCAATCCTTGCCCCTGGATGACCAGGAAGCGGTGGTAAGGGTGCTCCAGGAAACCGATATCAGTCAGGTGATAGCCAATAGCGGGGCTCGGACCTTCTTAGACGGGGAAGATGTCACCGACCCTATCCGTAGTCCAGAGGTCACCGCCTATGTGGGGCCTGTTTGTGAAATACCCCAGGTGCGAGAAAAGTTGGTGGACCTGCAGCGACAGTGGGGGAAGGATGGGGGAGTGGTTGTGGAAGGGAGGGACATCGGGACGGTGGTTTTCCCCGACGCCGACATGAAGATTTTTATGGACGCCTCCCTAAAGGTAAGGACCCGACGCCGCCGGCAGGAGTGGGAACGGAAGGGACTGAAGGAGGATTCCCAGTCAATAGCAACTGGAATAGATCGTCGCGATCGAAGGGACTCAGAACGGAAACAAAGCCCACTGAAGGCGGCCCCGGGCGCCATTCATGTGGATACCTCGGGGTTGACTATTGAGGAGCAGGTGAACTTCGTGCTCGAAAAGGTCCGGGAGGCCAAGGCAGCCCAGAAGGGATAGTTCTATGGAATTTTTTTATCGCTTATCCCAATTTGTGGTTCGTTCCCTGCTTAGGATGTTCTATGATTTCCGGGTCAGCGGTCTGGAGAACCTTCCCAGAAAAGGGAGGGTAATTCTTGCGGCCAATCATCCCTCGTTGGCCGATCCGCCGGTGATCGGGGCTGCTGCCCACCGGGAGCTTTATTATCTGGCCAAAGAGGAGCTCTTTCGGATACCGATTTTACGGGGAGTCATCAGAAAGCTTAATACCGTTCCCATTAATCGGTCCATCGCCGACATTGGTGCCATTCGCACCGCCTACCGTATGTTAGAAAAAGGGCGAGCCTTGATTCTTTTCCCGGAGGGGGGGCGGAGTCCCGATGGTCGCTTGCAGGGATTTAAAGCCGGGGTGGGGATGATCGCCCTGCGAAGCGGTGCTGACATCGTGCCTGTCCGGGTTATCGGAACCCATAAACTCCGGTGGAGTCCCTTCTCCCGCCAGAGGATATGGGTAAGATTCGGACCCAAAATTTCGGTTTATGAGTCCAAGAACGAGAACATGAACAAAAAGGACCTCTATCAGAAGATCAGTCAGACGGTATGGGAGAAAATAGAAGGGATGGGTCATGAAGGTGGTGGTTGATGAGGGGGCTGGTTTTTGCAGGGGGGTTACCCGGGCCATAAAATTGATTGAGGAGGAACTGGATCGGGACGGGGAGATCTATGTCCGGGGGGAACTCATCCATAACCGGTTAGAGATGAACAGGCTTCATCAGAAGGGACTTATGGTAACCGAGGAACTGGAACCCATAAAAAATAAGAGGCTGTTTATCCGGACGCATGGGGAGGGGAAGGAGATCTTCGAGCAGGCCAGCAGGCTGGGCATTCAAGTTACCAACGCCACCTGTCCCCTTGTCAAACGATCCCAGCTAATCGTGGATCAGGCCTTTATAAAGGGATATCAAATTGTCATTGTGGGGAAGCGGGAACATCCGGAAGTGAAGGGCCTGTTGAGTTACTGTAACGGTCAAGGTATGGTGGTGCTGAAGCCTTCCGATCTTGAAATAGTTAATATTCGAAAAAAAACGCTACTCATTGCCCAGACCACGGTGTCACCTGCGATATTCCATCGGATAAGAAGGTTAATGGAAAAAAGGGTAGGTGATTTGAAGATTTACAATACCATCTGCGGTTTTGTAGGCGAGAGGGAGAAAAGCTTGCGACAATTCGCCCGCTGCTGCGATACCATCGTTTTTATCGGCGGGAAAAACAGTTCCAATACCAGGTTTCTGTATAAGGCTTGTAGGTCCGCCAATCCTTCATCCTATTTTGTTGAAGATGTGGACGAAATCCGGGATGAATGGTTTGGGGATTCCCAGAGCGTAGGGATCTCGGGAAGTGCCTCAACCCCCATGTGGCAGATTATGCGGGCTAAAGAATATATTCGTCAAATCAAACCAAATAGAGGATGAAAGGAGGCTGTGAATTTATGGATGAAGAAAAAAAAGATGAAGAGACCACATCTGAAGAATCCGAAAAAGCCGAAATAGATGTTTCGGATCAGGGAAGGGAAGCTTTACAGAATCAAACCGAAGCGGCAGGGGCCGAAAAAGAGGAATCCCCGGGATTGGTTCCAGCTCGGGGGGAAGGGGAAGAGTCGGTTTCCCCTGCTGGGCAGGACGAAGCCGAACCCGCAGCCGAGGAAAAACCGGCTCTGCTGGATGAGGTGCAGGAGATGGAAAGGTTGTATGAAAGCACCATGAGGGAGATTAAAGAAGGGGAGATCGTCTCTGGAAAGATAATCACCATCAACGACCGTGAGGTGGCAGTGGACATCGGGTTTAAGTCCGAGGGCCTCATTCCCATCGAGGAGTTCGATAACCCCGAGTCCTTGAGTATCGGGGATGACGTGGAGGTCTTCCTCGATCGGATTGAGGGGGAGGACGGGGAGCTGGTCCTGTCCAAGGGAAAGGCGGACTTCATTCGGTTATGGGAGAAGGTTCAGGAAAAATATCGCAATAACGAGGTGGTTCAGGGGAAATGCATCCGCCGCATCAAGGGGGGTATTGTGGTAGACCTTATGGGCTTAGACGCCTTCCTGCCCGGATCCCAGATTGACATTCGCCCGGTGCGGGACTTTGATGAGCCCATCGGGAAGACCATGGATTTCCGGATCGTCAACATCAACGAGGCACGCCGGAACATCGTCCTCTCCCGGAAGGTCCTCCTCGAAGAGAGCATGAAGGGTCTGCGGGAGAAGATTCTGTCCGAGTTAGAGGTGGGTCAGATGCGGGAAGTGGTGGTCAAGAATATCACCGATTTCGGGGCCTTTGTTGACCTGGGGGGCATTGACGGATTACTTCATATTACCGATCTTTCCTGGGGCCGGGTCTCACATCCCTCTGAGATAGTATCCTTGGATGAGAAAATTCAGGTAAAGGTGCTGAACTTTGATAAGGAGAGGCAGCGGATCTCTGTGGGGCTTAAACAGCTTCAGCCCCATCCCTGGGAGGGGATTGGCGAGAAATATGAGGTGGGCCAACGGATAACCGGAAAAGTAGTAAGCATCGCTAATTACGGGGCGTTCGTACAATTGGAAAAGGGCATCGAGGGCTTAATTCATATCTCGGAGATGTCATGGACCCAGCATATCAAACATCCATCTGCTGTTCTCTCCATCGGGGAGTTGGTGGAGGCCATTATCCTGAGCATAAACAAGGAGGGACGGAAGATTTCCCTTGGACTTAAGCAGTTGGAGCCCGATCCATGGGAAGGAATAGAGAAGAAATACGCCCCCAGCACCAGACATAAGGGGTTGGTTAAAGACCTGGTGCCCTTCGGTGCTTTCGTTGAACTGGAGGAAGGTATAGAGGGACTGGTGCACATATCTGATCTCTCCTGGACCAAAAAGGTCAGGCATCCCGGTGAGATCCTCAAAAAGGGAGATGAGATCGAGGTGGTTATACTGGGAATGGAACGGAGGGAGCGAAGGATCGCCCTGGGCTATAAGCAGATCCAGGAAAACCCCTGGGATGTTTTTGAGGAGAAATATCCGGTGGGTGGGGTGACCGAGGGGAAAGTGGTGAGACAGATTGAGAAGGGTATCATCGTCCGCCTCCCCTTAGAAGTAGAAGGATTTGTGCCCAAGTCCCAACTGCCCCACCTGGATCAAACCCGAACAGTGAAAGTCCCGGAAGTGGAACAAACCATTCCCCTGAAGGTTATTGAATTTGATAAGGAGAATAAACGGATCGTTCTCTCTGTTATCGCTGCTGAGAAAGAAATGGATAAAGAGGAACTCAAAAAATATCGAGAGCTGCAGGCCGAAAAAGAAATCCGGGCTGAAGTCAAACCCGTCGAGGAAGCGGAAACTAAAACACAGGAATCTTTAGAAGCTGTCCCAAAGGGAGAAGGGGAACCCCCGCAGGAAGAAATCCAGGCTGAAGTCAAACCCGTCGAGAAAGCGGAAACAAAACCACAGGAATCTGTAGAAGCTGTCCCAAAGGGAGAAGGGGAACCCCCGCAGGAAGAAATCCAGGCTGAAGCTAAATCCGCTGAGGAAGCGGAAATCCAACCCCAGGAATCCGGGAAAACTGTCCCGAAGAAAGATAAGGTGTTTCCCCAGCAGGAAATTCAGGCTGTTGAATCTGAAGAAAAGCCCGGAAAACGGAAGAAAAAGCCCGTGAAACAGAAGAAAAAGCCCCCTGTTGAAGAGAAAAAGACAGATACTGGGGGCGATGTAGTAGAGGGGCCCGATGTGGGGAAGGATGAAGCGGATACGGTGGAAAATTAACGGAGCGTTTAAATCCCGGAACTTATTAGAATTGCCATTATAGAATGTTGTATAATATTTGTCCTTGGCGCCTCCTACTCAGCCATTAGTACTTCGCCCTTCCCAGCAGACCGTAGGTCAGCATTCCAACGTTGCAGTTGCCCGGAGGGCTGAAGGCAGAGGAGTTGGCGTCTATCCAGCTCCTTTTCTTTTCACTAATTCGTGTCTGTCCGAACTGGTCATTCCCGAATGCTTTTCAGTCGGGAGTCAGTTAGGCATCAGTCCGGCGCCTGACGGACCTGGCCGATAGCGGGAATCCATCGCTGATCTAAAGTAGATTCCGGCTTAAAGATTGCCGGCTTGTCCCGATCCTTCGGGGAATGACAAAAAATATGGGTATTTCCTGACAGACACTAATTCGTTCCCACGGTAGGCGAAATGAGGGTTTCCCTGGCGACCATCGGGTGTAAGTTGAATCAGGCCGAGACCCAGTTTATGGGGCAGCAGCTTGAGGAAGCCGGTTTTCAGGTGGTGGATTTTGGCGACCCCGTTGACTGGTGTGTCCTGAATACCTGTGTGGTCACTGCCCAGGCGGAGGGCAAATCGAGGCGGTTGATCCGAAGGGCCATCCGGGAGTTTCCCGGGGTAAAAATTTTAGTGGCCGGCTGCTACGCTGATTTGGAGGCAGAAAAGATCGCCCGCATCCCCGGAGTTCACTTCATCTTAGGCACTGCTGAACGTAACCATCTGCTGGACTATATGAGGCGAGGGGATGGGGTTTCCCCCAAAATTTTTATAGGGGGGAAGAACGGACCCCAGGGTTTATGGTGGGATAATCCGTGTCACTGTCGGGGCCGAACCCGGGCCTTTTTGAAGATTCAAGACGGCTGTAATCATTTTTGCTCCTACTGTGTTGTGCCCTACGCCCGGGGCCGGAGCCGGAGCCTACCCCTGGGGGAAGCGATAGCCCATGCCCAAAAACTGGTAAAGAACGGCTACCGGGAGATCGTTTTGACCGGGGTTAACATCGGGGATTATCGTTCCCCCGAAGGGAAGGGAGGGGATCTGTGCGATCTTTTAGAAGCCCTGATGAAACTGGAAGGTTTGGTGAGAATAAGGCTCTCTTCCCTGGAACCCTGGCAGGTGGGAGACCGGCTGATTGATCTAGTGGCCAGTGGGGGGGATAAGATCTGTCGTCATTTTCACCTGCCCCTTCAGAGTGGCGATGATGGGGTCCTGAAACGCATGAAGAGAGGCTACCGTCAATCAGATTTTCAAGAACTGGTGGGGAAAATAGCGGACCGGATTCCCGGGGTGGGGATCGGTCTGGACGTGATGGTGGGTTTTCCCGGAGAAGATGAAAGGGCCTTTTCCCATACAGTGAGACTGATAGAGAGGCTGCCTATTGATTATCTCCACGTGTTTCGGTATTCAGAGCGACGGTTAACCGAAGCGGCCCATTTCCCCTTTTCTTCCCCCAAGGCGAAAGTCATTAAGGAAAGAAGTGCCACCCTGCGGGAATTGGATAAGGATAAAAGAAAGGCTTATAGATTACGTTTTGTGGATCAGGTGCTGCCAGTTCTTTTTGAGGGATCATGGGATGACCCGACCAACCTGGGGCTTTCGGATAATTACCTCCGGGTGCTGCTGGATGGGGATGGGGCGAGGGGAAACGAGCTCTACCGGGTTCGAATAGTAGGGGTCAGGGATCCATTTCTCGTTGGTAGGTTACCTTAGCGCGGCGAAGTCGCAGTTAAAGTGAATTATGAATTAAGAATTATTAATGATGAATGAATAAGGTAACTAAAAGCTTATTTAAGGGGCATAGTTGACAATTAAGCTGAGCTTGTCCTGAACTAATTGAAAATATTTACTTTAAAGTTTCTTAAAGTTACATTAGTATATTTTTTTCTTGACTGGTCTTGAGCAGGATGTTTCAACTAATATCACAGGATCCCAAAAGCGGTGCTCGGGCCGGGGTGTTAAACACCGGTCACGGGCCGGTGGAAACCCCTGTCTTTATGCCGGTGGGCACCCAGGGGACTGTTAAGACCCTGACATCCGAGGAGCTTCACCAGATCGGGGCGGGGATGATCCTGGGCAATACCTATCACCTGGTGTTACGGCCGGGCGAAGGGACGATAAAGAAGGCGGGCGGGCTGCACCAGTTCATCGGTTGGACCGGTCCCATCCTGACGGATTCCGGGGGCTATCAGGTCTTTAGCCTTAAAGTATTACGGAAAATTGATCCCGACGGGGTTACCTTTGCCTCCCATATTGATGGATCCCGGCGTCGCTTTACCCCGGAAAGCGTCATCCAGGCGCAGCGAGATCTGGGATCGGATGTGGCGGTAGTTCTGGACGAATGTTTACCCTATCCTTCTGATGCTGAAAGGGTTCGAAAGTCGGTGGATCTAACCTTGCAGTGGGCTAACCGATCCCTCAAGGCGTTCAGGGAGAAAGGGGATGGGGGGGAACATTTACAACTGTTGTTTTCGGTCGTCCAGGGGGGTGCACATCCTGAACTGCGGAGAGAATGTGCCCGGGGTCTGGTCTCATTGGATTTTGATGGTTACACTATCGGGGGGCTCTCGGTGGGAGAGCCAAAGGGGGTAATGAAGACCATGGTTGAGATTGTTAACGAAAACTTACCCCCCGAAAAGCCACGTTACCTGATGGGGGTGGGTACCCCTGAAGACATATTGGAGGCTATTGCACTGGGGGTGGATATGTTCGACTGTGTTCTGCCCACCCGGCTGGGAAGAAACGGAACCGTATTTACCCCCTGGGGAAAGCTCAATCTGAAAAATGCCCGTTTTAAAGAGGACTTTCGCCCCATTGATGAGAAATGCCCCTGTTATGCCTGTCGTCAATATAGCCGTGCTTACCTCAAGCATTTACATCAGGCGGGCGAAATTTTGGGATACCGGCTGACCACTTTGCATAATCTCACCTATTATATCCATCTGATGAAAGAGGCCAGAGAGGCGATTATCAAAGGCCATTTCTCTTATTGGAAAAAGGGGGTGATTGAAGCTCCGACAGAGAATAAGATGGAAGAATAGAAGAATGAAGGGGTGGAATGATGGATAAATGGACAAATGGATAAATGGATAAATGGATAGATGGATTTATGGAGTGATAGTGTGATGATGTTGTTGAATATTAGTGTGTAAATTTTTTTTCAATGTTCCAATACTCCAACACCCCATTATTCCAATACTTCATTTAAGTCCTACAGTCTTACAATCTTAAAAAATAAAGATTGAGGTAATATTGCATATTTCTGGAGGAGGTATGATATTAGGAATTTTAGCCATGTCCGGGGCCCAGGGGGGTGGTGGTGGGGGATTCACCGCTCTGCTACCGTTCATGCTGATCATCGTCATCATATATTTTCTGATGATCCGACCCCAGGCCAGAAAACAGAAGGAACACCGGCAAATGGTTTCCAACCTGAAAAAGGGGGACCGCGTGGTCACCTCGGGGGGCATCCACGGGACGGTGCTGGGTGTCAAAGAGATGAAAAACACCCTGCTCGTCAAGGTGGGTGAAAACAACAAGCTGGAGATCGAACGGGGGTCCATCACCCGGGTGATTATTCCCAAGCAGCGGGAAGAAAAGAAAAAAGGTTAAAAGGAACGGTTCTTCCTGGATTTTAGTGGAATGACCGATCCCGAGTATTCGGGACAAAATCCGAAACCATATGATTTAAAAGATGGCACGCTTTCGTTCGCAAAAAGGTGAGAGCCATTCCGTAAAAGTGAATAAAGTTTTGAATTCGCCTGCGGCGGAATGTTTGAATTTTGTATTTATTTAGGTAAGGAAATATGCGAATTGTTTTTATGGGCACCCCGGAGTTTGCGGTGGTGAGTCTGCAAAAGCTCCTTAAGACGGGGCATGAAGTTGGGGCGGTGGTGACGGGGCCCGATAAGAAGCAGGGGCGTGGTATGCGGCTGGCTTTTAGCCCGGTGAAAAAACTTGCGCTTCAGCATTCCCTGCCCGTCTATCAACCGGTCAACCTGAAAGACCCCCAATTTTTGAAAGCCCTCGGGGATCTTAATCCCGATCTGATTTTGGTGGTGGCCTTTCGTATTTTGCCCCAGGTGGTCCTCGCCATCCCATCGAAAGGGGTTGTTAACTTACATCCTTCCTTATTGCCAAAATACCGGGGGGCGGCCCCTATCCATTGGGCCCTCATCAATGGGGAGAAAATCACCGGGGTGACTACCATGTATATCCATGGTGGGGTGGATGCCGGCAATATCATCCTGCAGCAGGGTGTTCCCATTTTTGAGGCCGACGACACCGGCAGCCTGCACGATCGTTTAGCTGAGGTTGGGGCCGGGGTGCTGGTTAAAACGCTTGACCTTATTCAGTCCGGACAGGCTAAGGGTCGGCCGCAGGATGAAAGTCAGGTTAGCCGAGCGCCCAAGATCTTTAAGGACGATTGCCGGATTGACTGGACAAAAGGGGCGGGAGAGATTCACAATTTCATCCGGGGACTGTCGCCCCAGCCGGGGGCTTTTACCCATCTGGATGGAAAGCTGTTAAAAATTTTTAAGACCGGAGTGGGGAGAAGTCCTGATCTTCCGGGAAAACCAGGCGAAATCGTCCGTGCCCACCCGGTGGAGGGTCTTCTGGTAAGAACCGGATCGGGTATCATTGCCCTTAAGGAGGTGCAGCGGGAGGGGAAAAAACGCCTGCCGATCGACGCATTCCTGCCGGGTTATCGGGTAAAGGAGGGGACGATTTTAGAATAACAAATTGGTTTTTTCTGTATTTTAGTGGTTAGTTATTGCCTAAATTTCAAAAAGTTCAAAGATTGAAAAAATTTCAAAAATTATTTTAAAAGATAAATTTAAAGAATTTCCAAGAAATCATACTGAAAAAAAATCTCAAATATTTGTTCTCATGGCAATTTTGGCAATTTGCAAGCTTCTTAGCACCATAATAACCTACTGATGATCGGGAAAGCAGGCCCCAGGTCGTTGGCGGTCTCGGTATTGGAATGGGTGGAAAAAAAAGGAGCATTCGCCGATGATCTGGTCCACAAATACCTGAAGCGAACCGCCCTTTCCCCGGTTGACAAGGCCTTGACCCTGGAGCTGGTAAACGGAACCCTGCGCTGGCAGGGGCGGATTGACTGGGTGCTTGACCAGACCTGCGGGGGGAAATACCAGAGGACATCTTTACCCCTTAAATGCATCCTCAGGGTGGGGGCCTACCAGATCCTGTTTCTGAACCGCATCCCCGAGTGGGCGGCGGTGAACGAGGCGGTAAGGCTGGCCAGAAGGGTAGGTGGTAAAGGGGCTGGGGATGTGGTAAACGGGGTGCTGCGAAACCTCATCAGGCAGAAGGACTGTCTGACTTATCCCGATCCAGACCGATCCCCTTTGGAGGGAATCGCCGTGGAACACTCCCATCCCCGGTGGTTGGTAAAGCGCTGGCTACGGAGGTTCGGGGTAAACGAGACCGTCGCTCTGTGTCGGGCGAACAATTCCAGACCCAGGCTTACCCTACGGGTGAATCGGCTGAAGATATCCCCGGAAGAATTCTGTCGCCGGTTGGATGAGGAGGGGGTATCCTACCAACGGTCGCCCTTCTTGAAAGCGTTTGTGCGGCTGGAGGGGGGGATTGTCCCCAATGAATGGCCCCCTTTCCAGCAGGGGTTATGCACTGTGCAGGACGAGAGCGCCGGCTTGGTGGGCTGTCTGCTGGACCCCCGACCAGGGGAAATGATTTTGGATTACTGCGCTGCCCCCGGGGGAAAGACCACCCATATAGCCGAGCTGATGGGGGATAAGGGCGTTTTGGCCGCCAACGACCCCGGTTGGGGACGGCTGTTAAAGGTACAGGAGAACTACCGACGGCTGGGGATCGGCAGCGTTCGGCTGGTCAATGGGGACGGTTTGGCGTTATCATTCAGGCGCCCGTTTGACCGGATTCTGGTAGATGCCCCCTGTTCGGACACCGGGGTGTTGGCCAAGAGAGTTGACCTGCGGTGGCGAAGGACGGAAGCCGATATTGAAAACATCACCAGGCTTCAACTTTCCCTGCTAAATAGGGCGGCTGGATTTTTGAAAAAAAGGGGGATCCTTGTCTACAGCACCTGTAGTATAGAGGAGGAGGAAAACAGCGGAGTCGTCCGAAGCTTTCTGGATCAGAAAAAAGAGTTTCATCTCGAGAATGCGTCCTCCCTAATTGATCCTTCACTAATTTCGAAGCCGGGCTGGGTGGAGACTTTTCCCCATCGCCACCGGATGGACGGTTCCTTCTGCGCCCGGATGAGAAAGATAAAATAGCTAATTCATACCCAACACCGAATGACACTGAAATGATTGCTAATTGCTGATTGCTGATTGATGCTGGAGCCTAGGTTTTAACAATTAGCAATTAACAATCAACAATTCAGTGTTTTTCAGTGTTTAATTTTTGGATTTAGGTTAAACGAGCTTGAGGAATGAAACCGGCTGCAGGATACGGTCTATTTTTGTTGGTTTTTGCTGGAATTGGATTAGCAGGGATGCTGGTCTTTGATCAAATCCTCATGCCCTGGTACACCAGGCACGGGGAGGAATACGAGATTCCGGATCTGACCGAGTTTACCTTCGAAGAGGCCCAGGAGGTGGTCCGGATCGGCGGGTTTATGATCGTTAAGGATAAGGAGAAATATGATTCTGACTATCCCGAAGGGGTTATTTTAGACCAGAATCCTGCTCCTTTTTCGGTTACCAAACGGGGACGCAGGATATATGTCACCGTTTCCAGCGGGGAAAAACAGGTGTTAATGCCCGATCTGGTAGGGATTTCTTACCGTGATGCCCGGTTTCTCCTGGAAAGAACGGGTTTGGCCTTGGATTCCGTTGCTTACGAATATTCCTCCTACCATCCTTCGGGTGTAGTTGCAGCCCAGTCCTTTTCCCCAGATTTCATACTCAAAAAGGCGACCGGGGTCTGGATTACCGTTTCCTTGGGGAACCAACCCAGCAAATTTGTCGTCCCCCGGGTGATGGGAAAAAGCCTTGCCAGTGCCCGGGAGACCTTGCTAAAGGCGGGGCTTTCGGTGGGATCCGTCACCTATGAGCTACGTCAGCAGCTTCTGCCCGGGATCGTTCTTTCCCAATCTATTCGTCCCCAGGAAGAAGTGCCCCAGGGGTCACCGGTGGACCTGGTGGTGAGTACTGCTGATAGGTCTAAAGTAGTGAAAGAAAAACAACCCTAAATGAAAAAAAGAATTAAAATCTATCCCTCTCTGCTCTCTGCCGATTTTCGCAACCTGTCCGACCAGGTCGCCCGATGCGTAGTGGGGGGGGCTGATGGGCTTCATCTGGACGTGATGGATGGTCATTTTGTTCCCAATATTAGCTTCGGTTCCTTAGTGGTGGAGGCGGTGCGCAAACTAACCGCCCTTCCTCTGACGGCCCATCTGATGATCGAAAGCCCCCGGGAATTTCTGGAGGCCTTCGCCCGGGCCGGGGCTGACCTGATCACCATCCACGCCGAAGTATGTCCTTCCCTTCCTTCCATAGCGGCTCAGATCAAGAAATTGGGAAAGAGGGCCGGGGTGGCCATCAATCCGGAAACGAGTTTGGAAGGGGTAATTCCCCATCTTTCCCATTTTGACCTGGTGCTGCTGATGACCGTTCATCCGGGTTTCGGGGGGCAGGGCTTTATCGCCGATGTGCTGCCCAAGATCGAACGGGCAGCCCAGCTAAAGAGTGAACAAAACCTGGATTTTTTGATCGAAGTGGACGGTGGAATTGACGCTAATACCATTGGGCGTGTCGCCCGGGCCGGGGCCGAGGTCCTGGTGGCCGGTACAGCCGTCTTCGGTACCAAGGATATTCCCGGGGCTATATCCCTTCTCCGGCAAAAGGCGGAAAAGGTTTTTTACGACATAAACCCTTAGCTTTAACATGAAACTTGACATTGAAATCGAAGAAGAAAACTATAAGGGAAGTCATGCGAAATTGGCTTGTGAGAATAAACTGAACTTATCAAGTAATTAAAAGGGGATTAGACTGCCGAAGTATTGAACGCTTAAAACCAATAATAACCCAATGGGCATTTCTGTTATGTGAACTACTTGATGGTTAAAAAGGAGCAGTTTTTATAAGGGAGTGGAGTGGTATCATATGGATAAGATACTCTTAAACCTTGGATATTTCTTAATGTTGATAGCTTTCGCTGTTCGCGATATACTTTGGCTTCGAAGTATTTTGTTAATCGGGCATTTAAGTCTCGTTGTCTATGCCTTATTGGTAAATAATCGCATGGTAGCTTTTTGGAACATAATCTTTTTCTTCATAAACACCATTCAGGTGGTTCGTTTAATAAGAGAGCGAAGGCCGATCGAGCTACCTTCAGGACTGACTGATCTTTACGAAAAAATATTTTCGGCGATGAGTCGTAGAGAGTTTCTTTTCTTCTGGAATATGGGAAGTATAAAAGAAATATCCGAGAATTTGTTAATCCGTAAAGGTGACTATCTTCATGAACTTTCGCTTATATTGTCTGGATCGGTTAATGTGGTCAAAGACGGAAAGAATATAGCACAGCTTTCAAGAGGAAGCTTCATTGCTGAGATGAGCTTTGTAACTGGTGAGTCTGCCTCGGCTGATATTATAGCTAACGGCCGGGTACAGTACATATCGTGGAATCAGGAGAAGCTCAGGAGTTTAAAGCAGCTAAATCCTGAGCTATTGATTAAAATTCAAAACATCTTAGGTAAGGACCTCGCCGTTAAGATAAAGGCAGCAACAACAACAGACCAGTCTGACTACTGACTCATCGGTCAGGCGACCGACTGATTTAGATCGTCTCAACTAACGTTTATCTACCATCCCGAATTATCGGGATGCACTCTAAAACACCCCTTTATCGAAAAAGATAATAGCTTAGTTAGCACTGTAAGAGCCACTGGGAATTTTTTTCAAGGCTTTATAAATTCCGCATTTTTCCCTTGACAATTTGCCCAAAAGAATTTATATTAATGTTACTTTTGAAGAATTAAAAAATTGCTTTAAGAAGGTGATTATTGACTTTTGATAATTGAGAAAATTCCCAATTTTTCCCTAATTAGTACAAATCCAAAAGCGAACCTGGGTTCGTAAATCTAATTGTTTGTACACAAGCCTATAAATATGGTGCTCATGACGACGATTTTAGAGTCGAGACAATGAAACTGTTTGATGATATAGCCCGAAATGAAATCAGGCCAACGAATTACACAGAGCCGCGTTTTGATTATTTGAATCAATCTGCTCGGCTGGAATACGAAAAGATTCGTAACCTTTTAGAACAATGGTTTGAACTTTTTCCTTTCGAGGCTCAATCAGAATTACGATCGCGTCTTCGATCTAAAGATGACCGGCAACATCTCAGTGCATTCTTTGAACTTTATCTTTATGAATTGCTCTCTCAATCTGGCTTTTGTGTAAAGGTACATCCTAATATAGAGGATCAAAAAACTCATCCAGATTTTAGTGTTCTAAAGGGTGGAAAACCACAGTTTTATTTAGAGGCAACTTTGTCATCTTCATCTGAAACAAAGAAATCAGCAACAGCCAGGGAGAACAGAGTTTATGATGTTATCAATAAAATGGATTCACCGAATTTTTTTATTGGAATTAGAGTTCGTGGTACACCAGCTACTCCTCCCCCAGGCAATAAAATACGACGCTTTCTTGAGGCCAAATTAGCTAAGTTAGATCCGGATGAAATAGCTAAGCGATTCAAAGTTGATGGTTTTAAAGCAATACCTTCATGGACCTGGAAGCATGATAGTTGGCAAATTACTTTTCACCCTATTCCTAAATTAGCCTCTGCTAGGGGCAAACCAGGTGTACTTCCGATTGGAATGCTAACGCAAGGACCATATCTGGATGCTCCTTATATTGGACTTCGTGAATCAATTAAAAATAAAGCCACTAAATATGGTAATCTTAATTTGCCCTATGTAGTTGCTATAAATGTTATTAATGATTTTGGAACTGATGATATCGATATTAATAAAGCATTATTTGGGAAGGAGCAAGTCAAGATCATTTTTCGTGAAAATAATTTGATAGATCAGCAACTTGGGCGAAAGCCAAATGGCGCTTGGTACGGCCCAAATGGCCCAAAAAATCGGCGAGTTAGCGCAGCACTTATAGCTGTTAATTTATTTCCATGGAGAATTGCCAAAGTTACTCCTATTCTTTGGCATAATCCGTGGGCAAATTATCCACTATCTCCAGATAATTGGCCATCCCCACAGTTAGTACCGAATTTTAAAAATAATCAAATCGAGAAACGCGACGGGAAGAGTGGTTTGCAAATGTTAAGATTGTACCCTAATTGGCCAATACGGGAGAGGATAATTAGGCATTCACCCAACAGTTATTAAAAGACAGAAGTAAAGCAAATCATTTTCCCTTAATCTTAGTTTAATAAAAAGGCCGGGAAAAAATCCCGGCCTTCTTTGTAAATTGCGGCTTTGAAATAATCTGTTTTTACTTTTGTTCAATCGTGTAAATTGGTCGAATGTCCACGGGAACGTGGGACAGGCGGTCGAGAGCCCCCTGCATGACCGCGGTCATCACGCCGTACTTTTCAATCATCTCGCTGGCCCCATCATAATTTCCCTCCGCCTCGATCATTAGAAGATCGTGGGCCAGCTCCTTCACCGCATCCTTCACCTTATCCAAGTTAACCCGGAAGCGTTTCGTCGAATCATCGTAGGAATAGGCGCCTTTTTCGGTCAGGTAATTGTACTGGAGCATCATCCCCCGGCCGTGGGCCTCCTGAATGCCGAAGCGCACCGAACGGAACGTTCCCCCTAGATAGGAACAATAAATTTGCTTTTCCAGTTCCTGGGGAAAGACCCCCTTATCAATCATGAATTGGGTGTTATACACCCCCAGGATGTCTGCTTTGGCCTCCTCAATGGTAGAATAGAGCTCTTTTAAGGCCTTGTTCACGGTGGTTTGGCTCCCGTCCTTCAGGGTGATGTTGCCTGGCCCCAGGCTGTGGGAGATCTCGTGCATCAGCGTGTGGGTGAAGTAAGCGTCGAAGCTTACGTAGGGAAGCTGAGAGGAGTCCATAACCGTATTGACAATGGGAACCCAGCATTTTTCAAACTTAGCATTCATCACGTTCTTTAGCATGACCTTTTTGGATCCCTTGATCTCCCGCACCCGCTCGTCGTTAGGGAGGACGAAGGCGGTGGTCTGGACCCCGGCCTTGGTATCCCCAGCGGTGAAAACTTCATTGACCACCTTGATGGGGGATTCCGTTCCCCGGTCCAGGTTTTTATGTTTAGCCGGAATAGGGAGATTGGCCTCCATATCGTTCAAGTATTGGGCCAGTTCGCTTAATTTTTCACTCTCAGCCTGGTCCACCACACAGACGAAGGCCTCGAAGGCGGCCTTATACCCAAAGAGGTTATCCTCATAGACCTCGTAGGGCCCGATGACCACCTCAATGAGTCCCTCCAGGTCCATCCAGTCAATGTCCGACTGAAAGTAGTCATTGGTGCGGAAGGCGGTGGCCCGTGAGGTGAGGTAGCGCATCAGCGATACATTTTCGGTGATCAGAGCTGCCTCCTCTAGCAATTTTGACGCTGGTTCCAACAATTCCTTATAGGCCTCTGAATAGGGGATGGCCACCAGCAAGGAATCGTCCTTCCGGCGGATGAGGGTGAAGTTACCTTCAAAGGCCTCTTTATCCCCGGGGTGGTCGGCGACCCAGCTTTCAAATTCCTCCTTTGTCATATCCTCGGGGTAATAATTGGCTCCAGCCGGCTCGGGTGTGGTACCAATGAAGGGTTTATCCTCGTCCAACCGGTCAAAGGGTCCGAACATAATGGTGAAGTACTCCAGGTAGAGCGAATTGCTGGGGTCTTTGGAGGCTCTTAATGTTTCTCTGATGTTCAGGTTCTCGCTGTAAACCTGCCTGAGGAAGAGTTCATCCATTACTTGGGCGGCTTCCACCAGCTTATCAATGGTCTTTCTCGCAGAACCGCTCATTCCCGAAAGGTCGGCTCCAATGTTCACGGGGGCCAGTTTATTCAGTTGGTTCTGGATGTGAGCGGGGTCGGCTTTGGCGAGTTTTTCCTTCCTGGCACAGCCGATAAACAATCCCACCAAGATCAGCCCTAGGCAAAAAACGATCCAAAATTTCTTCATTTGTACCTCCTTTTATAAGAAATGATAATGGATTGTTTTGAAAATAATATAAGAAATTTTTCCCTTAAATACAACCCTAAATGGGATACGATAGAAAATTTCTGAATGTCCCCCAAAACTGGGATTAGATGAGGGATATAACAGCAATATAAATGGAGACTTATCAGTGGTGAGTCTAACTGAGAAGTTTTTTAATGCTTCCAGGTGCAACCTTGAAGCAACTATTGGTTGGTTATTATCGGCCCGAAGGGTCTTGCCTGCCCGGTCCGTCGTGCCCGGTCCCAAGATCGCTTTGCGACTAGGGTAGGAGGCTACGCTCCCAGAGGGGGAAATGATCTTGGAAATGACCTGACAAAATTGGGGACATTCAGTACCATATAAAATTTTACTTGACAAATTGGGGATTTTGCCGTATAATATAGCAGGATTTAGAATAGTATTATGGATAATTTTGAAATCCTGAAGAAGGCAGCTTTGGCTTGGGGGGCTTCTCTTTTCGGCTGTTGTAGGACGGAAACCTTGAAGAAAATTCTTTATCTTATACCTTCTGAACTGAAAGGTTTAGATTGGGTCTTGTCTATCGGGGTCAGGCTTTCCCGGGCGGTTCTTGATGGGATCGAATCTGAGCCAACTCTGCTCTACAAATGGCATTATCGCCAGGCCAATATCCTTTTGGATCGAATTGCCTTTTCAATCAGCAACCAGATTCAAAAAATAGGGGGAAAGGCCTTACCAATCCCGGCCTCTCAGATCGTGGACTGGAAGGCCCAGAGGGGTCATCTTTCCCACAAGGAAGCGGTGGTCAGGTCGGGCTTGGGCTGGATCGGCCGTAATAATTTAGTGGTCAATCCTGATTACGGATCTCAGGTTCGTTATGTTACCGTTTTAACCGATCTTCCCTTGGCAGAAAGCGGGGTAGAGGTTCCCTTTGGGTGCGGGGATTGCCGGAACTGCATTCCCGCCTGTCCAGTGGGGGCTTTGGGGGAGAGCCCGGCGGATTACGATTTCGACAGGTGTTTCAGCTTCTGCAAACACGTGGCCAAAGAGCTTAACTTCAACCTTTATATCTGCGGAATCTGCGTTAAGGCCTGTCCGGGGAACTTAAACCTAAATCAAGTAATTGCCAACGGTCTGTAGAGAACACTGACCGAAGGTTCATCGTGGAAAAAACCATTAGATTGTTGATTGTTAATTGCTAATTGTTAAAACATTGGCTACAGCAGCAATTAGCAATCAGCAATCATTTCATTGTCATTTGGTGTTTTCCGAATCTGGGTTAATATCTGGGGCGGGAGAATGATCCTGGAACGATTGGAAGTGGGTCCTTTGGTGACGAACTGTTATATCATCGGCTGTGAGGAGACCAAGGAAGGAGCAGTGGTGGATCCCGGGGGGGATGAGGAGCGCATTTTGGCGCGAGTCGAAGCATTGGGCATTAATATCAAATACATTGTTAATACACATGGCCATTCGGACCATATCACGGGGAACCGAAAGGTGAAGGAGGCTACCGGAGCCCGACTTTTAATCCATCCTAAAGACGCCGGGATGCTTACCTCATCGATCAAAAATTTTTCTGTTTTCTTCGGGCACCCGCTCCGTTCACCCCGGGCCGATGGCCATCTGAAAGAAGGGGACATCTTTACCGTGGGGTCGCTATTATTTAAGGTTTTCAACACCCCCGGCCACTCAAAGGGGAGTATCTGCCTTTACCATGACAACCTGGTGTTGGTAGGGGATACCCTGTTCTGGCGCTCCATCGGGCGCACGGACTTTCCCGGCGGCTCCTATAAAACCTTGATTGTCTCCATCAAAGAGAAACTTTTAATCCTACCCGATCAGACCCGGGTACTGCCAGGTCACGGCCCAGAAACAGTTATTGGCGAGGAGAAATTATTTAATACTTTTCTTTGAGAGTAAAAGTTCAATGAACCCCGTTCTATTCTATCAGTCGGGCGCCTGACCGATCATTTCGGAAATCTTATTAATTCCCCTTCCTTGATGGGAGGGGTTAGGGGTGGGTGATTTGAACAATGCCACTCTGCTCTTTTTCTGAGATTTCTGGCTAAAGTTGTCACCCCCACCCTAGCCCTCCCCCATAAAGGGGGAGGGAATTTGAACAAAATAACGTACTTTACTGAAATTTCATCTTTGACACGTTCATTATTTTATATGTCACCTAAAACATGAATTCAATGGAAAAGCATTTTCAGGATTTTCTTACTTTTTTGAAACTGGAGCGGGGGCTTTCCACCAATACGATTGTTGCCTACGAAAATGACCTGAAAAGATATGTAATTTTTCTGGCTGATAAAGACGTTGCCGGGGTTGCCGCTGTCAATCGCCAGCATGTTAATGACTTTATCCAATTTCTCAGCAGGTTGGGGCTAAAGGCCACCAGTATCGTTCGTAACTTTTCAGCGGTGCGGGCCTTTCATAAGTTTTTGCTTGACGAGGGAATGGTAGCCGATGATCCCACCCAGTATGTGGATTTGCCCAAATTGGGGCGGAAACTGCCTATTGTACTCGACCAATCAGAGATCGAAAGGCTGATGGCCGGCCCCGATCTTTCCACCGACAGGGGCTTAAGGGGTCGAGCCTTGTTGGAACTGGCCTATGCCTGCGGTCTCCGGGTCTCCGAGCTGATCTCAATCCGGCAATCCGATCTTTTCCTGAAAGAGGGGTTCATTCGGGTTATGGGAAAAGGGTCCAAGGAGCGGATGGTCCCCGTGGGGGAGGAAGCCATATTTCACGTTAGTAACTATCAAACCCGGGTCAGACCCGGCCTGATGAAAAAGAAAAGAGCCCGTAGCGGGGATGTGCTGTTTTTGAACCTCTGGGGTCGGCCCCTATCCCGGATGGGGTTCTGGAAGATCCTTCATGACTATTTTGAGAAAACGGAGATAAAAAAGAAGGCCAGCCCCCATACCCTCCGTCACTCCTTTGCCACCCACCTTTTGGAGGGGGGAGCCGATCTTAGAGCGGTGCAGGAGATGCTGGGCCATGCCGACATATCCACTACCCAGATCTATACCCATGTGGACCGGGAATACTTAAAGGAGGTCCATAAGACCTTTCATCCGCGGGGGTAGATATATTTCCCGCCAATGGATTTTGTGTGGGTTTGCGAAATGAGTTGACAGAATAGGATAAATTTGTTACATTTAATATAAGACAAGGAGATGCTTATATAATGGATTACATTTACCTTTTTCCCATCCTCATATTTTCGATCGTTTTTCACGAATGCGCCCACGGTTTGGCAGCTCTACGCGCCGGGGATCCCACCGCCAAATACGCCGGCCGCATCACCCTGAACCCGGTTCCCCACATTGACCTAATCGGCAGTGTCCTCGTTCCCATCCTTTTGATAATAAGCGGCTCCTCAATACTGATCGGCTGGGCAAAGCCTGTTCCCGTCAATCCCTACAATTTCCGGAACCCGGGGCGGGATAATATGGTGGTCTCTGCCGCCGGTCCCCTCTCCAATCTGGTCCTGGCCCTGGGTTTCACCTTCCTTATGATTTTTCTCGGGATTCTCTCTGGTCACCCATTGGGATCGAATTCCGTCCTATGGATGTTCAGTCAATACGGTATCCAGATCAACGTTGTTTTAGCTGTCTTTAATCTCATTCCTGTCCCCCCTTTGGATGGCTCCCATATCCTGCGATATTATCTTCCCCCCCAAGGTCAAGCCTTCTACGACCGTCTGAGGCCTTATGGATTTATCATTCTCATTCTTTTTTTGATGTCGCCGTTGGTGAGAATTATTTATATTCCCATGAACCTGCTGATGAATTTTTTTTATTCTATTGTCCGGTTGTTCTTATAAGATCATGCTTTTCGAAAGGCAAAAACCCCGCCGTTTCCACTACCAACCCCGGTCCTTTAAGGAAAAGGGGGAAGAAGGGAAGCACCGTATTCGATTCCGGAATCTTCGTAGCAGAAAAAAGCCCCGATCACTATGGCTGTATTTGTTCCTCCTCATCATGCTTCTTATGCTCATCCTATTCCTGAAACCATCCTTGAATCCCTTCCGGGCCCGAGTGGAGAAGATTATCATTGAAGAGACGGATGTGATTAAATAACATGTAGTATAGGAATCAATTCTTATCCTTAATTGCTACCCGTATATTTGAAATGGAACTTCGCTTTATGAACTGGCCCGAGGTAGAGGCCTATCTGCGGACAGACGACCGGATTATTCTGCCCCTGGGCAGCACGGAACAGCATGGTCCCCGGGCGGTCATCGGCTCCGATCATCTGACCGTGGAGGGGATTGCCAGGGAAGTAGCCCAACGGACGGGCACCATAACCGCCCCGGTGATCCCCTATGGTATGTCCCTCCACCATCTGGGCTTTCCGGGAACGCTGGCCTTAAGGTCTTCCACGTTGGGTTTGGTGCTGAGGGATCTTATCGCATCACTGGAAAAGACCGGATTTAAGCGCGTTCTCATCCTCAACGGCCATGGGGGAAACCGGGCCCCTGTCGAGAGCGCCCTGGCGGAGATCGTCAATGAATTACCCGAAATGAAGGTTAAATTCCGGAGTTGGTGGGAGGCCGAAGGGGTTTCTGAATATTTACAGGAGGCCTTTGGCGATCGGGAGGGACATCATGGCACCCCGGGGGAGACCTCACTGGTGATGTTTTTATATCCCGGCGTGGTAAAGGAAAAGGATGTTCCCTTTCCTGGAATGCGGAGGCCAGAAACCTATCCGGATGCTAAAGCCTTCAAGGCACTCTACCCGAACGGAATTATCGGTGCTGACGTGAACCTGGCCTCACCCGAACACGGAAAGAACCTGTTTGAACGGTGTGTGGCCGGGATGGTGAAAGAGCTTTCCAATCGGAACGATCTTGGGATTGGTAAAAATGGGAGTTAAGGATTCGCTCAGAAACAAACTGCTGAGGATTTACAACCTTCTTTTAGTCCATTTCGGTCCCCGGGGCTGGTGGCCCGGGAATTCTCCCCTGGAAATTATGGTGGGTGCCATCCTCACCCAGAACACCAACTGGGTCAACGTAGAAAAAGCTATTGCCAACCTTCAATCCGAAAATCTTCTGTCCATCAACGGCCTGACAAAAGTTTCCCAAAAAAAATTAACCTCCCTAATCCGTCCATCAGGCTATTTTAATCAAAAGGCCAAAAAGATCAGGGCGTTTATGGATTTCGTGAACGCTGAATTTGGGGGGAAGCTGGATAATATGGCTGGTGTGGAAACCCAGTCCTTGCGGGGGAAGCTATTGGGGGTAAAGGGCATTGGTGAGGAAACAGCAGACAGCATTCTACTATACGCCTTAGACAAGCCTGTTTTCGTCATTGACGCCTACACTAGGCGGGTCTTCCATCGGCTGGGCATGGTAAATGGTAAGGATCCCTATGGAGTACTTCAGGGTTTTTTCATGGATAATCTACCCCTAAATGTTGACCTGTACAACGAATATCACGCATTGATCGTCCATCAGGGTAAGACGGTCTGCCAGAGAATCCCCTTATGTGAATCCTGTGTTTTGGAAACAGAATGTGCCAAGCGCATTTAGTTTGCCAATTCAAAACACTGTACGATACTAAAACAACTGAAAAACATCACAAAATACATTTAATAATGGTGAATTTCAGAACATATTCCAAATGAGGTTAAAAATGTTGATTTTTAATTTACCGACTAACACTTGATTTTTGAGGTTAATACTATAATAAGATTGGAACACAGAAGAAAAGAGGTTGATTGATTGTCATTCCTGCGGCACCTAAGTGCTCCCTTATGGGAAAAGCAGGAATCTTATATCATGTTATCTGAACTTCAAATTCCCTTTCTTACTTTTCAAAATCGGTAAATTGTACCTAACAATAACTAGGTGGGTGACTTCTAATATTTTGACGTCTCGTCCCGAATATTCGGGATAAGAATTAGCTACAAGAAATTAACGGGTTGTCCCGATCCCGAAACTTCGGGACGGGATCTATCGGTTGGGCTGCTCGCCCTGTTAAATAGGTTAAGAGCATTTAACAGGGCTCGTTTCGTCTCCCGTCTGTCGGTTGCGTTCATCCTTACATTCACTGAACCTTTAAGTTGTGAAAACTCTTTGTTTGTCTTTTTTTGTTTCCCATAACCGTTTAACGAATGACGAGACGAGCTGCGCAACCGTTCGACGCAACCGGATGTCTCAGGGATTCTCCAAACCTTGGGATTGATAAAGTTCAGTCGGGCGCCTGACCGATGCCCAGAAAGGGCTAAGTTCTTTGTTATCAATTACGTGGGGAACTTTATGGGACGAAAATGGATCGGTTTATTAGCGGTGGTGACTCTATTAATGTCCTGCTCGCAGGGTGAAAAGAAGGCAGCATTCGAAAGGCAGGAAGCTGAAAAGGCCCTGGTCACCACGTTAGATAACGGGTTGGAACTTGTTTTGATTGAAAATCACGGCAATCCGGTCATCGCCTCCTTTGTGGTGGTGAAGACGGGCCTGCGAAATGAGACAGTGGCCAACAATGGAGTCTCCCATTTCTTGGAACATCTGCTGTTCAACGGCACCAAAACCCGGACCCAGAAACAGCTCTACGATGAGATGGATTTTCTAGGGGCATACAACAACGCTTTTACCAGGGAGGACTTCACCGGTTACATTATTTTAGCGCCCAAGGATAACTTCGAGAAGGCCCTGGATATTCAGACGGACATGCTGTTTAATTCCGTCTTTCCCCAGGAAAAGTTGGAGAAAGAGAGGGGCATCGTCATCGAAGAGATCGGCAAAGACCGGGACCGGCCGGGCAACCAAGCTGATGTTTTTTTCGCCTCTAAAATGTACGAAGGGACCCCTTATTCCAGACCGATTCTGGGTTCGGAAACCAGCATCTCCCATATGACCCGGGATCAGGTTCTTGATTATTACCATAACTATTACGTTCCCAACAACATGATTGCCATGATCATCGGGGATTTTGAGACTCAGAATATGCTGG
The DNA here is from genome assembly GCA_016783505.1 of Candidatus Zhuqueibacterota bacterium. GTDB lineage: Bacteria > BS750m-G25 > BS750m-G25 > BS750m-G25 > BS750m-G25 > BS750m-G25. The sequence continues at coordinate 12,681 of JADHWK010000009.1, read as the reverse complement.
AACTGTTCCGGAAAGCCTTTAAGCCTCATCCGGCCAGGGACCTCCCCAGCCCTAAGGGATTAAAATTAACTTCGTTAGCGGAGGGGACTCAAAGCTATACCAAGCCTGTTCAGACGGGGAGAAAATATCTGCGATTAGGGGTACAGGCTCCATTGTGGACAGATCCCGAATTTCATTCCTTCATCATTCTAAATCAGTTATTGTCGGATAGATTGACCTCAAAATTGGTGAAGGAGACCGGATTGGCCTTTGATGTTTCCAGTTCTTATGACTTTTATCAGGACTTAAGCGTACTCCGTATCAGCGCCTCGGTCCCCCTGGATGGGGATGAAGAAGAAGTGATCGCCACCGTTCTCGATGAGCTGGAGAATATTTCTTACCAATCTTTGTCTTTGGCGGAGGTTCAAAGGGTTCGGGTCAGTATGAAGGTGGAGGAGGTCCGGATGGCGGAGAGGCCCCATTACTACGGGATGATGAAGGGGCAGGAGTTGGCACTAGGGGGCTACGGGTTTCTTAGGCATTATTTAGAAAACCTGGACTTGGTGACCCCGGCTAGCATTCGCCGGGCGGCGAAGAAATTTTTCCCCACCAAAGACATTCCTTACATGGCCGTTTGGGTCAAACCGGGGGAGAAGGGAGGGGTGGAGGAGGTTGAGGAAAGGGGCCAGACTATAAAAAAGGTTCTGGATAATGGATTAACGGTCATCGTTGATGAGAACGCCGATTCCCGGGTGTTCGCCCTCCACATTTTAGTCCGGGATCGGTCGTTGAACGAACCCGATGGTAAAATGGGCATCGCCGACTGTCTACACCGCATGCTGCGTAAGGGAACAGAGAACCGTTCTGAGGAGGAAATTTCCGAGGCCATCGGTCGCCTGGGAGCCAGCCTGAAATTGGTGGATAACCCCTGGATACCCTTTGACAATTATTATACCAGCCCCCAATTCTCCTTTATCCGTTTTGAAACCATTGACGAATACTGGCAGGCGGGGCTGGAACTGGTGGCCGATCTGGTGCAACACCCGACCTTCCCGGGGGTGAAACTGGCTGAAGTGAAAAGGGAGATGTTCAATCTTATCCAGAGCGGGGAAGAACGGGCCAGTCAGCGGGCCAAAGTTCTCTTTTATGAAAATTTATTCGGGGATCATTACCTGGGGAAAAGGGTGTTGGGAACGGAAGAAATGGTAGAATCAATAACAGAGGCCGATTTAAAAACCTTCCACCGCAGATATTTTGACCCCGCCAACCTGATCTTGACCGTGGTTTCCAACATTCCCGCCCCGGAGGTGATGGAAAGGGTAGAGGCATCCTTCGGTCCCATGATTACCGGAGAGTTTGTAGAGAAACCCCATCCCAGGCCTTCACCCGTTTACCAACAGATTACCCAGAAGATGGGTAAAGGTCAATCCTACCTTAAGATTGGTTTCCTAATTGACGGGGTGGATGCGCGAGACAGAGCGCCATTAGAAGTGATGAACGCTGTGCTTTCCGCCCGGATGGCGTTTGAACTGCGGGAACGAAAGGGCTGGGCCTATTCCCTGGGAACCACCGTTAATTTTGCTGATGATTTCGGGTATTTGATAGCCTCCATGGGTACCAGACCCCAAAATCTCACCGCGGCCAGGGAGGGCATCATCGCTGAAATTAGGCGGATGAAATCAGAACCCCCGGGGACACAAGAGATTGAAAGAATAAAAAATAAATTGTTGGGAAGGTTCTCAATGAGGCGGCTTTCCCGCATCAATCAGGCTTACTTTATGGGTATTGACGAAATACAAGGGCTGGGGTATGATTATAGTAAACGATATACCGATTACCTACAAGGGGTGACCCCAGAGGGGGTAAGGCAGGCTGCCCAGGAGACCCTGCAAACAAACCAACTGGTGGTGGTAACGGTAAAGTAGCTGCCTATTATTATTTATAGGGTTCTGAAAAGATTTGATCTAAGGAGGTCTACTAAACTCCCATTTTTCCAGAGGCCTGATCTAAACCACTTTGGAATGGGCTGCTGATATAGATTTGGGAACTCTGGATTTAGGGGGGTAGAGATAATAGGGATAATTATATAAAATTATTCTATTTAACTATAAATCTGAAAGGTTAATAATGAAAAAGAAATCAATTTTGATTATCACCTTACTTTTTGCGGCCTTGTTAGTTATCATCATTGCCTCCGATCTAAAGGAAGATCGGTGGACCTGGCTGGCCCATCAGAAGTCCATGTACATGATGACTGAAAAGGAGGTGGATAAGATTCTGCCTCGATTGAACAGGAGATTTCCCGATTTTAACGAACGAATTAAGGCTTTTTCCATCCTGCGATTGGGGACGCCTTATGATTTGAAATGTCTTGCAGAAGAAAAACCCCCGGAAACAGGCCCCATCTTTCGGGTAGATACCACCAATTGCACCGTGCTGGTGCTGACCAATTCCGCCCTCGCCCATGCCTCAAGCTTCAAGGAGGCCCGGTGGATGATGCGATACCTTAACTATTATCCCGTCCCCGAAGGAGAAGACCCCATTTTCTATGAGAACCGGAGGCATTACACCGCAGACCGCATTTTAACCTCCCCCTATTTCCATGAGTTGACCCGGGAACTGGCCCAGCCCGGAGAGTTGGATTCGGTCACTATTATTCTGAACCGAAAGGCCGATGGCTCCCATTTCCTCCCCTTGGATTGGGAGAAGGAGATTACCATGGCCTACTTTCCCTTGGGAGTCATTAACGCTGAGTTTATGAAGCGTCTGCCGGGGGTCTGCGGAGTGGGATTTGTGAAGAAAAGTTACTTTGAGAAGGGCATCGTCATCGCCCACGAGGGGATGATCGTCGACCAGAAGGATTTAATCCATGCCTCCATGGCCGATGGGAAGGCGATTAGGGTGAATTTTCTGGATTACCTTTTCAAGCGGGATAAACCCATCCATGATGGGATTATCTTGTGGGAGTTTGTGGAAGTTAAACAGAAGCAACACAAGTATTAAGGATAGTAAGTGAGGTTTATTAAGAAGGCCCCCAGATATTTGGGGGCCTTCTTTATTTCAACAATATCATCTTCTTTGCCCACTGGAAGTTTCCGACCTTGAGTTGGTAAAAGTAAACGCCGGAGGGAAGTGCAGAAGCGTTCCACCGCAGTTGGTGGAATCCGGCCTTTTGATGTCCCTCCACAGGAGTAGCGATTTCCTCGCCCAGGAGATTGTAAACCTTAAGCGTCACATAGGATGCTGTGGGTAGACCATATCGAAATGTGGTGAATGGGTTAAACGGGTTGGGAAAATTCGCTGAGAGAAAAAAGGTCTGGGGTATTCCACCTTCCCTGGGGGGGATGGGAACCGCTGTTTCGACGTCGCCGTAGTATCCGGTCCGGCGGGGGTTTCCCCGGAAGGTATTCCAATAACTATTGCTGCCAGCGGTAGTCTTTATGTCTTCCACCCACAGACCGGTCCCGTTTCCTAAGACGATCTCCAGATCACCGTCACCGTCGAGGTCAGCGGTGGTAGATGAAGAGCGCTCCCAGCCGCCCCCGATGTGGAGGGGAAAATAGTCCATGGGATTGCCGTCAATATGAAGTGCCCAGAGGCTGCCCCCGGATGAGGAGAAAATAACTTCAACTTCCCCATCCCCGTCCAGATCAGCAAACGAGGGTGAGGTATCCACAAAACTTCCATCAGCCAGCAGCGGCCAACCGGTCACCGCATTCCCATCGTGGTGGATGCCATAGAAGTGGCCGTCGTTGGCCCCGGAAAAGATCTCCAGATCACCATCTCCATCTACGTCGGCAAAAGCCGGGGATGATTGCACCTTCCCATCTGTGGGGACACTGCTCAGGAGGTTCCCACTGGCATCGAGAATGTAAAGATTTCTGTCATCGCATCCGAAGACCACTTCCAATCCCCCCTCTCCGTCCAAATCAGCCACAGAAGGGGCGGATTTTATCTTTCCGCCCGCTGTATACGTCCACAGGGAATCCCCGTTGCTGGAAAAGGCGTGCACTTTGTGGTCCCAGGTCACCACTACGATGTCCAGGATATTGTCGCCGCTTAAGTCGGCCACTGCCGCCCCTACTGTCACCTTTCCCCCGGAATCCAAATACCTGGGAAAGAAGCCATTATAATCGCTACCGTCCCCTAAAATAATATAGAGATGCTTATCATACCCCCCGAAGATGATCTCCTGGGCGCCGTCCCCATTCAGGTCTGCCAGGGCCGGCGTTGCCAGTACATAACCGTTAGTTCCCCGCTTGAAGACTAAGGAACCATCGGCCCCGAGGACATAAAGGGTATCATCTTTTGACCCGAAGACGATTTCAAGATCTCCGTCGCCGTTGACATCGCCCACCGCCGGGGAAGACCAGATGAACCCGTCCGTGGAAAACGGGAAGCCGTCCTTCAAGGACCCATCGGCATTCCAGACGTTTAGACGCCCGGCATTGTCGCCGCAGATGATCTCAGGATGACCATCCCCATCCAGGTCCACCACCACCGGGGAGGAACGGATACCCTCCCAGATGGGAATTGGGAAGCCCGCTTGATGAATGGTGATGGGAAAACTGAAGTCGAAGGTGGCGTAGTATTGGTTTCCTCCACTCTGATTGGTGGTGGTTACATCCAGGGTTAGGAGAATCTCACAGATCCCGGAATTGGGGACTACGGAAAGGGTGAAGGGATGATTCAGGTTGGTTGCCGTCGTTCCCGGGGGGATGCCCCCGAAGTCGGCGATGCTGTCGAGAATGGTGATCCGGGGGTCGGCACTTCGAAGCACGGCGCTTACCGAGGTGGCAGGGGCCCAGCTTGCCGCATTGGTGAGGGTGATCTCCGCCGTGCAGGTTTCTCCCGGATTCAGGATCCCATCCTCATCACCGGTGATCTCGGTAAAGGCGACGGAGTCATAGCTCAGGAAGGGAAACTGGGTGCTGTCTGGGGTCATCCAGTAGGCCCAGTCCTGAATGCCGCATTCCCCCCAACCGATGCGAAAATAGCCGTACTCTCCCCAATTAGGGCCCCAACTGTTCTTGCAGATCCAGCACTGCAAAGAGTCACTCCAGCCCAGGAGGACCACGGCGTGCCCCCCTTCGTAGTCTCCCCAAACATGGTGATAAACACCCCCCGAATAGGAATAGAAGTCCTCGTAGACGTCAAAGCCCACCTCGATAGGGCCATTCTCAACCATGTTTTTTATGGCATTTACGGAGCTTCCACCATGGCCGAGGTCTGCAATCCTTCTGATGCGCAGTTGCCAGTCAGGGCAACGGTTGGTGCAGGGGATGTCGTCCCTAGCATGGTAGGGAAAGCAGCCCTCATCGGTAGTGCCGTAATTACTGAGAAAGTTAAGGACGTTGTAGATGCTCCAACCATTACAGCTCCCACCGCTGCAGGAAAGGAGATACTGTTCTGAGAGGTTGATCAGAAGGTCGGGGGCGTTGGCGGAGATCTTGATGTTGGCCGTCAGGGCCCCCGTAGCACCGAAGGCCCAGCAGCTACCGCAACTCTCCTGGTCCTCTACCGGGGTCATCCAGTTATGGCCTTCGTAGTCGCGCCAATCTAAGATCGTTTCCTCAACTTCGGGATAGTAGAGGTGGTCAACCCTGGGGTCCCTGGGGGGTTCCAACTCCTTTTTCCATCCCAAAAGCTGCCTCCGGGCCTTCGGGGCCAAATTCCAGATGGGGTTAGGTCTTGCCTGCCATTCAACTCCCTTTGTCCTGATGGCCGCTTGGATGGCCTCAAGGCGGACATCCGTTTGGCTCTGTGAAAACGCGGGGGTTAAAAAGACAAGACCCAACAAAATAACGATTCCTAATCGCTTCATCGGTTATCTCCTGGTCAGGTTAAGGTTTTATCGTAAGTCCACTATATTTACAAAAAATTTTTTTAAATGTCAAGTTCGAAATCTACAAACCACAGAGTGGTGCAGGTTTCCATAGAAACCTGCGTAAACTAACCTATTACGGTATTCTCTCCCCCCGCCGGGTTTTGATGGGACGGCAGGGGTTCCCCACTGCAATAACGTCCGAAGGGATGTCATGGACGATGACGCTGCCGGCACCGATTATAACCCTGTCTCCGATGGTGACCCCGGGAAGGATGCAGACCCCCATACCAATCCAACAATTTTCCCCGATGGTGACCGGGGCTTTGGTCCAGGAGGTCATGCTGACCTTTTTCTCGTCAAATTCATGGTTGGCGGTATGAACCATACAGTAAGGTCCCAAACCCGAATTGTTTCCCATTTTTAAACCGCCATAGCCGTTGACGTAACAGCCGTGATTGAAGCAGACGTTGTCCCCCAGCTCAATATTGTCGGCGTTGAGCCAGATGATCTTGTCAAGATAATAACAGTTCTTCCCCACCTTTTTGGCATCGTTGGGCCTGAAGTAAATGATCTCCTTACTTGTTTCGGTGATCTTCATGGTTCCCTCCTGCCTTAAATTTCAACAAGGGATGAAAATTTTATTTTCGAAGCAAAACAATAGAACACTGATAACACAGATGCGACTGATTCTCACGGATTAAAGAACTTAGAGACTACGCTTCAATTGAAATAATGGCCTGCAGCCCGTAGGGAATGGTGTAATGATGCCCCTCTGGCCGGGCAGGCAAGGCCCGTATGGGGAATAATGGGTTATTGGAGCAAACAGTTACGATAAAAGTCATAGAGGGTACCGATGTTATTTTTTACCGTAAAAGAACACCTCTGGTGAAGGACTGAACTGCGAATACCATCCATCCGGGGATGCTGTAAGCTTCGTTTGAGCCCGGACAAATCCTCAATAACTATTCCCACATTATGTGTTTCGATGAACTTTTTTTGGGCCCGGTGTGGAAAGGATATGACCGGCAGCCCGGCGGATATATATTCTATGGTCTTGTTGGCCAACACCGTGTCGGTATGGGTTTTATTAACGCTTATATTGAACCCGGCCCAGCCGAAATCATATTGGGTTATTTCCTCCAGCAATAACTTTGAAGGTAAACTGCCGTGATAATGAACGAACCCGTTCTCCGAACCCAGATCCCTATATAAATCGCTTTCACGGGAACCGTAGATATGAATATGGATCCCCTGTCCGGCGATCTCCCTGAAAATTTCTAAAAGATCGTAATGACCACCTCGGTTATGGTTATCCAGATGCCCTTCATAGACGATGTGCGTCCCGCCGTACATTTCAGAGAGTTTCGGCTTCAGGAAACCCGGTATCATGTCCTCGGAAACAAGATTGGGAAACACGAGGACTTTGGGGGAATCAAGATTGTATTTCTGGCGAACGATTGAGATTATTTCCTCCGAGACGGCGATGATCCCCCGGCTCTGTTCTATAGCCGTCCTTTCTTGTTTCCAGACATGTTGATGATGGGGATTGATCCGATCTATCCCATCGTCGTAAGGCGTGTTTCTGATGGAAATCAGGTCATGAATATCGTGGATGATGGGGAACCCATTCCCCAGGCTGCGTATGGAAGCAACAGTCAGGTCGTCCGGGGCGTTTTGGCTGTGGATCAGGTCTATACGTAGTCCCTTGATAATGTCCGGGATAGCCTCCTCTGGGACTCCATCCAACTTGATCCATTCAAGAAACAGTTCATCACCATGACCGTAAAGTTCGCTTAGGGTTTTCCCACAGAACCCGAAGAACAGTCTCAGTTTTTTCCCGTATTTCTTTAAACCATGGGCATATTTCAACGCCCGAATACAGGGCTGTTCCTGTAAAAAAAGGACATTCATGATACTGGTTATTGTTTGCCTTAATTTTTTCTTTCTGAATTTCCTTTCCTTGCTTATTTCGATATTATATATCTTGCGATATATCCTTCATCGCACGGGGGTTTGTCAGCAAAGGAATTCAGAATTAATTTGCATACCCCGCTAAACCCACAGATTGATTTTTTCCATTAGATAGACATGAGACATGAATTAAAACTACCATGGAGCCGAAGGCATTTGGGTAAGCGAAGCGAACCGCTTGTCTGCCACCAGGCAGGCAAACGCTGTTAGGTGCAGTTGACCCGATGTTATTTCTGAAGCGCCACTTCGAACTTCCCATGTATATGGAGCGGGCCATCTCCGTGCCTGTGTTCTGGACCCATGCCTTCCCAGTGGTATATCACATTAAATTCGCTAAATAGATTTAGGATTTCCCCTGCTTCCAGATAAGTTCTGATGTTACCTTGCTTATCCATAAATGAGTTCTTTCCAATGGTTTTCCATTCCCGTAAATATCGAGAAAACGATGGATCCGCTGTGGTGAATCCCGTGACAAATATTAAACTTCCCTCCTTGGTCCAAATCTTGACCTTTTCAAGAAGAAGCTCAATAGATTCCCAGGACAATATTTGAATAAGACCAAATATGAGAATTCCTGAGTAGAAATCGGTTTGGGGAATAAATGTATCGAAACTACATTGACATGTATGGATAGGTAACCCTTCTTTCACAGCTATGGCTGACACAGTATTGATGGCGACTTTTGATGGATCAATCGCATCAACCACAAAGCCTTTTCTCGCAAAAAATAATGCATTACGGCCCTGTCCTACCCCGATATCTAAGATTGGCTTATATTTATTTAACATATGATAGTAATTTCTTAGGATTGGCACAGGTTCCACTCCAAAAAAGTTATCAATGTTACTATAGGTTTCATCATATTCCATTTGAAAAAATCCCTTCGTGTGAACTTTTATTGGGCGGAATTGCACCCAACGTTGTCCGTGTTTGCGAAGTCTCGATCCCGAAGTTTGGGAACAGGATTTGGTTGAGCTTTAGCTTCCCGCAAACACCCTGTTAGGCGTAGTTGAACGCCGCATTCTGCCTTTATTATCCGTCGCCGAATTACGAGAATGACCGCTGACGGAACCATTCGACCGTTTGACGCACAGCATCTTCGTGTGGTGTGAACTTGAACGATGGGAACGCCCCCGCGAATTTGCTGCCGTTTAGTATGAGCGTCTCTTCGAATTCGTACATCAATTCTACCATCTCACGTGCGTCTGGCACGAACAGCCCGAAGAACCGGAAGAAGCCACGCCCCATCACGCCTAGATTCGGTTTTGTGCCAGCGGCCTTGAATGCCATTTCGATGAACTGCCGCCCGGTAAGTGGTCCTGCGCCGGGCACGTGCTACACCTGACCGTATGCACTTTCGGTCGTGCCGAACAGAACACACGCGGCGGCATCGTCAATGTAAACAAGGTCGTGCGGCACATCTAACTTGCCCGGCCACGACGCCTTCTTGCCCGCCAGCGCTGCCTCGAAGATCGGCGCCATTAATTTGTTGGTAACGTTCGGACCGTAGTAATCTGGGAAACGCGGGATGACCACGTGCACATCCCCCGCCTGATGCGCGTCCATCAACATGCGTTCCATCGTGTTGCGAAGCCGACCCTTCTTGCTCGTCGCTGCCAGCGGGTGATCTTCGGTCACTGGAATCTTTTGGAACGGGCCGTAACCGTAAACATTGCCAGGGAAGACCAACCGCGCCTTGGCTTCGCGGGCTCCAGTTAGGATATTATCTGTCACGCCCGGCATCACGGCTGTCCATTTGTGGTACGGTACGTTGACGCACTGGTAGATTACCGCCGCCTCTCGGCAGACCGCGCGGACGCTCTCGGCGCCCGTCGCGTCGCCAACAACGACATCAGCCGATGGTGGCAGCACCCGGAGCGCTCGCTCCACATCCCGCACTACGGCACGTACAGATGTGCCTTCAGTGGTCAGCCACCGCACTATAGCTGCTCCCAATGCTCCGGCAGCGCCAAATACAACGTGTGTCTGGTTCATAGGTTCATCTTCCTGTGTTGCAAGCGTTCAATTGTGCCTATTGTCCGTATTACCAAACCAAAAGGTTCAGGTTAACGGATTAATCAATGGTATATGCGAACTGGTTCTTTAATATTCATTTTAGCATCTACTTCTTTATAATTTAGGAATTATTTTAAAAAATGCAAGGAAAAAATCAACCCTTCCAAAAAAGGGCCAAGATGGCTCTGCAATGCTTCAAGGGGCAACCCTGAAGTGACATTTGGATTTTAAGGAGTTATCCCGAAACATTGGGATTAACGCCAATGGAATAACCCGAGAAAATATGGGACATTCAGGTATTAGGTTATTTTAGTATTGACAATGATGACTCAATTCATTATATTTTATCAGCTTGACAAACTAGGAAATCATGGGTGATAGATGATTAAGAAAATTTTGATCGCCAACCGGGGAGAGATCGCCGTGCGTATCATCCGCACCTGTCGGGAGATGGGGATCGAGACGGTGGCCATTTATTCGGAGGCTGACCGGCTGTCCCTCCATACCCGGATGGCCGATGAGGCCTATTTCATCGGCCCGCCCCCGGTGATAGAGAGCTACCTCAGACAGGAAAAAATTATTGAGGTAGCCAAGAAGGCTGGCGCCGAAGCCATCCATCCCGGTTACGGCTTCCTGGCCGAGAACGCTGATTTCGCTGATAGGGTTGAGGAGGGGGGTCTGATCTTCATCGGCCCTACCGGGAGGACGATACGGTCTATGGGGGACAAGACCCAGGCCCGGCACACTATGCAGGCTGCCGGTGTGCCCATCATTCCCGGAACTATGGTGGGCATCAGGGATATCGAAGAGTGTCGCCTGGAAGCAGCGAAAATTGGTTACCCAGTGCTGATCAAGGCCTCAGCCGGGGGTGGGGGGAAGGGAATGCGCATCGTATACGTAGAGAAGGAACTGGCGAGTGCCATGAGGGGAGCCCAGGGGGAGGCTAAATCGGCGTTTGGCAATCCCGAAATCTACCTGGAAAAGTACCTGGAGCATCCCCGCCACATCGAATTTCAAATTCTGGCCGACCAATACGGCAACCTCATTCATCTGGGGGAGAGGGAGTGTTCTATCCAGCGCCGGCACCAGAAGTTGATTGAGGAATCCCCTTCCACCTTGCTGGATGATGACCTCCGGGGAAAAATGGCCCAGACGGCGCTTTCCGTGGCCCGGGCCTGTAGCTACCACAATGCGGGTACCATCGAATTTTTGTTGGACCAGAACCGGAATTTTTATTTTCTCGAGGTGAACGCCCGGCTTCAGGTTGAACATCCGGTCACCGAATGGGTCACCGGGCTGGACCTGGTGGGGGAGCAGCTCCGGATCGCTTCCGGCGAACCTTTAGCCCTGACCCAAGAAGAAGTGAAACGAAACGGCCATGCCATTGAAAGCCGCATCTACGCCGAGGACGTGGGTGAGGGCTTCATGCCCTCCATCGGCACCATCCGTCACCTGAACGTACCTGGTGGTTATGGGGTCAGGGAGGATTCCGCCCTCTATAAGGGATGTGAGATCACCATATACTACGACCCTTTGATCGCCAAGCTTATCACTTGGGGTAGGGACCGCAGCGAGGCCATTGAGCGGATGAAACGGGCCCTGGGGGAATACGAGATCGGGGGGGTCGAAACAACTATCCCGTTTTGCCAATTCGTGATGAACAATCCCCGGTTCGTTACAGGAGAATTTGACACCCACTTTGTCGAAGAGGAATTCAATGGTCAATCGGTAGGGATTGCAGGTGAGGATTTAAAGGAGACAGCGGTTCTGGGGGCGATTCTTTTCCAGGAGTGGGAGAAAAGTAAGACTATCGGTCTTGTTCAAGGGAATCAAAGGGGGAAAGAAAACCGCTGGAAGACCCAGGGGATTATGCAAGGGTTGAGATAAAAATGAGATAGTTTTTTTTTAACGGAAGGGTAGACAACCAAGCGACGGGGAGATGGGGAGAAAGGGAGACTAGGATAAGCGGTATAATTTAATGTAACCTCCATCACGAATCCCGAAGCATCGGGATTAAATCCATTGTTTTGAAATTATTGGAGTTAAAACGTCAGCCTTTTAAAATCCCGAAACCTTGGGATTAAATTGATCGATTTGGGATAAGATTGGAATAAAAATCCGTTTTAATCCGTGAAATCCGTGATATGAAATACCGGGCACAAATTGGCGACAGGGAATACAGGGTGGAAACCAGCCGGGGGGATGGAAAAATACGCATCGAAAAAAACTCCTACGGGGTGGATTTTCGGCCGGTGGGGGATCCTTCCAACTTTTCCCTGATCGTAAACCACAGGAGTTATCAGGTGCGCATCCATCCCGACGGCCCTGGATACCGCGTGGAGGTCGGGGGAAATCGGTTCCTGGTTAATCTTGAGGATGAGCGTCAGAGGCTGTTTAAAGAATTTGGCAGGTCGAAAGAAGGACCCTCGGTTCACCATGAAATCCGGGCCCCCATGCCGGGGATGGTGGTCAAGGTCGAGGTGGGTCCGGGCGATCCGGTTTCCACCGGGCAGGGGGTTATGGTGGTAGAAGCCATGAAGATGGAAAATGAAATCCGTACCCCAATGGCAGGGACAGTGGAGGCCGTCAGGGTAAAAGTGGGACAATCGGTGAAAAAAAACGAGGTACTTATGGTTCTGGGTGCTCCCCCTTAAATTTTCGTGTATTTATTTGCGAAAACAGTTTTGGAATAATGAATATCGAATATTGAATACCGAGGATTCGGGATTGAAGTGTGAGAGAAGAAAATAGAACTTAGCCCCTTCTGGGCAACTTTATCAATCTTAAGGTTTGGAGAATTCCTGAGACATCCGGTTGCGTCGAACGGTTGTCCCGAAAATTCGGGAAAGCTTCGGGATCGTCTCGTCATTCGTTAAACGGTTATGGGA
>JADHWK010000008.1 GCA_016783505.1 Candidatus Zhuqueibacterota bacterium | reverse complement strand
CTTTTGGATATATTCTGCAGTGATTTTTGTGATTCCTTCACAGGGGATATCATTGATCGAAAAATTCTCTCACATAACGACGTTGGTAAGGATCGTCACTTTTGCCCGCGCGTCGTAGCCTTCTACATCGCCGGTCGGGTCGGCTTCCGCGTAGCCAAGTTCCTGAGCCTTGGCAAGCGCATCTTCATAACTCATCCCACATTCCATTTGAGACAAAATGTAGTTCGTTGTGCCGTTTAAAATCCCCTTCACAGCGGAAATAGTACATCCAGCGAGGGGACCACTCGTGAGATTGAGTACCGGCGTGCCGCTCATCACTGTACCCTCGATCAAAAATTTGACACCGTTTTTTTCGGCCATCCCTGCCATATCGCGGTAGGCAAGTGCAGCCGGACCTTTGTTGCTGGTAACTACATGCTTGCCGGTTTGGAATGCTGCTTTACAATGCGTTATCGCCGGTTCGCCATCTTTCAAGTTGGTGAATGTCAATTCGCAGACTACCATTGCGTTTGATTGGCGTATCATCGTTTCAGCATCCCAATTGACGAGATTTCCGATAAATTTTCCATCATTTATTACCCCATCAAGAACTGTTTGTATATCCAGCCCATCAGGATTGTATACTGTGCCAAACCTTATATCGCTAACGGCAACTACATCAAAGTCGTAACCATATTTTTCTATCAGCTCGCCCTGTTTATCGCTTAGGATTTCGCATAACCCCTGACCGACCGTACCGAACCCTGCAAGTGCAATTTTTTGTTTCATTTCTTCCTCCGGAATTTATTACACCTGATCCAGTGCTTGTTCTAAATCTGCGATGATATCATCAACGTGTTCAATACCGACAGCAATGCGTATTGCATTAGGTTTAATCGAAGCGAGCCTACGTCCTTCTTCGCCCTGTTGTTGATGGGTTGAGATTGCTGTAAGCGTGGCAATAGTTTTTACTCGTCCTAAATCCGTTGCCCGAAATATCATCTGTAAAGCATCGTAGAATTTCCGCGCATTGATCGAATCACCTTCATTAGCTTCCTTGATATCTGTTGAAAGCATGAAGCCGTACATATTCTCATCGCTATCGGCGAGTTTCATGTATTTTTTTGCCATTTCATGCGCGTGATAACTTTCCAACCCTGGGTAATAGACACGATTGATCTTTGGATGATTTTCCAGCCATTCGGACACTTTTAACGCTGCTATGCTCATCTGCGCCATTCGCATTCGGAGCGTGCGCATATCGTTGAGAGTCAAGATTGCTCCCATCGGATGCAGACATGGGCCATTGTCCCTGTAGGGCCAGAGTTTTGCCCAGGTCGCAAAATCTTCACGCATATCATCAGAGCCTACTTTACTGGTGATATTTTTCTTCGCAGTCAGTAAACCGACAATCGTTGTTCCGCTGTTGGCAATCACTTTTGTGGCAGATTGAATGACAATGTCCGCGCCAAATACCAGTGGTCGTGTCAGTGCCGGCGATGCACAGGTAGAGTCAACAATTAACGGAATATCATGACTATGCGCTAAATCTGCTACCTCCGAAATGTCAAAAATATCTACAGATGGGTTTGAGGGAAATTCACCGTAGATGAATCGTGTACCCCCATCAATCTTGGATATCCACTCATCGAGGTTGGTGGGATTTTTTACCCAGCGAACTTCGATACCCTGTTCCTGATAACGGCGCACCGAGAATTGCTGGAACGAACCGCCGTATACTTTTGCCGATGCCACAAAATTCATAGGTGGCAGTGAGTCGTCTTTGACCAAAAATGGATCGGTGGCCGTTCGAATTGCACTCATTCCACTTGAAGTGGCAACGCAGGAAGCCTCCAGATCTGAGCCGTAGGTTTCTAACAATGCTGTTGTTTCTTCTAAAAAATAATTGGAAGGGTTAGCAATCCGAGAATAACACCATGTTGGCATTTGATAGGAAAGTCCGGCTTCCATTTGAGCGCTGTTGTAATATACCTCCGCAGTGCTTAAATAAGTCGGTTCCATTATCGAACCACTATTTTGTTCGAGCGCTTGCTTTAAGTCATAAATTCCGTGCACTGCGATTGTGTCAAATTTACGGGTCTTAGCAATCTTGATCCGTCTTTCTCGATCTGCCATCATTTCTTGCCCGATTTCAATCCATTGGTCGAGCGTGTAATTCTCTTTCATTTTACCTCCTAATCTATATTTCAAAATTGGTTCGGTTAGGCTTCAACCCTTTCCCGCAGAATATTCACCAGATCATCGATTAGTACTCGATCCTGCACCAAGGTATCCCGGTAGCGCAGGGTGACTGTATTATCTTCCTTCGTCTGGTAGTCCACCGTAATCCCGAACGGTGTGCCCACTTCGTCCTGGCGGCGGTAGCGCCTGCCGATGGAACCCTGCTGATCATAAAAGACGATGAAGTAGGATCTTAACTTGGCCACTATTTCTTTGGCGATGTCGGGCAGGCCGTCCTTTTTCACCAAGGGCAGGACGGAAACCTTGATGGGGGCAACCACCGGGGAAAGGTGCAGGATCACCCGCCGCTCACCCTCCACCTCCTCCTCATCGTAAGCATCCACAAGCAAAGTCAGCAGGGTTCGGTTCAGCCCAGCTGAGGTCTCGATGATGTAAGGAATATATCGCTTTCCCGTTTCCTCATCGAAATAGGTTAGGTCCTTGCCCGAATATTTCATGTGGCGGGAGAGGTCATAGTCGGTCCGGTTATGGATACCCTCCAGCTCCTTCCAGCCGAAGGGAAATTCATATTCGATGTCATAGGCCGTCTTGGCATAATGAGCCAGCTCCTTTTTGTCGTGTCTGGAGAGCCGAAGTTTTTCCTTTTTCAAACCCAATTTGAGATAGAAATTCATACGTTCCTCAAGCCAGTATTCCAGCCATTTTTCGTCCTCTCCCGGTTTGACGAAGAACTGCATTTCCATCTGCTCAAACTCCCGGGTCCGGAATATAAAATTCCCGGGGGTGATTTCATTCCGGAAGGCCTTTCCCACCTGGGCGATGCCGAAGGGGATCTTCAGCCGGGTGGACTGCATTACGTTCAGGTAGTTTACGTAGATGCCCTGGGCGGTCTCGGGACGAAGGTAGACCATCGATGACCGATCTTCCACCGGCCCCATGGAGGTCTTGAACATAAGATTGAACTGCCGGGGGTCGGTGAGCTCCCCACCACACTTCGGACAGACGGTTCCTTCGATTTCATCGGCCCGGAAGCGGAACTTGCATTTTTTACAATCTACCATTGGGTCAACAAACCCCTCCACATGACCCGAGGCCTCCCACACCTTGGGGTGCATTAGGATGGCCGCATCCAGCCCGACGATATTATCATGGAGCTGGGTCATCTCCTTCCACCACAAGTCCTGTATGTTGTTCTTCAGTGCCACCCCCAGCGGGCCGTAATCCCAGCAAGATCCCAGCCCCCCATAAATTTCGCTCGATGGATAGATTAGCCCCCGGCGCTTACACAGTGAAACGATCTTGTCCATTCGCTCGCGGCCGGCGGCCAGCTTGATCTTGGAAATTTCCCTCTCCTTGGTGGTGTTCATGGCCTATCCCTCATTTCACGCCAGAACTTGATTGATTTAAGCCCTTGAAAGCTTTCAATATGGAATTTTAAAAATTGATCCAGAAAAAAGTCTATTTCTTTGACCTGCCCCTTGGAGGGGTTCAGGGTAGAGACGGCGGGCCCCAAAAGGCCAGAAAGTTTAACTAAGAACCGGAGGCTTCCGGCTGTAAGCACCGTCCTCCGCCCCGGCTCATCATCGCAGCGGGGGCAGATGACCCCCCCTTTTTCCACCCGCACTGCCATTGTCCCTTCCACCGCTTGCCTGCAACGGACGCAGCGGATTAACTCCAATCGGTAGCCCAGGATTTTTATCAGCTTTATCAGAAACCACCACCAGAAGTTTATCAGATTACGGTCTGCTCCATCAATTCCCCTTAAGACGTCTAGCAAAAGGCCGAATGAGGCCCTGCTTTTCTCTTTCCCCACCCCAGACCGGGGGGGCATCAGCCGATTAAGAAGATCACAGACTGCCAAGGCGGGCCAGGTTTTCTCCAGATCCTGACGAATACCGGGAAAGAAATTAAGGAGGTCCCCCTGGGAGAGAAGCTGCACCTCCCGGGAATCTTTCATGTAGAAAACAATGGCCAGATGGCTTAAGGGTTCCAGGATCCCCCCGAACTTCGATTTAGGACCCTTGGCCCCCTTGGCAATCAGCGCCAATTTGCCGAAGTCCCGGGTGTACACCGTTAGGATTTTGCTCGTCTCCCCTTTGGGAATGCTGCGCAGGATCACCCCCTCTGTTTTTTCTAAGGACATCGAACGCTGTAAAATTAGGGTAGGACATCAGTTTTTCAGTAATGCGTAATGATCAAATCTAAATAAATCCGAAATTCGAATACCTGCCCGCCACCCACAGGGTGAGGCAGGCGGGTCGAAATTCGAAACAAGCTCAAAATTCAAATATTCCGCCGCAGGCAGATTCAAAACGTTATTCACATAAATCACATTGTTTTGGATTTTGTTTAGGGCTCGAATTTCGGATCGGAGTTACCGCTTCAGCGGTTTATTATATTATAAACCCGTCCATACGGATCCGTCTGGATAAACGGGTAACTCCGGTTGTCATTTTTATTGCCTGTTTCGGATTTTGTCCCGAAGCATCGGGATTGGCCATTTTTATTTGTTTCGTCCCGAATGTTCGGGATCGTGCTTCCGGCAGGCGCCGGACTGATCGGATTTTTCAATGCCTCAGTGGATTAAAAACAGCGTCGCAATACCCAGATAGATAAAAAGGCCGATGATGTCATTGGCGGTGGTGACGAAGGGACCCATGGCTAAGGCCGGATCAATGTTCAGCTTTTTTAGCAGAATGGGGACATTGCTGCCCAACAGCGAGGCGATTAAAATATTGACGACCAAAGCGGTGCCCACCGCCAACCCGATGTCGTATCGACCTAGCCAAAGGTCAATAATGATGAAGATGAGGGTACCCAGAAGCAGCCCGTTAATCAAGGCCACCCGGATTTCCCGGAACAATCTCCCCTTCATCCCGGAGAGACCAATCTCCCCGGCCGCCAGTCCCCGCACCACGATGGATGAGGACTGCACCCCGATGTTCCCCCCCATGGCGGTGACCACCGGCACGAAGAAGGCTAAGGCTAACACCTTTTCCAGAGAGAGCTCAAACCGGCTCATTACCAAAGCCGCGATGATTCCCCCCAGCAGGCCCACCACCAGCCAGGGGAGCCGCTGCCGGGTAATACGGAAGACGGAGGTTTCCCGGTGATCTTCCTCGGTCCCCGCCATTAGTGATATATCCTCGGCGGCCTCCTCATCAATCACATCCACAATGTCGTCAACGGTGATCCGACCCACCAGACGTCCCCCATTGTCCACCACGGGGACGGAGGCCAAATCGTATTTCCGGACCAGATGGGCTACCTCCTCCTGATCCTGATCAACTTGGGCATAGATGACATCGGGGTTCATCAGGTCGCCGACCCGTTGCTGCGGCTCGGCAATGATGAGATCCTTAAGCGAAACGATGCCCACCAATTTCTGCTCGTCGTCAACCACGAAGACGTAGTAGACCTCCTCCATTTCCTGGGCCTGGCGGCGGATCTCCTGGATAGCCTGGGCCTGGGTGGAGTCCCGTTTGACGGCCACCATCTCCTTGGCCATGATGGCTCCGGCCGTCTCCTCGGCGAACCCCAGCAGGGCCTGCACCTCCTCCCGGGCCCTTCTCCCGATGGCGGCGAGAACCTGATCGGCCACCCCCGCCTCCAGCTCGGCAACGATGTCAGCGGCATCGTCGGACTCCATCCCGTCCACCAGTCGGGAGATCTGCTTGGGATCCAGCTGATCCAACAACCGATCCCGGTGGACCTCCTCTAGCTCCAGCACCACCTCCGAAGCCTGCTCCTTATCCAGCAGCCTGAAAACGTAGTTCCGGTCAGCCTCATTTAGGTTCTCAAGCAGGTCAGCCACATCGGCGGGATGCATATCCTTTAGTCTAGTCCTTACCTCAAGGGATTTTCCCTCTGCAATAAGTCCCTGAATAACTTTAATATGTTCTTTTTTGATTTCTTCGGTCATGGCTTAATCCGACGAATTGCCTAACTGGGCACCGATCTGGTCACTGAGAAGGACGAAGTCTTCCACTGATAACCGCTCGGGCCGTAGCTGAAAGTCAAAATCAATCTTTTTTAGGTCCAGATCCCCAATTATGGACTGCAATGAATTCTTCAACATCTTCCTCCGCTGGCCGAAGCCGGTCCTGACGATGCGGTTGAACAGATCAAAATCCCGGGGACGGACTTTGTTCCCCTCAAAAGTCACTCGCACCACCGCCGATTCAACCTTAGGTCGGGGACGAAAAGCACCCGGGAGAACGACGAAGAGAACCTCAGGGTCACCGTAATACCGGGAGAACACCGATAAGATTCCGTAATCTTTACATCCTGGGGAGGCCACGATCCGCTGGGCCACCTCCCTCTGTACCATAATAGTTAGGCTGTGGACTTTCCCCTTTACTTTCCCCCAATTCTTAATCCCATTAAAAATCTTGAACAGAATGGCCGAGGTGAGATGGTAGGGGATATTTCCGATCACCTTCAGGTCCCCGTCCCCCAGTAGAGGGGCGAAATCAAATCGTACGAAATCCTCGTGGATGACCGATAAGTTTTGCCAGTCACCAAAAATGTTATGTAAAAAAGTTACCAACCGCCCGTCTATTTCCACAGAAAATACTTGTCCTGCTTGCTTAACAAGATAGGTCGTTAGAATTCCCTTTCCGGGACCGATCTCCAACACCCGGTCGGTGGCTGACAAATCCAGGGAAGCGACGATCTTGCCGGCGATGTTCTTGTCCACCAGAAAATGCTGACCTAAGCTCTTCTTGGGTTCAATCCAGGCCATAATGAAAATTAACCACTTTCAGAGGGTTTTTGGGCAGGCTCACCTGTTATCTGCCGTAGTCAGCCCGCCTTACACAGCCTCGTATTTCACAGGCAATAACTTCTCCAGATTCAGATGCTTGGAAGCATCAAGAATTTCGATGCCCACAATTCTGTTATCTTCCCCCAAGTCCAGCACAATATCTTCGGAGAGTCGCTTGTTAAGCACCTTCTGCTTCCGGTCATCCAGGCGAAAGTAAAGTAAGTCGGTCTTAACGTTATACAGGATCTGCATCTTATCCCTCCCATTTTCCGTAAAAGACATAGATCGTCACGGTTATTATAACATCCCTTTCTATGGTGTAGATAGCCTCCACTCTCTTTTGCTCGTAATACTTGCCGTGTCGCTTCTGTTTGAAATCATAGACTTTGGCTTTCCCTGTGCGGCCATACTTCGCTGGAATGGGGAAACCTGTATTGATCACGTTTTTAATTTCCTCTTCGTTCGTGCCGCGTTCCTCGGCACGTTCCAGAGTGTGGGGATCAATTTGGATTTCCATCCTTTATTATCTTCAAACTCTATTTACTATTACTGGATATGATAGATAATTAATAAGTCTGCAACATAAACTATTTCCAATCCCGCTTTGCTACGCCATTATAATCATGTATGATTACCCCTAATTCCCAATCTGAAGGGTTTACGGGCGTTGTCAGAGGTAATCCTGCCCACTTCTTTTTGTAAAATTCCTTTCTTATTTTAACTGCGTCCGATTCGCGAGAGCGTTTTCGACGGCCTTCATCAGACACTTGCTGTTGGTGGTAGAGCCAGTTATTACATCCACACTTCTTTTATGGCATTGATATAGCATATCATCCTTCAAAACTAAATGTTTTCCATAAACTTCCTTTTTCTTAGTGAGCATGTTATTCCAGCAGCTATAATTAATATTATGGTGCTTACTGGCGTGAAAGAACAGAGGGCCTTGTATCCCAATAAACATTCTTTACTTATAGATGCATTAGGAATAATTGTTAATACGGATGCAAGCGTGAATAAAATCGTGAGTATAAGCAGGGGTATATAACCCCTGTTTTTCTTTTTCATGATTCCTCCCCGCTTTTAATTTTTGATTGATTGAAAAATTTTCCTTAATGGATCTCTCCTTTTCTATTCGATCAACATTTCCTTTCGCAAATGCTCTTCAATAGATTTCAGATATTTTGATCGAAGATTGGCTTCAGCAAGATTCAAGACGCCCCAAATGTATTTCCCTTTCCAAAAAAGGGCAATGTCTTCATGATAAGGATCTGAAAGTGTATACAGACCTTCTTTCAAATTTCTTTGAGAATCTCGGGTGAATTGCATATACTGTCGTAGCATCTCCTCGCAATCTTGCCGATCAGCCCCTTCAATGATAAAAAGCTTAAATGTCCCATTGACATCGTCATAATCGGCTGTGAAACCAGAATGTAAAAATTCGTAACCCAAAAAGTTTTTTGAAATGAATTTTTCAGAATTCTGTACTTTCCCATTATTGGGGAAACAGGTGAGAACCTTTGGTAATGATGCTTTACCCCCCAAATTTTCAGCCACCTTCTTTGCAAAAGTTTGCAAGACTTCCTTAGATTTAGCCCCCACATTGTAGCTGCTTATCTTCACATAATAGTTCGCTGTCAAGAAGTTGAGAATCGGCACTTCAATATAACCATGAGCACCGATATTTAAAAAATTCCCCTGGGTTGGCCGTTCCCTACTGTAGATGCCAAAGGCATGAACGGGTGTTTTATGGCGATAAATTTCAACAAGCACTGAGGCTTCGTTTTCGTCAAGGTATTCGGCTACCTGCAGTTCCTGAAAATCATAGCTAAGATAGAGCTCCGCTGCGCCATTGATATATTCATAGAGGATTTCAGGACCGTAAACCTGAATGTCTGCCGATTTTTTCCATCCCCTTATTTCAGGAAAAAGTTCTGATGGTTCTCCAGCTTTGGAAAAACATGATACCTGCCCTAATACCAGGGATAAATGTGTTAAGAAAAAGAAAGTAAAAATAAGACTTGGGTATTTTCGTAAAAAAGGTAGTCGTCTCATCATTTCTCTTCCATAAATTACAAAAATAAAATCAGATGACACATTTACGTAATTCTCAAGTATAGATTGTCTTTAACTCATCAATTCTTTTCGCAATATCAATTCGGTTGACACAGCTTGCTGTGCATGTACTACAAGAGGCACAAGCCTGCAGGCTTTTCCCGCTGGGAATGCCATCGAGTGTATCACGTGCCTGATAAAAATTAGAATAACAGGCGGCATACATGTGTGTTCGCATGAGTGTCGGTATGTCTACTTCATTTGGGCAAGTAGGCACGCAGCGATAGCACTGCTGGCAATATCCCATCGAGAGTTTTACATTTCGGTCTTTGAGAAACTTTTTTTCTTCTGGAGTATATTCGAGATCATAAGCCACAGGAAAATCCTCATCCATCTGTTGAAAGGTTGTATATCCTGGTACAGCAGTGGTAATATATTCGTGTCGCAACACCCATTTGAGAACTGCCTTATGCATGATCTTTCCTTCATAAAACTTCTGGCTGGCGCTGGGCACGTTTTCTCGATACCAGTACTGGCTGCATTGGGTTTTCATGGCAATAATGCCTATTCCCTTTGAAGCCGCATTTTTTATTGAATTTTTCACCTCTTTATTATCACTCATAGAGTAGTTGAAAGTAGTCAGAACCACATCGTAAAAACCTGTTCGGGCTGCTTCATTAATACATTCAGCCATATTGGAATGTGTGGTGAACCCAATGAAACGGGCCTTCTTCTGCTTTTTCAAAAGCTGCAACGCCGCTTGGATACCCGGGTTGTTTAGATACTCAATGTTACTCACGTTATGGGAATACAGGATGTCAACATAATCGGTTTGCAACCGTTTGAGACTTTCCTCCGCTACATTTAAGTATGTTTCCTTCGCCTGCTCAGGGGGCATTCCCCGCTGTTGATGAGGAATGTAAATTTTTGTGCCGATAGTAATCTTATCGCGGACATTCAACTCCTTAATAGCATTTCCTAACATCTCCTCATTTCGACCACGCTGATACGAGGCAGCCGTATCAAAATGGCGGACCCCGATTTCATACGACCTTTTTACGAGGGCAGGATTATCCGCATTCATCACGCCCATATTGACCACCGGCATCCTGATCCCTGTCCTTCCAAGGGTACGGTAAATAATCTCCTTGCCGGAGTATTGTCCTAATTGCTCCCTTCCAATAGATGATATCGCCTTCCCTGAAACGCCCAACAATCCAACGGAAGCCATACCAGAAAGGGTTCTAGAAATGAATTCGCGTCTACTGAAAGCCTTCTTTTTGCTCCCCAAGGTGAAACCCTTTCTTTTTATAATCTATTCTAGAGAATCTCTTTATAAGATCTTCGATTGCCACTTATTTATTCCAAAATCGGAAGAGTCTGCGGGCATTCTCAGAAGTAACCCTGCCCACCTCTTCAAGTGAAATCCCTTTTATCCCGGCTATCTTCTGGGCGACCTCCACCACCCAGGCGGGTTCATTGCGCTTTCCCCGCCGCCCCTCCGGGGCCAGAAAGGGAGCATCGGTCTCCAGCAATATTTTTTCCAGGGGAACCATCCCCACTACCGGGACTAATGGGGTGTTTTTATAGGTAATATTTCCCGTGAAGGAAACGAGAAAATTCAGGTCCAGGACCTTCTGCAGGAAGGCTTCGTCACCGGAAAAGCAGTGGAAAACCCCCCTTAACGACTCGGTCATCTCCTCATTTAAGATGGCGATCACGTCCCGGTGGGCGTTTCGATTGTGGATAATCAAGGGAAGGCCTCTCCTGTTAGCTAGCCCGATCATCTTCCGAAATAAGGCCTTTTGATTCCGGGGCTGGGCGTAGCCCCGGTAGTAATCCAGTCCCACTTCACCGATGGCCACCACCCAGGGATGATGGCTCAGTTCCTCAAGCTCGACGATCTCATCATCCGTAACCCGGTCAGCCTCATGGGGATGAACCCCCACGGCAGCGAAAACCCTTTCGTAGCGGTGGGCAAGTTCCACTGACTTCCGGCTGGAAGGAAGGTCGGTCCCCACGGTGAGAACCGCATCCACCCCTCCTTCAAACGCCCTCTTTGAGACTTCTTCACGGTCATTCTCAAATTCGGGAAAATCCAAGTGGGCGTGGGTGTCAATGAACATCAAACCATTCGTTTATAAATTAAAGAACGATGGAACGGAAATTATCACCATAGTAGGACATCACCAACTTTTTTGGTTGGTGCAAGTAATTATATAAAGTCCGATTCATCTAATCATTCCCATAATTCCAATTTAGCGATTAGCTTATTTTCGTCCCGCTCTGGGTGGGTTGGTCGAGGGTGACCAGGACTACCCCATCCTTGTCCTCGGCTGCCAGCAGCATTCCATTAGACTCAACTCCCCGGATGCGGGCCGGCTTCAGGTTAATCACCACGGCGATGTCTTTTCCCACCAGGTCCTCGGGGGTATAATGTTCAGCAATTCCGGCCACGATCTGCCGTTGCTCGGTTCCCAGGTCTATCTTAATTTTCAACAATTTGTCAGCTCCTGGAACCCGTTCAGCACTGACTACCCGGGCTACCCGTAAGTCCACCATCTTGAAATCTTCAATGGTAATCATTTCCTGGAGTTCCTCCTTTATCTGCTTACCAATAGGTACTCTGATTTCTTTAGTGCCGATCCGGGGAAAGAGCGCTCCCCGGTCCGAAAGGGTCCGGCCCGGGGTCAACTTCCCCCATACCAGATCCTGGTCAAATCGGACGGCTGAGGGGCTAACGCCAAGCCAATCCAACAGTTCTCCCATCTTGGAGGGCATTATCGGATAGAGCAAATAGACAGCAATCCGCAGAGCCTCCAGTGCGTTGTAGAGTACCCCCGCGGTCCTCTCCCGGTCAACCCGAATTAATTTCCAGGGGGCCTCATCCTCAAGATATTTATTGGTCCGGCGAATAAGGTTTAGAACCGTCTCCACCGCCTGGTTGACCTTAAGACCTTCCACTAATTCCTTCACCCCCTTAGGGGTTCGGAGGGTCTGGTTCACCAGTTCGTTTACGGCAGGACGGCCACCCTTAGATGGAATTTTACCGTCAAAATAGCTGGCAACCATCCTATTAAGTCGGCTGACCAGGTTGCCCAGATCGTTGGCCAGATCCGAGTCGTAGCGGCCCCTAAAGGCCTCCTCGCTGAAGGAGGCATCCTGCCCCAGCACCATCTCTCGCATCAAAAAATACCTCAGCGGGTCCACACCATATCTGTCAGCCAGCTCAAGGGGTCGCACCACGTTCCCCAGGGACTTGGACATCTTGGTTTCTTTAATGAGCCACCATCCGTGGGCAAAGACCGTCTCGGGCAGGGGAATACCCGCCGCCTTCAGCATGGTGGGCCAGTACACGCAATGGGTGGTGAGGATGTCCTTACCGATAAGGTGATATGTGGCCGGCCACCAGCGCTGAAAGGCCGAATCGTCTGTGTCGTAGCCGATTGCTGAGACGTAATTAATCAGGGCGTCAAACCAGACATAGGTCACGTAGTCGGGGTCGAAGGGCAGGGGGATGCCCCAGCTCAAGCGCTTCCTGGGCCGGGAGATGCACAGATCCCCTAGGGGCCGGTTCAGAAACCCCAGCACCTCGTTGCGCCGGGTCGCAGGTTGGATGAAAGAGGGGTGATCCTGGATGTACCCAATGAGCCAGTCCTGATATTTGCCCATTCGGAAGAAGTAATTTCTCTCAGCGATCCGTTTGACCCCGCGACCGCATGAGGGGCAATTTCCATCCATCAGGTCCTTCTCGGTCCAGAAACGCTCTTCGGGAACACAGTACCACCCTTCGTATTGACCGGTATAGATTTCCCCCTTCCGGTAGATTTCTGACAGGATATGGCGGACGACTTTTTTATGGCGATCTGAAGTGGTGCGGATAAAGTCGTCGTTAGTTATGTTGAGCTTCTTCCAGGTGGCCAGAAACCGCCCCACCATCCGGTCGCAGAAGGCCTGGGGGTCCTGGCCGGCTGCCTGGGCCGCCTCCTTTAGCTTCTGGCCGTGCTCGTCCACCCCGGTCAGGAAGAAAACCCTCTGGCCGAACAGGCGATGGTAGCGGGCCAGCACATCGGCCAGGACGGTGGTATAGGCATGGCCGATGTGGGGTTCATCATTGACATAATAGATGGGGGTGGTGATGTAAAATTTATCGGATTTCATATATTTCTTTGACCTTTTTTAGAATTTTGAAACTTAGTTCTTCTATGGATACAAACAAACTCAACCCCCTTTTCGAATAAATACCACCCCCAAGTTTTTGTGTAGCAGGCTTCAGGTTTGCGGCTTGTTCGCACCCCAAGAATTCGGGGTACGGGTACTCTTTTAGATGAACTAAGCCGGATATTTAAACCTCAAGGGGTAACTCTATCGCTTTTCCCCTAGAACAACAAATTACTGTATTAATAAATTTATATCAGTAAATCCAATGAGTCGGGCTCCTGACGGATCAGTCCGAAGCTTAACGGATATCTAAACAGTTACCTTGTTTTTATTGTTTTCATTTTCGGGTTCAATGGGGACTTCTGTTTTCTCGGGGTTATTCCTATACAATCGGTTTGCTTCCTCCCGCCCCAGGACTTCATATTCCTCCTCCCCGTACCGAACATAAACCAGCTCTTTGAAGATGTCCAATTTTTCCACCCTTCCCGAACCATGTTTGGTCTCCAGAATTGCATCCAGCGGTGGGTATTTCTTCATTTCCTCCTGATAAAAGCCTTCTTCATATAGCAGGCAACAGAAGAGCCGGCCGCAGAGCCCTGAGTTTTTGCCGGGATTGGGAGGCAGGTTTTGGTCCTTTACCATCTGCATGGTGACCGGCCGGAATTCGGTCAGGAAGGAGGCGCAGCACAGCGGACAGCCACAGGGGCCCAGGCCCCCAACCCGTTTGGCCTCGTCCCGCACCCCGATCTGGTGCATCTCAATCCGGGAGCGGTAGACAGCCGCCAGGTCTTTAACCAGTTCCCGAAAGTCCACCCGGCCCTCGGCGGTGAAGTAAAAGGTCACTTTCTTACCGTCGAATTGGAACTCCACGTCCACCAGCTTCATCTCCATTCCGTGTCGGGAGATTAAGTCCCGGCACACTTGGAACGCCCCCCGTTCACGATCCCGGTTTTTCCGCAACGCCTCAAGGTCCTTAGTGGTGGGCTTGCGCAGTAACTCTGCAGTAACCCCGTTCAACTTACGCCAGCAGCTCTCGGCATCCCCCTTGTAGACCACCGTTCCCAGATCCTCCCCTTTTTCCGCCTGAACGATGGCGTAATCCCCAATCCGGAAGGGAAATCCCTGGGGATTGAGATAAAATCCCCGCCGGGATCCCTTAAATTTGACCTCTAATACATTAGCCATGTTAACCCCCAACCAAATAAATTCTAAATTCAAATACCCCGCATGTGCGGGGAACAAATTACAAAATACAAATATTCCGCCGCAGGCGGATCCAAAACGTTATTCACTTAAATCATATTGTTTTGAATTTTTGTGCTTTGGTCATCGGTCAGGCTCCCGACTGATTTGAGTTTGTTTCATCCCGAAGGTTCGGGATCGTGCTTCCGTCAGGCGCCGGACTGATCGGATTTTTCAATATATTCTGTCCTGCATCAAAGTTGTATCCCTAACTAACTCCCCAAAATTCGGGAGGAACTCTATTTATTTCCCTCCCAATAGAGCCCGTAGATTTATTGCTAAATTCATCAAGATCGATTTAAGATACACATTTTTGTCAATTAAATCAACTGCTTTTTCCACCTGGGCCACCGCCCCGAGAAAGTCTCCACGGGGAAATCGGTCCAGCACTTCCACCACCCGATCGGCTCGATCTTGGTTCACGAGATGGGGGCAGGATTCCCCGTCTCGGGCTGTTAGCTCCCTAAGAATCTGGGCATCCCGGAGCCAGAGTGAAACCAGTCGTAACCCCTCTGTCAGTTGATACCGATCCTTCCCCTGCCATTCCTCAATCAAATCAGAAACCTGAGAGGGACTCCCCCCGGTAAAACCCAGCACCAGGCCCAAGGCTCCTTCCCTGTTGCGGTCCACATCCTCTGCAGCCAGCCTGAGAGCCACCCCGAAGCTTCCCCCTGCCAGCTTTGCAATCAAACGGCTTAATCTTTCTTCAGGGATACCCTTTTCCTTCAGCCCCCTCAAAATCTCTTCCTCCCCTACATTGGCAAATCTCACCCCCTGACACCGGGAGCGGATGGTGGGCAGGATCGAGCCGGGCTGGCCGGATACCAGCAGAAAAAGGGACTGAGAGGGCGGTTCCTCCAGGATGTGCAACAGGGCGTTGGCCGCCTCAGGGGTGAGCCGATCGGCCTGAAAGATGATGATAACCTTCCAATCGCTCTCCACCGGCCGGAAGGCCAAGTAACGGTTCAGGGGCCGGATCTGTTCGATCAAGATGTTATTTCCCCCGGGGATGCGAATGGTATGGTAATAATCATCGGCTTTTTTGGCGATCTCTTCCCCCAGAAGATCCCCACCATTGGCCGACTCCGGGGGTTTATTAGCCCAGCGGCTCGGTATGGGGAAGAGGAGCTTAAGGTCGGGGTGGACCAGTCCCTTCATTTTCTGACAGCCCGGACACCGCCCGCAAGGTTCCAATCCCTGCCCTTTTTTAGATCCTTGGGCACGGCAATGAAGAACCCTGCATATCTCCAGGGCCATGGCCTCCTTGCCCACCCCATCCGGGCCGGTTAAGAGGTAAGCATGGGCCAGCCGTCCCCCCTTCAACGTCTTCCCCATGACACTCTTAATGCGAGTCTGACCCAAAACCCTACTAAAAGCCACCGATAACTTCCTTTTCTAATGGGAATTCCGAATATCCGGGGTGAATCATTCCTCCGAATATTCAATCCAATTAATTGGATTTACAGATAATTCTTAAGATAGCAATTGATTGTTATCCGTCTGTTTCCCCTCTATCAACCCCGTCTTTTCAGCCACTTTTCCGGGTTATGTTTCTGCCGCCGTTCCCAGATTTCAAAGTGAAGCTTGGCCCCGTCCACCGAGCCCGTGTCCCCCACCCTACCGATCACCTGACCAGGGCCTACCCGCTCCTTTTCATCACACAGGATTTCCCCCAGGTGGGAGTAGACCGTATAAAATCCCCCGGGGTGGCTGATGATAACCGTGTTACCGAACCCCCGCAGCCAGGTGATTATGGTCACCTCCCCCGGCCCCACTGCCCGCACCGGGGAACCCAGTTTGGCCTTGATGTCAATCCCGGTATTTTCGGTAATGGTGTTTAACTTCCAGTTGCGACTCTTGCCGAAATGGGAGACCACCCGGCCCTTGGCCGGCCAATCCAGCCTCCCCCGAAAATCAGCCAGTAGGGGGCCCGCCTCAACCACTTTCGCCTTCTCAAGCCGTTTCTTCTCCAACGCAACGATCAAAGCCTCCAATTCCTTTGCGGCGGCTTTTCTCTCCTCAAGTTCCTTCCGCAACAGGTCTTTATCCTTTCGAACCCTGGCCAGGAGTTTTTTCCGGGAGGTCTTTTTGCGTTTAAGCTTCGCTTCCTCTTGTCGGGTTTCCCGAATGTTAGCGTTCTTCTTCTTCACCCCATTCTCCAGATCCCTCTTCTGCGATCCCAACCTGGCCTGCTGGCGTTCCGTCCCCCCCTGAAGCCCGGCAATCTCTGTTTTTTTCTCTTTTATTTTTAAAATATTTCTTTTGTCGCGCTGGGCGATCAACCGCAGGTATTTAGCCCGCACTATAGCCTGATTAACCGACTCAGCGGTCAGCAAAAGCTCCAGGTCCCCCATAAACCCGTGCTTGTAGGCATAAATTGCCCGCTTGTGCACGATGGCCATCAGCCGTTCAAGCTCCTTTCCCGTCATATTCAGATTAATAGCCAGCAAGTTCAATCTTTCCTGGGTATTCTGAATTTCTTTCTCTTTCTGGGCAATTTTCGTCTCTATCCTTCTTTTTCCCACCCGGAGCTGCTTCAAAAGTTTCTGCCTGAGGTAAATCTCCCGATCCAGATCGTCTAAGGACTTCAGAAGGGATTTCTCTTTCTTTCCGGTCTCTTTGAGTTTACTTTCGAAATCCTTAATGTCAGCCTTGATTTGGACCAGCTTGTCCTCTTCGGCCTTGATCTCCTGGTCAATGCCTTCCTGGCCGTTCAGGGGCAAAGCGGTGAAGGTATAGATGAGGAACAACAGGGATAAAATAGGGATTAACTTTTCGGATGGCCTACCCATAAAGTTCAAAAACCCAAACCAATTTTGGTTTAAATTATTCAATCTTATAAAATAAATCATTTTTATCTTAAAATCAACCTAAATTTTCACTTGGATAGTAATTTTTTTAGCGAAAAAGAAAAAAGGCGAAAAGGATAGTCCTTCCGCCTTTTATATTATACCCAATCGGGTAACTCCGTAATTTGTTAAATAAGTATCCCCGCAATGGTGGCCGTCAACCAGGAGGCTAGGGCGCCGGCGATCATGGCCTTAAGACCCAACTTGGCCAGGTCGTGCTTCCGCCCTGGGGCAATCCCGCCGATCCCGCCAATCTGAATGGCGATGGAGGAGAAATTGGCGAACCCGCACAAGGCGTAGGTGGCGATGGTATACGTACGGGGGGATAGGGTCTCCTTAAGATTGCCCAGTTCAATATAGGCGATAAATTCGTTTATGGAGATCTTCGTGCCCAAAAGATTCCCAAAGCTGAGAATATCCTTAAATTCCACCCCCATAAAAAAGGCTATCGGTGAGAAAAGGTAGCCAAAGATTTCCCTCAGGCTGAGGCCTATAAAACCCAGTCCGTAGTTAATCATAGCGATCAGGGCGATGAAGGCCAGCAACATGGCCCCTACGTTGGCGGCTAACCTCAGCCCGTCGGCGGCCCCCTGGGCGGCGGCGTCAATGATGTTTACAGTCCTCTTTTCCACCGCCAACTTCACCGTTCCCATCGTTTTGGGGGCCTCTGTCTCTGGAAACATGATCTTGGCCACCACCAGGGCCGCTGGGGCCGACATCACCGAGGCCGCCATTAGATGACCGGCGTCTATGCCGAAGCGGACGTAGGCCGCCATCACCCCCCCGGCCACGGTGGCAAATCCCCCCGTCATGATGGCCATCAGTTCGGACATGGTCATCTCGGAAACATAAGGACGAATGACCAACGGGGCCTCGGTCTGACCGACGAAGATGTTGGAGGCGGCCGACAGGGACTCAGCCCCGCTGGTGCCCATGGTTTTCGTCATCACCCAGGCCATGAACTGAACCACCCTCTGCATCACCCCCAGATGGTAGAGCACCGACGTCAGCGAGGCGAAAAAGATAATAGTGGGCAGGATATGAAAGGCAAAGATGACCCCCAGGTTCACGAACCGCTTTCCCCCGGCGTCAAACAACTGCACAGGACCGGGTATGTTGGGGTCCATCTGCTTTAAGCCCTGGACGACTCCTTCATCCCCATAATAGATATTACCGAACAGAAAGCTGGCCCCGGCGTCGGTGAAGCTTAAGACCTTGGCGATGGCCGCCCGGGCAAAGAAGAAGACCGCTTTCCCCGGCGGGGTCTTCAGGATGATCAAGGCGAAAAGAACCTGAAGGGCGATCCCCCATAAGATCAAGCGATAGTTTATTTTTCTTTTGTTGTTAGATAGCAGCCACGCCAGCCCCAGCAGGGCGAAAATACCCACTATCCCTATCAGTCGGTTCACGATTATCCCTCCCTTAATATTTACCGAACAGCTTTAAAATCCACGCATGCAGCGAATGGGGAAACTTTATCGGTTTCAGGTAAAGGAGGGCACAGCGTCTGCTATAGGTGTTCAACCCTTTCTCCCGACACCATACCAGTACTTCTTCAGACGCCGACCCGGGCTGAAACCACAGGTTCTTGACCCCCAGATTGAGGCATTCCTCTGCCACCTTCCGGCTAACCTCGGGGGGGACGACCAGCACCACACCATCCACCGGCTGGGGGAGATCCTTTAAGCTGGAATAACAGGGGTCGCCTTCCACTTCCCCGGCGTTGGGATTGACGGGCCAGACGGTAAACCCCCTCTCTTTAGCCATCCGGTAGACCAAGTTGCCAAACTTTTTTCGATCCCGGGAAGCTCCCACCACGGCATATTTTTTATCCATTGACCAGAAGTCCTCGTAGGGGATCATTGAGTTTCCTCCTCAAATATCTCATCGGAAAGGCCGGTGTTGATCTGATAGTTGCTGAAAGTAATGGTGATCTTTCCTGATCGGGGGGGCTTCTCAAATGGTCGCCGTCGGTCGGGGTCCTGATGGGGACCGCGGGTTTCCATCCCTCTCCTCTGGGGGAAGTCTACCTCCACAGTGGTCTTTTGGGGCAGCCAGAATTCACCCTGGACCAGGACCGGTTCTATCCGCACCGTGACTCCACCCCCCTGGGCCGGGATCATCTTTATCTGTCGGATGACCCATCTTTCCCCGTCCACCCAGAGATGGACCTTGGGGTTCAAAAGGCTTTCGGTAGTGGGAACCAACTCAAGCAGATACATTTCCTCCCCCTCCAGACTATCCTTTCCCAACAGGGCTGCTTGAGAACCCTCTTCTAAGAATTTTGCCGGGTTGATGATGATCCCCTCACGGGGCAGCATGGCGAAACCCTCCGATTCAAAATGCACCTTGTCCGGTTGCTTGAAGGAGACTTTAACGACCATCTCAGGAACCCGCACTCCCTCCATATCCACCCTGGCCTGGATGTCAACCACGTAGTCCTGAATGGAATCAAACGGCTCCTGGACTTTTTTAAGAATCTCCTCAGCGGAAATATCCCCTTGCCCATGAATTGTTTTGCTCAATAATGAAGCCGAGATTAAAGCAAGGGCTAAAATTAAAATACGTTTGCGGATCATCATTAACCCCGTTTAAACCTATGGCCGGGTGTAAAGGCAAAGCTTTTCAATTTGGGATAGCTAAACTAAATTTAAGAGAAATAAATGAGATATGCAACCCCAAATATGAGAAATTTTGATTGGCTTAAAGAGTAACGGTTGATTTGTAGTACTCAATGGGGACAACAAAGGGTTTTGTGCCTAACTATTTTCATCCCGTAGTAAAAAAGTGAAAAAACTCTTGCATCTTTGAAATGATATTAACAAAACCTATTCATTTTAAGTAGGCCTTTTGTTTTCTTGAAATATATGAATGTCATCAAGACTGGGTTTAGATAAGTTCTATAATTGCCGTATTAAAGGCTTGACTTTTTCCGACGAAAGGCTTAAATTGTTGTCGAAAAAAGGGGATGTATCCCTAATTGTTATACTGCCACCTGCAGTATAATCATATGGTTATGCGGAAAAAGCCACAATTAAGGGAGAAAAAATGCCAGGCAAAGTATTTATTAGCTGTGGTCAAGTAAATGATGAAGAACGTCAAATTGCTTCAGATGTTAGTAATTGGTTGAGCAACCAAGGCTTCGAGCCATACGTAGCAATTGAAGCCCAAAGCATTCAAGACGTTAACTCTTCTATAATAGGCAATCTTAAAACTTCTGATTATTAAATATTTATAGACTTTGCTCGCGAGCAAATTAGTACTTTGACTGAAAGGATTTTAGCATTCTTTTCCAAAAGAAACCCAATATATAGAGGATCTCTTTTCACTAATCAAGAACTTGCCATAGCTTATAACTTACAATTTGAAGAGGTATTGTATATCCAACAGGAATATGTTAAACTGGAGGGTATTGGAAAATACCTTTTATCCAATGCTATTAGATTCAGATCAAAAACAGATGTGCCTGATATTATAGAAAACGAGATAACTCAAAGAGGTTGGTCTTCAACCTATTCTCGGCATCTAGTAGTTTCTAATCCAAATAATACAGGAGCATGGCAATACACTGATCACACAGGTACTTATCAACATTATATCTGGCATTTGACGGTAGAAAATCTACGTTATGACGTTGCCGCTTTTGATACTGTTGTACGTCTCGACAAAATAACTCTGCCTAATGGTAACAAGGTTGTTTCACGAGATCGTAATTTTCTAAAGTGGGCGGGTAAAATTAGAGCGTACTCAGCCACTATTCTCCCACGAGATGGAGGTATATTCGATCTTTTTGCCTTAGATCAAACAAATAATTCGCAGGTCTATCTCCATAGCGAAGAAGACAGACCACCTCGGCAATCAATTATTAATTCCACAGGAAATTACATTCTACATTACCAGATATTTTCAAAAGGTTTCCCACTATTAGAATTTAATATTGAATTAAAATTAACCGGAAATGTAAATACAACGCAGGCCATATTAATATAGGGCAATTGATTTTTCGATACATCAGACAAATTGTGTAAGAAAATTACGCCTAACAAGCGCATCAAGCGAACGGCTAAACTTGGTGCGTAATTTTCACGTTTGGATTAATCACAATTTTCAGTTCTAATTACATAATCTTGAATATCAAATATCGCCGCCACTTATGCGTGAGTCGTTAGGCCCCACCAGTGAAGCAAATACAGTGGAGGTTGGAGTATGGGTAGGAGAAGTGGACAAGCACTGATCATTAAAATCAATGCAGACGTCCAATTTTATTATAAGAAATAATGATGAAAATAATTAACCTTACAAAAGAAATCGAACCTCTTTACTTTGTTTGCCTGGCAGAATGGAATGAAGAATTGGATAAAGTGAAATCCATCAAAAAGAAATGGTACAGGGAGATGAAGGAAAAGGGTTTACGTGTCAAAATTGCTTTGACCGATGAGAATGTTGTTGGCGGTATGATTGAGTACATGCCTATAGAATACTCTTGTGCCGAGGGCTCTCATCTTTATATTGTGAACTGTATCTGGGTCCATGGCTATAAAGGGAAAGGACGAGGAAACCTGCAAGGGAAAGGAATTGGACAGGCGCTCCTGAAGGCCGCAGAAGAGGATGTCAGAGCTCTTGGTATGAATGGGTTGGCCGTCTGGGGTTTATCTGAAGAGATTTGGATAAACGCACCCTGGTTCCAAAAGCACGGATATAAGAAGGTTGATCAAACGGGGTGGTTTGTCCTATTATGGAAAGCCTTCACTGACAATGATGTACCGCCCAAATGGAGAACGGGGGAGTTTAAGCAGGAGTCTGTTCCAGGAAAGGTGAAAGTTACTTCCTTTTTCAGTGGACAGTGCTGTTCAGAGAACTCAGTGTACTTCAGTGCAAAAAAAGCAGCAAGTGAGTTCGGAGACAACGTCATATTCGAAGAAATTGACATGTGTAAGGCTGAGAACAGGATAAAGTATGGTTTCGATTGGAGACTTTATATAAATGGTGAGAATTTATTTACCGGACACCCTCCTTCATACGAACAAATAAGAGCGAAAATAGAAGAAAACTTATCGAAGCATGACTTTTCGAACAGAAGCTGGCCTAAGGGAATGAAAACAGGAGAATTTTGCAGATAGCGATAACAGAGGGTTAATAAGGGTATGGCTGGGAAATGACATCATAATGGTAGGGATTAAAGAAACATATTTATTCAATTTCCTTGAAAGTTTTAAGTTGTATCAAAACCACTATAACCCTTTCAACCCGATAACCACCATCAAATACGGGCTTCCCCAAGAATCGAATGTAACCCTTAAGGTATTTAACATCCTGGGGCGGGAAGTGGCCACATTAGTTGATGAACATCAAACTGCTGGTTACCACCAGATAAATTGGGATGCCACTGGATACTCATCTGGAATCTATTTCTACCAAATTCAAGCGGGGAAGTTTCAGAAGGTGAGGAAGATGGTTTTGGTGAAGTGAGAGCTTAATCTTTCCATTATTTGAAAGGAAAGGATATTAAAATGAAAATATTATTTAAAAGCTTTATCTTCGGGCTGTTTATGGTTGTCATAGCAAACGCCACCATCATCAATGTTCCAGCAGACCAACCAACAATACAAGCGGGGATTGATTTCGCCTCGGTGGGTGATACTGTTTTAGTGGATACGGGTCGGTATGTGGAGAACATCAACTTTAATGCTAAAGATATTGTTGTAGGGTCGTTAATTATTGTTAGTGGCGACACATCCTACATCTCCCAGACGGTGATTGACGGCGATAGTAGTGGGAGTGTGGTGATATTTGAGAATGGAGAGGATTCCACGGCTGTATTGAATGGGTTTACCATCACAAATGGTTTATTTTGGTTTGGTGGTGGGATTCATTGTGAAGGTTCGAGCCCGAGTTTATCTAACCTGATAGTGAGCGATAATGTAGCATCGGCAGCTGGCGGGATTTACTTTGAAAGCTCGAGGTCGACCCTGTCCAAGGTAATAGTAAGCGGGAATACAGCCACTGAAGGTGGGGGGGGAATATATTTTTATATGGCTAGCCCAAGTTTGGTGGATGTTACCATCATCGGAAATTCGGCCAATGAGGGTGGTGGGATTGCCTGCAATGAATCCAGTCCAAGCCTGTTCAATGTGATGTTAAGCGGGAATACAATCTGGGCTGGTGATATTAACACCGAAATTCTCTGTAGTTGGAATTCCAGTATGAGTTTAGTGAATGTCACTATCAGCGGAAATACTATTGAGGGAAGCTTTGGGATTTACTGTGGTTTGTCCAGTATGAGGTTGGTGGATGTCACTATAAGCGGATACACAGCTGGAATTGTCGCTATGGGTGTCAGTCTGAGTTTAGCGAATGTGACGTTGACTAATAATGATCTAGCTGGAATTGGCTGTGCCGGCTCTAATTTGAGTCTGATAAATACTATAATCTGGGATGATCCACCACTAGTATGTTCTGTTCTTGATGAACCTTGGCCTAGCTCTATCACCATTGCCTATTCGGATGTGCATGGAGGATTGGATGGAATCGTGAATGAAGACAGTAGTATCGTTAACTGGTTGGAGGGGAATATTGATGGCGACCCGCTGTTTGTTGATCCTACTGGTGGAGATTTTCATCTTCAAGAAGGTTCTCCCTGTATTGATGCCGGCACAGCGTTCTTCATCTGGGAGGATGATACTTTGGTAAATCTACCTGATACAGCTTACAACGGAAATAACCCGGATATGGGAGCGTTCGAATCACCATACATTGCGGCTATTGATGAAGACCCGATGTTGCCAGTGAAATTTGCCCTGTTCCAAAACTATCCCAACCCCTTCAACCCCGTTACTACCATTAAATACGGGTTTCCCAAAGAGTCAAAGGTAACCTTGAGGATATTTAACATCCTGGGGCGGGAAGTGGCCACATTGGTGGCCCAGCATCAAGAAGCCGGTTACCACCAAATAAGCTGGGATGCAACCGGTCATTCATCTGGAATCTATTTTTATCAAATTCAAGCGGGGGAGTTTGTGAAGGTGAGGAAGATGGTTTTGCTGAAGTGAGATTTTATCCCTTTTCATTAACAAGGCCTATTCATCCATCTTGAGTAGGCCTTTTGTTTTTCAATTAATATTTGGCTGTCCCCTAAACTGGGATTAGATAAATCCAGAAATCACCATATTAAAGACTTGACTTTTTTCCATGAAAGATTTACATTACAAAGGGATTGAATCCGTATAATTATAGGTCAGGTTTGTAATAAACCGATTGATCTGTATTTAATTTGAGAATATTCATGAGTCCGTTGAAAATTATCCAAATTATGGAGGGTAGAGATGTCCAGAGTTGAATCACCACGCCCCCGCTTTTCTGATAAAGAGATTATGAGATTTGCCAGGGAGTTGTACGGTATCAACGCATCTGTCCGACAATTAGAAAGCTATATGGACCAAAACTTTCACCTCACAGATGACATGGGTAGGGAGTTTATCCTTAAGATAGCCAATCCAGCAGAGAAAAGAGAGGTTCTTGATGCCCAAAACCAGGCCATGGGACACCTGACAAAGTATAGTAAGGCTGTCGAGTGTCCCCGTGTACGTAACACAATATCAGGAGAACAGATTGCTATTATAAAGAGTGATAACGGTACATCTCACTTAGCGCGGATGTTGACTTTTCTCAAAGGTACTTTCCTAAAAGATATCGATCCACACACACCCGAAATACTTCATAATTTCGGTAAATTTTTAGGCACGATGGATAAAACACTCGAAGGATTTTATCATTCAGCTGCGTATAGGTATTTGTCGTGGGATTTGAAAAACGCCCTCCATGCCAAACAAAAAATCTGCTATATTACAGATCCGCGGCGAAGGAGTCTTGTAGAACACTTTCAGTTACAATTCGAAACGTTTGTTACACCCGTTTTACCCCGCCTCCGCAGCAGTGTCATTCATAATGATGCCAATGACTACAATGTGCTTTTGGATGAATCTGATTCAGGCAGCAAAAGATTCATCGGGATAATTGACTTTAGCGATATGGTTTATACGCATACCGTGTGTGAACTTGCCGTAGCTATTACTTATGCAATGTTAGATAGGGAAGATCCAGTAGCGGTCGCAAAACATATAATAAGGGGTTATCATGAAGTCCTTCCATTAACAGATTTGGAATTGGAAGTGCTTTATTACTTGATATGTGCGCGGCTTTGTATCAGCGTAACCATGTCGGCCTATCAAAAAAAGCTCGAGCCGGATAATGAGTATATAACCGTTTCCGAAAAGCCAGCGTGGGAATTACTGGGGAAATTGATAGAATTAAATCCAGAACACGCGTATGAAGAATTCAGTCAGGCTTGTGAAATATCTTCTTCCCCTAAACGGCAAGGTAGGAGTCATGGGCAAATCATCAATCTTAGGCAGCAGCATATTGGAAAATCCTTAAGCATTTTATATCAAAAACCGCTTAAGATCATTCGGGGGGCCATGCAATATTTGTATGATGACACTGGCCATACCTACCTGGATGCCGTCAATAATGTTCCCCATGTGGGACATTGTCACCCAAAGGTCGTCAAAGCAGCACAAAGACAGATAGCGGTTTTGAACACAAACACAAGATACCTCCATGATAACCTTGTAAAATACGCGCAGCGTCTTACCTCGAAGATGCCCGAACCGCTAAGCGTCTGTTTTTTTGTTTGTACGGGAAGTGAAGCAAACGACCTTGCGCTTCGCCTTGCACGTACTCATTCGAAACGTAAAGATGTTATTGTCGTTGATGGGGCCTACCACGGCACAACCACAGCTGATATCGAGATGAGTCCCTATAAGTTTGATGGCCCCGGGGGAACAGGCGCCGAACCCTTTATTCATAAGGTTATCACGCCGGATATATACAGAGGAATTTATAAAGCTAACGACTCCGAAGCCGGTAAAAAGTATGCGGAACATATTTTTACTGCGATTGAGCGAATGCAAAAAGTACAAAAGAATGTAGCGGCATTCATTTGTGAATCATTGTTGGGTTGCGGCGGCCAGATTATATTACCGGAAAATTATCTTAAAGAAGCATTTCAACATGTCAGGAATGCCGGCGGAGTTTGTATTGTCGATGAAGTTCAGGTCGGATTTGGCCGGGTCGGGTCGCATTTTTGGGGCTTTGAGACTCAGGGAGTGGTCCCGGATATTGTGACACTTGGTAAACCTATCGGTAATGGACACCCACTTGCGGCGGTTGTCACCACACCGGAACTTGCAGAATCTTTTGACAGCGGCATGGAGTATTTTAATACCTATGGCGGCAATCCGGTTTCTTGTGCAGTAGGTTTAGCTGTGCTTGATGTCATTGAGGAGGAAAAGCTGCAAGAGAACGCTTTGAGCGTAGGCGATCGAATGAAAAGGGGTCTTGAACAATTAATGGCAAAACATCCATTAATAGGGGACGTAAGAGGGCTGGGACTTTTTATTGGTGTCGAACTTGTACTTGACCGGGAGACTTTAGCTCCGGCAACCGAGCAAGCAGCCTATATAATCGAAAGAATGAAAGAAGAAGGAATTCTTATTGGTACAGAAGGCCCTCTTGACAATATATTGAAGATAAAGCCACCATTGGTTTTCTCGGATACCAACGCAGATTTATTGGTCAGTACACTTGATAAAATTTTAGGAGAGGGCGCCCTTAAGAACCTATAACTTAAATGCAAAGACTAATTTTTGTGATAAATCTTGGATTCAGTCATGAACACCTATTCTCAAATTCAAGGTGTAAAATTTTGGTAGTGGCGGACTCTGTGAAGCCCGCCCATTTTTTAGAAGAACAGGTTCGGTAATGAGCTGGGCGTTCCTTTATAATCATGGTCTTGGAGTCTATTCAATAAAGGCGTTATGCTTATTCAATCAAATTCCAATACTCCTGAGAAAAAAATGAAGAGAAAAGTCGCCGATTAGATAATAAGAACTATCATTAGCAATTATGGTAAGTCTAATTGCTCCCTTTTAAATTAATCCATTAATCTGCAGAAATTAAGCCACTTTCTTTTTAAAGGCCTATTCATTCATCTTGAGTAGGCCTTTTGTTCTTTTGAAATTTTCTCTTGCTTTTTTAAAATTTATTGCTATATTAAATCGTGTAATCCTAATTTCAGAAGTCAAACTTTTTTGGATAGATTAAAGTGAACTAAGTAAATATTATACAAAATGTTAATTTACACAAACATATAAAAATATTTAAATAGTAATAAGATTTAACAATTAGATGGAGGTGGAAATGAGAAAGAATTATTTTTTAGTCCTGGTTTTGGCGTTAGTCATTGCCTCTGTGGGTAATGTTTTCGCCCAATATCAGGTCGGCGACCACGTGGATGATTTTACGCTGCCTGACGTGAATGGGGGCACGGTTTCCCTTTACGATTACAGCGATCAGTTAGTTCTACTGAATTTTTTCGCCACCTGGTGAGGGGGTTGTACTGTGGAGTTGCCACAGTTAGAACAGAACATCTGGCAGGTTTATCAGGATCTGGGGATGCAGGTTTTGGGGATAGACGTGGATAATAGCGAAACCCTGGAAACAATATTGGCCTGGGTTAATAATATGACGGTGCCGATTACGTTTCCTCTGTTGTATCAGGGGAGCGATGTTTATGGGCAATATGGGGACGGGTACATCCCCTTTAATGCCGTCATTGACAGCGACCAGATCCTCCGCTATGGGGATTCCGGTTATTACGAAGCCGCCATCATTGCGGTTATTGAAACCTATTTGCCCCTAGCTATTATTTTTACCAGTCATTCCATTACCGACGATGGCAATGGGGACGGACGTCCCGACCCGGGGGAGACGGCCCAGATGGTGGTGACCCTGAGAAATGCGTCCTTTACCCAGCAGGCGGATTCGGTGGTAGCCACCCTCTCCACCCCGGACCCTGAGATCAGTTTTATAGTAGATACCGTCTCTTATCCCCTCATCCCCCCGGCTTCGGTGGCCGACAACTCTGCTGACCCTTTCATCTTTTCGGTGGCCGGGGGCTTGCAGCCCCACGTGGTGGATTTTTCCCTCATTGTTACGGCACAACCCGACAATTATCGGGATACATTGGCATTTTCCTTTATGGTGGGGCGTCCTGAGATTATTCTGGTGGATGACGACGGGGGTGATGATATTGAGCAATATTATCTAAATACCATAGATACATTGGGGCTGGTAATAGACCGGTGGGAAAACGTTACCCAGGGGCATCCCCCGTCTGCTGAGCTTCAGCATTATTCCAAGGTGGTCTGGTTTACGGGTGAAGCGACTTCCAGCACCATTTCCCCTGATGAACAGACCCAGTTGGCGGCCTATCTTGACGGCGGGGGGAATCTATTCTTGAGCAGTCAGAATGCCGGGGACGAAATCGGGGATTCTTCCTTCTTCGCTGAATACCTCCACGCCCAACATGAGTTGAATTATGTTTCCAACCGATATTTAGACGCCACCCCGGGCGACCCTATCGGGGACCCCAACAGCACCGGGGAGTTGCTGGTTCTCTTTGGAGGAAACGGAGCCGGGCCCCCCTCTTCCAATAGCTCTGTTATCCCCCAAGGGGATGCGGTCGCTGTTTACATCTATCACGACGCGTCTACCGTAGGGGGAATTCGGTACGCCGACCAAACCTACCGGGTGGTCTTTTTCGCCTTCCCCTTTGAATCGGTTGGTGGGAGGATTACCTCTTACGGCCAGTCCACCCCACGGGATTCCGCTCTGGCCAGGATTTTAGCCTGGTTCGATGCCCCTCTGGCCCTGGATGACGGGGTGGATGTAGGGATACCTACAGCCTTCCGGCTGGATCAGAATTATCCCAACCCCTTCAACCCGATAACCACCATCAAATACGGGCTTCCCCAAGAATCGAATGTAACCCTTAAGGTATTTGACATCTTGGGACGAGAAGTATCCACCTTAGTTAATGAGCATCAAGATGCCGGTTATCACCAGATATACTGGGATGCATCCGGTTATTCATCTGGAATCTATTTTTATCAAATTCAAGCGGGGGAGTTTATAGATACAAAAAAGCTTTTGTTGCTCAAATAATTTGTTCAATTGAAAAAAGGAGCTCAAAATGAAAAAGCTAATCAATATTTTTACTACAGTGGCATTCCTATCACAATTCGCAAACGCCCAGCTTGAATATTCTCAGAATAATATTCCTTTTAGAGACTTACCACGAGAGCATGATAGAGCTTTAACTGTTCTTGATTCTGCCGCCTTGGATTCATTTATTATTGCTACGATGGACCAATATCATATCCCAGGTGTCTCCGCTTGTATAATCAGGGAAGGAGACATCTATTGGTCCGGTGTTTACGGATATTCGAATATTGAACAAAACCAGCCGGTGACAGATACTACCACATTTATAATCGCCTCACTTTCTAAACCGTTTACTGCTACAGC
Source organism: Candidatus Zhuqueibacterota bacterium (assembly GCA_016783505.1). Classification (GTDB taxonomy): domain Bacteria; phylum BS750m-G25; class BS750m-G25; order BS750m-G25; family BS750m-G25; genus BS750m-G25. The sequence continues at coordinate 35,240 of JADHWK010000008.1, read as the reverse complement.
ACTCATGCAACTTTGGGAGGAGGGATTATTCGGACTGGATGACAACATTAATAACTACCTGCCACCAGAATTACAAATAATCAATCCGTCGTTTCCAAATGACTCCATCACTTTCCGCCAACTTCTCACCCATACGTCGAGCATAGATAATGATTGGGATCTTATTGTATCACTATATTCCTGGGGCAGTGATTCTCCGATACCCTTAGATAGCCTTCTTGTTAATTATTTCATGCCTGGCGGCAATTATTATTCATGGGGGCCATTTAATAACTGGGCACCAGGTGCACAATGGGAATATAGTAATTATGCGCTTGCGCTTGTGGGATATCTGGTTGAAGCGATAGCTGATACTCCTTTCGCAGACTATTGCCAGGAGAATATATTTACTCCTTTAGGTATGAATGAAACCTCCTGGTTTTTAGATGGTCTTGATACAAGTAATATTGCCATTCCATACAGCTATACTAATAATAACTACATCCCTTACCAACATTACGGTTATCCCGACTATCCTGATGGGCAGCTAAGAACGAGCGCAACACAACTGGCTCGGTTTTTAACCACATATATGCAAATGGGTGAAATCGATGGTATTAGAATTTTAGATAGTGCGACGGTTGATTTGATGACGACTGTACAATATCCAGCACTATCTTCCACTCGAGGCTTAGTATGGTTTGTTTTCGATCACAACCTCCCATTTTTAGGCACCAGAACGTACATTGGACACGCCGGTTCAGATTACGGATGTAGAACGGAAATGTTTTATCTACTTGACTCAGAAAACCAATTTGGGATTACTTTATTAACAAATGGAGAGTCCGAGGGAGGTAAAAGAGCTATTGGGGATCAATTAGCCATATTCGGCTTTTTAAGTCAAAGAATCTATGCCCAAAACATTGAATTAAGTTCTCATTTTATGCAACCTGATATAGACACACTTATAATTACTACTCAATTCAATAACCCTGATAATCATAGTTTTTCAGCCAATGCACTAATTACCAGTATTGATAGTACCATAGTTGATTCAATTTCTCTGTTTGATGATGGAAATCACGGTGACGGCCAAGCGGATGACGACCTGTGGGGTTGTTTTATTCCTCCAGTGTCTTCTGAAACAGAATTTATAGTCGGGGTCAGTACTGTTGATTTGGACTCTGGAGTTTATTTTTCCCTTAATGATTTAGCCCGCTTCACCACCATCGGTCCAGTGGTATATGAGGACCTGGACTTTATAGGAAGTGATACCATACCGAACCCTGGCGAGCAGCTGATCTTCAGACCGGTTCTTAAGAACGATGGTTCTATGGCCACCGCAACGGATGTCACTGCTGAGCTCAGTTCGAATGATACTTCTGTTTTTAACCTGGTAGCGATGGGTCCATCTTGGGGTGATATCGTAGCAGGGGAGACTGCACACATGACATCCGGTTTCTATATGCTGCAGATCTTGGATACTTGCCCACCAGATCATGACATTCCTATTCAGATGTCAATCGCCAGTGAAGGCTACTTCTTCTGGTGTGATAGTTTCACCATTCACGTATTTGAGCCCGTTGGGATAGCAGATGAAGGACGCATTTTGCCCAACGTATACGTTCTTGATCAAAACTACCCCAACCCCTTCAACCCGATAACCACCATCAAATACGGGCTTCCTGAGGGTTCAAAGGTAACCCTAAAGATATATGACATACTTGGACGAGAAGTATCCACCTTAGCTAATGAGCATCAAGAGGCCGGTTACCACCAGATAAGCTGGAATGCAACCGATCATTCATCTGGTATCTATTTTTATCAAATTCAAGCGGGGGAGTTTCAGAAGGCGAGCAAGATGGTTTTGGTGAAATGAGGGATAAAGCTCTGCTAAAATCTGACAGGGTCCGATATTCGACAAAAAAGTTAGTCTCTAAATTGAAAAAAGAAAGCCCTATCCAATGATAGGGCTTTTTCTTATTAACTGTCCCCCACAATATGGGGTTATTTAGTGTTTCGTAAAATAGATATAAAAATATTGATTTTTTCCAATTAAAAGTTTATATTGAAAGGTGATTATATAAAAAGTTTTGGGTGTACACCAAAATACCACATATTGAAAGGTACGATATTGTGGTCATCTGAAATATAAATTAGGAGGAAAAATGAATCACAAGAAGGTAGAAGTCACACCAAAATATTCAAGCACCGAAGTATATGAGATTACCGATGATGTGTTCCTGGATAAGATTCCTTTAAGGGCTGATGAAATTGATGTCGCATTGGATCAGGAGACACAAAAATTATGGGATGCCAATCCCGAAATATTGAAAATTTTACAGGAGAGCGAGTTTCTTGATGATGCTCGAGAAAGTCTCTATGAATATTTAAATATTTGCGAGAAGGAGGTGTTTGCTTCGGAAAGTGAGTTACATCCACTTGAGAAATCCAACATTCGGGAGTGCGTGCGAATTTTCAGAAGTATTATTGGACCCATTAACGAGAAACGGACGCAGTTTTCCGCCCTTGATGTCCTCTGGAGATTGGCAAGGGGGGAAAAGGATAAAATCAATTTTGAAATTTCCACAGGATTTATCCTGGAATTTGTTCATCTTTTTCGTGGTGTGATTGGAGAGTCTGGAATTTATACTACCGATGGTAAGATTAAAAAATGGGTTCCTGGCTTCCTACGGAAAGAGGGAAGAGAGGCAGCAATGGAGCGCTCCAAAATCCTTGATGAATTTGCCAAAATGGTCGATGATGCCATTGGAAGATATCCGACCGGGCTGGAAGAAGGGGTTATAGAGAGGCGCCGAGAAAACAAGAACCGTATTTTAAGGTATTTCAGGGCTGATGAAGAGCAATGGCAGAACTATCAATGGCACATTCGTAATGTAATTCGCGATGAGGAGACCCTTTCACAATTGATAGAGCTTACTCCGGATGAGAAAGAAGCGGTAAAAATTGCAATTCAAAACAAGATTCCATTTGGCATAACACCTTACTATCTTTCCCTGATGGATTATGAGTCCTCACGGAAATTTGACCATGCGGTTCGTGCCCAGGTAATCCCGCCCATGAACTATGTACGAATAATGAAGAAACATCGTGATGACAGAGCGGAAGCAATGGATTTCATGGGAGAACACGACACATCACCGGCTGATCTTATTACCCGTAGATATCCAAAAATAGCCATTTTTAAACCCTATGACACTTGCGCTCAAATTTGCGTTTATTGTCAACGAAACTGGGAAATTGAGGAAGTATTATCGCCAAGCGCTCTTGCTTCTGAGGAGCAAATTGAAGAAGCAATTGAGTGGTTCAAAGAGAATGTACGAATAAGTGATTTGCTTATCACAGGTGGTGATCCAGGTATCTTGAGCGATGTGCTGCTTGATCGACTTCTGGGGAAAATCAGTGCCATGGACCACATCAAAAGAATTCGTATTGGTACGCGGACCCCCGTGGTTTTGCCCTTTCGATTTACGGACGACTTCATTGAAATTCTCGGGAAATATCACGCTCCTGGCAAACGGGAGGTTTGCATTGTGACTCATTTTGAACACCCATACGAGGTGACACCGGAAGCTATGGAGGCAGTGGTGAAGGTGAAAAAACTGGGAATTGCAGTTTATAATCAGGCGGTGTTCACTGTAGAGAACAGTCGGCGGTTTGAATCGGCGGCGCTTCGGGAGTACTTGCGGCTTATTGGTGTGGATCCCTACTACAATTTCAACGCTAAGGGGAAAACGGAGACCAAGAACTACCGTGTTCCCATTGCCCGGATCTTGCAAGAGCGGAAGGAAGAGGCGCGGCTATTTCCGGGAATTTCAAGGACTGATGAACCGATTTTCAATGTTCCAAGGCTTGGCAAAAACCACCTCCGCGCCTGGCAGGATCATCGGGTGGTGATGGTTATGCCGGATGGACGCCGGGTATATGAATTTCATCCCTGGGAGAAAAATTTAGCCCCAATTCCACCTTACAATCATTACGATGTCCCGATTTATGATTATTTAAAGGAATTGAAAAGGCGCGGCGAAAATATTGATGATTACAAAACAATATGGTACTATTATTAAAATTTTTTGAATGACGAATTGCAAGATATTTTTAGGCTAAACTAACTTTTTTGACCTTAAAATTGGATCTTTATGCTGGGCCCATCAAACAGTTACCTTCGATTTGTGCGATGTTGATAGAGAAAATTATGTAACCGGAGTCAGAAGGGGGTACGGAGCCACTTACTGGACGCATGGAGCGATGGCTACTATAAAATGTAATCTCATGATGACTGGTGCTTGGACAGCTGCCGAGGAAGTGGTGAGCCAAATCTAGTAGAATACCACCTTGATTAGTGGAATTGGTTTAACCAGAACAATAAGGACCTGTATGTTAAATGGCTGAATATTGAACTGTTACATAGAGCTACTTTTTTTGTTGTTGAAAAGGCCTATTCATCCATCTGGGTAGGCCTTTTGTTTTTGAGTTTTTTCTTGATTTTAAACAATTAACTTTGTAAATTAAACCGTGTATATCTAAGATAGGTGTAGGGGCATGAATCTGGATTGACAAAATATTAAAGTTATAAAGGATCTTATCAGAACATATTCAAATAATTACTGAGGCCATTATGAATGAGAAGATTTTACAAATCATCCAAGTCTGGGGTGTACCGGTATTTGTAATTGTTCTGGGTCTTGTTATTGGCTGGGTATTCAAGCGCTATATCCATTCCCGTTTGATTAAACTTGCCGATAAGACTACCTGGAAGTTGGATAATGTTATTCTTGATGCGACCGGATCCTATGTGTTTTTATGGTCTTTCTTAGCGGCATTTTTTATTGCTAGTAGTGGCGCTTCAATAGCAGCACCTTGGAACGGTTATCTTGCTAAAGCGGCACTAACGATTCTTATTTTATCTATTACCGTAGTTATTGCAAAGATCGTGGTAGGTCTATTACAGTTGTGGGCTGATAGTCAGGGGGCCGGCTTCCCGTCCACCACAATTTTTACCAATTTAGCTCGAATCATTATCATCGTTATTGGTGTTCTTATTGTTTTGCAATCGCTGAAGATTTCTATCACACCACTACTGACAGCACTCGGGGTTGGCGGTCTGGCAGTATCCCTGGCATTGAAAGATACTCTGTCGGATTTCTTTGCCGGATTGCATATCCTTTTGAGCCAGAAAGTAAAACCGGGTGATTTTGTAGAACTGGATTCTGGCGAAAGGGGATATATCACCAATATTACCTGGAGAAATACTACCTTGATGGAACGTACTAATAATGCGATCTTAATCCCAAATTCACGTCTTTCAACTGCCATCGTAAAGAATTATGATTCAAAAGATACCCAGTTTTCCATTAGGGTGCCTGTTGGTGTCGCCTATGATAGTGACCTCCGGCACGTAGAGCGCATAACCAGAGAAGTGGCAAAAAGCGTCATGGATGAAGTGGAGGGTGGGGTTAAAGGATATGAGCCACTAGTTCGCTTCTTTGAGTTTGGGGATTCCAGTATTAATCTGAAAGTATATCTACGAGTAAAAAAATATGGGGATCATCATATAGTTGTCCATGAGTTTATTGAAAGGTTACATAGGCAATACAAGGAAGAGGGCATCGAAATTCCATTTCCGATTCGAACAGTACTTCACAAGAACTCAAAAGGTTAAGGGATAATGGACTATTTTTATGCTATGCCTTGTTGATTTTAGTAAATGGGAATGATTTGCATTAAGTTGATAAAACTACTCATCAACCCTTTCTTTATCGGTCAGAAAGCTTTTATATGTAAGGCCTATTCATTCATCTTGAGTGGGCCTTTTGTTTTTTGAAATTTTACTTGATTTTTTTAATAAATTGTTTATATTTATTGCTATAATCAAATTATCACAAACTTAAATTTTCTCTTACAAAAGTGAAGTGTGCCATAATTATTGATATTAACTTAAAAAATATCTTTTTTCATGTATTACTGATACAGCAGTGTAATCATTTTCGTGGCGCCAGCGGTGCCAGTTGAAAAATTCAACTAAAGTAACAAATGTTTCCAATAATCGTCAATTGTTAGCTAGGTCTATGTGAAAATGTTTTTTAAATTAAGACATAAGCTTTTACTATAAACCACAGAGTAAATATACAAAAGGAAATTAAATTATGAACAAAATTCCTATACCTTGTCCTAATTGCGGGAAAAATACCTTTTGGGGAGTTAAAATAGAAGTTAAGGAAGATGGGACAATTCAAAAACGTGGGGGTATTTGTGTCTTATGTGGGCATGTAAATCCTTCAGATCAATTGAAAAAAATGATGGGCATTTCTCACCAGAATCCCCAGAAGGCAATAGAAGGCATTAAATCGTTATTAAAAATTAAGAGATTAGATTGGACTGATAAATATCTTTGTGTTAATATGCTTGCAATTATTTACAAGGAATTGCAAGAATATGAGAAAGCAATTAAATATTATACATTGGCGCCGGGGATAGTCAAAAAAGGAAATGTTGAAATCAAAAAGGGAATCGATGATTTATTAAAAAAGAGAGATGATGATATAGTTAAAAGTCGTTTGGAGATGCAACGAGGATTAAGGGATTTTTATGAAAGAAGTTATCGTCATTTGGAAATAGGGAAATGTTATTACTCATTAAACAAATATGATAAAGCTATTTATTGGGCAAAGAGAGGTTTGAAATCCAATATCTACTATAAAGATGAAATAGAGCAACTCATTGAGAAGCTCAGTTTTTATAGATTAATTAGTTTGAGTTACGGAATGAAGAATGATGAAAAACGGGCATTGTTTTATATAAATAAATCTATGAAGTTATTTCGTGAAAAAGAAATTTACCTTAAATACTCGGAAGAAAAAATTTCTGAGAATAAAAACAACATAGCAAAACTTGATTTATTGTTTCTTGAATTTTTTAAGTGTTTATTACAAAAGCTTTTGATATATTTTCATAATGTTGCTAGTTCTAAATATTTGAAATTCAATGAAGCAAAAACCACTTATATAATAATAGAAAAAACTTTCAATAACTTGGAACAAATGGTAGAGAATGATGAGATACTGGAGGGACTAAATGAGCGTTTTTTAAGAGCTAAAATTTATTTTCTAGTGATATCTAAAAAATTAGATCAATTGAAAGAATATATCAATTCATGCGAACTAGATATATATTCTACAATAGACTATCTATTTAATTATTTTATGAATTATACGATTGACCCTCCACCTACTCTATTGTATGATCATTTAGAGAAGTACTTATCAAGACTTATTGTGGAAATTTTTAAAGATTATAACGTTAGCCTATCACACGAAGGAATAATATATCCAATTGTAATTTCCATGTCGAATATTGGAGAAGATAAAAAAAAGATTATTGAAGTAGAAGAAGAATATCTTAAATATTACCCTGATGACGATGAGATTCGATCATGGCTAAGAAGCGATTTAGCAGAAGTCGAACAGGAAAAGAAAAAAATTGTAGTTTTTGAAAATAAGCATATTAATAATAATGACCAATTGTTGACTGATTATGCTCGTGAAGTTAGAAGTCTAAGGACAAAATGTAATGAAATAGTGAGAAGAAATGGAGAAGAAAATATATTTAGATCAAGTTCTAAAACCGAAGAAGCTTCCATTCTGTTAGGAAATCTAGTGAGTAATGAGGATGATTTTGCAAAATTTATTGACCAGCTTTATTTTTGGTTTTATGAATCAAGTGGGAACTTTAAACGTATTCCAGATGAATTCAAAATCGACAGTAATTTCATTGGATTCGATATTAAACATTTAAGGACATGGTTTAGACATGATATTGAACACAATGGCAAGAGGTCTAAGGATTTAAAGATAGGGGATATTTATAAGAAGTACTGTGGTGAAAGAGTGCTAGGGGAAAATGAAATATGGAAATATCAGAAGTTTCAATTAAATGTTTTGGGATCATTATTGGCTTTTAAGAAAGAATTATTTGATTGCCTAAGAACTAGATGACAATTTCACATTAATCTTATTTACCATTTATTCTAAGTTACCAATTTATTCGTTAAATTTCATAATAAATAACAAGGATAAACTATAATGTTATTACTTATAGTCATCTTTTTGATAGCTCTTTTTTTGATTTCTGTTGATGGAATTACGGGTTAAGGTTTTTTACACATGGGTTTTGCTTCAATTTTATGATAAGTTGCCCTTAAGATCTCTATATTACTTATAAATTTTTAATACCTTTAGCCAAGAAATATCCATATTAGTTAATGATCCTCAACCAGCCGGTTACTACCAGATAAGCTGGGATGCATCCGGTCATTCATCCGGAATCTATTTTTATCAAATCCAAGCGGGGAAGTTTCAGAAGATGAGGAAGATGATTTTGTTGAAATGACGACCCCCCTTAAAAAAGGAAAAGGCGGAAAGGAAATTCCCTTCCGCCTTTTTTTATAGGCAATCACGTTAATATGTCTTTCCTGTGGAAAATAACCATGGAAACCCCGAAGCAGCCCAGGATGTAGATCCCCAAATAGAGTACGGAACGGCCCATCTCCCCCCAGGGGATGGGGTCGGAGAAGGCCCGCTGCCAGACATCAAAATAGGTGGTGAACAGGTAGGGCCTGATGGTCCGAAAAAGTTCGATAGGAATGTTACTGATCATAAGAAAGACGCTAAGGATGGCCATGGTGCCGATAATGGGACCGATGGAGTTGTTAACTAAGGTGGAGAGAAGAAAGGCCACTGAGGCCACCACCCCCATGACCCAGAAGGCCAACCCATAGGCCAAGATAAATCGCCATAACACCTCCCGGGCGGGGATGATCAGGATGCCCTTTTCCACCACCAACAGATCCCCTCCTCCGAACAGGATCAGCCCCAACCCAACGCTGACCACCCCCATAAAAACAATCAGCGAGAAAGTGTAAATGGCGGTTCCCGCAAACTTGGCCCCCATGACCTGGGCCCGGGTCACCGGTCGGGTCAGATAGATGCGGAAGGTCCCCGCCGCCCCTTCACCAGCCACCACGTCCCCGGCCACCAGGCTGATCAAAAAGGGAACGTGTACCCACAGGGAGTTCATGATAAAGTTGGATACTGAGTAACCGTTGAAAAGGGTGCCCACAAAAATAAAATTTATCTTCAGGTAACGTACCGCCCATTCATAAAAGTTTTCTATTCCAGACCACTTCAGCCCCAGCATGATCAGGGGCAGAAGCACCCCTAAGGCGATAAACCCGATGTAGGTGCGCCACTTGGAAAACGTCTTCAGGCACTCAATTCGGATTAGCTTAAGCATTACAATTTTAACTTTGACATCTTGGAATTTCTAAGAATTGACTTCAATTTAATTAGTATGTTACGTATATCGGCTTTCGGTTGTCCCGAAGCTTCGGGACTCGTATCGTCTTGCGGTTTTCGGTTGTCGTTTTAAAGATTAGTAGTTCAGTCGTGTAAATGGGTGGGTGAAACAATGACGGTAACCGTCCCACAAATAACGAAATCCCGTCCCGGAGTTTCGGGATCGGGACAACCGCAACCCTTCAGTCCGTCGCCTGACGGATTGACGTAACCGAATGTCACAGAATTCCCCCGAAACCTCGGGATTGGCCAGTTGTTCCCAAGGGGTCAAGTTTGATAAACAGAAGTATTTTAACGCGAGGTGAACAATTCCCTATCCACCTTATCTGGGTGTCCTAGGATTGCGAAGTGATAGTTGTGCATATAGGTCTGCGCCACCCGCTGGATGTCCGCTGGGGTGATGGCCTTCACCTGACCCACAAAGATATCAAAATCCTCCCAACCCTTTCCCACCAGCTCACATATGGCATAGGTCTCCCTCTGCTCAGCATTGGTCTCCTTGGTCATAAAATAGCGGGTGAGGAAGACGTTCCGGTTGTCGTTCAATTCCTTCTGGGGTATGGGCTCGGATTGCAGCTTTTGAACATCCCCGAACATCACTTTGATAGTAGTATCCGGCTTTATAGTAGTGACGTACAGATAGCCGAAGTTGGTGACCCGGTTACTATGTCCCGATGCCACTGCATAGGTCAGGTTCCGCTTCGTCCTCACCTCCTCGAAAAGCCTCCGCCTCAGGATCCGGGTAGCCAACATGAAGGCTGGGAAATCGTCCGCACCCGGGTTGGGGGCCGGATGATATGCAATAATGTAGCTGGTAGGAAGGTCCCGTTCCTCTGTCACCATGTCCGGGGCCGCCTTTTCCATTAGGGAGGGAACCTGGGGGGGGTCGTATTCCCCCTGAGGCAGTGCCGCAAAGGTTCCGCTAATCTTGGCCTCCAGCTCAGATCGCTCAACATTCCCCACCACCACCAGCAACAGCCGGGAGATATAAAGATTATCCTTATGATAGTCGGCCAAATCGTCCCTGGTTAAAGCGGAAAGGGACTGCTCCGTCCCATTGTTCTTCATGGCATAGGGATGATCTTTGTAAAACAGGGTGTTGACCATATTACGGAGATGGGCGTCGGGGTTGTCCTTCTCTTGCTTCACGTTGGTGACCAGCCGCTGCCGCACAATCTCCACCTCGGCTGAATCCAGGGTGGGATGTAGAATTACATCGGCTAAGATATCCCAGGACTCGTCAAAGTGGGGCCGGATGCAGCGGAGGCTGACCCCGGTGTAATCATACCGGGCGTTCACCCCGATCACCGTCCCCATCCGGGCCAGGGCGGCGTTCAGCTCTTCCTTGGGATATTTCTGGGAACCCTTCTGAGCGGCCTCAAACAGGAACAACTCTATGCCTGATTGCTCTGGAGTAATGACGGTAGTGCCCCCCTTGAGGTAAAGCCCGACGGAGATGACCTCGTTTAGGGTGACCTTCTTAAGAAGAACCTGAAGGCCGTTTACGTAAAACTCCTCCACCCCCGGCTTGACCTTGGGTGGTGGGGGTATCTCTACTTTGGGGGGTGGGGCGCAGAAAACCGATACCAGTACCAATAGGCCAACTGTATATTTTCCTAATTTTTTCATGGCAACAGATCCTCCTCTTTTAGGTCAATTTTTTCCTGATCCTCCGTTGAGATAAGAACACCAACCACATAGGGCTTATCCAGAATGTATTGACTCAAGTAATCGGTGATGGCCTGCCGATCCACCTTCCTCAGGTTGTCAATGTAATCCAGGTAATAATCCAACCCGACCACCGCCCACCAGAAGGACAGGGTATGGACGAAAGAGCTGGTCCTCTCCTGGCTGTAGACCTCCTGGATCTCCAGCCGGTTCTTTGCCGACTCCAATTGCTCGTCGGTGTAATAATCCGGATCGGCAAAGTGGGCCATCTCTGCCAGGAGGGCCTCCCGGGCGTCTTGGAACTTATTGGCAGTTGACTGCATGCTTATATTAATGGGCCCGGTATGGGCCTGGGTGTAATAGCCGATGGAGGCCCTAACCGCCAGCCCGGTATCAATCAGGTTTCGCTGAAATCTGGAATTGGGCTGGGATAGAATGTAGGAAAAGACATCCGCGGCGAAGGTGGCCCCGGGATCTGCCGTGACGCTGGGTCCCATCAGTTGCATTTGGAGGGTCACCGCCTGCACCGGGAAATCATTGATAATAACGGCTCTGTTCTCAGTCAGGGGTGGATGTTCAGGAACAGGAAAGCTCTCGAATGGCCCCTCACCCCTTGACCAATCGCCGAAAACTCCCCGGGCTAAGGAGAATCCCTCCTCGGGGGTCAGGTCCCCGGCCAAAAACAGGGCTGAATTATTGGGGATATAAAACCGCTGTTGAATGGTAAACATCTTCTCCCGGGTAGCGGTGTTGATTACATCCCGATCCCCGAGGACGTTCTTGCGGGAAGGATACTGATACCACAACAATCTGTTTACTTCCCGACCTAAATAATAGAAGGGACTGGATTCCGCGCGGTCGTATTCCGCCAGAACCACAGAGCGCTCCCGCTCCAGTTCAACCTGATCGAACAGGGGGGAACAAATGGCATCCCTCATGAAGATCATCCCCGGAGACAGGCTGTCCTTGGGTAGGGTAAAAAAGTAGTTAACTCGTTCCGTACTGGTGGTTCCGTTCCAAACCGTCCCCAGCTCCCGTCCCCTCTCCAAGAAGCGCTCCTGGTTGGGAATGGCCCGATTGGCCTTGAAGAACATGTGTTCGTAGAGGTGGGAGAGACCATCAAACTCCGGGGGTTCGGTGAAGGCCCCGTTTTTTACACAGATCTCCACGGTAACCAGGGGCACGGTATGATTTTCAACCACGATGACAGCAAGACCATTGTCCAGCTCGGTGGCCAAGATACCGTATTCCCCCGCCGATAAAGCCAGCAACGGAGCCAGGAGAAAGATGATGGCAACAAGAATTTTGCTTTTCATAATACCCTCCTCTTCTAAATACCAAAAAGAGCCAACTTCAAGTTAGTTAAACAATAAAGAGAGAGATCACAGACTTGAGACTTTGTGGTTTAGAAAATTTAGCAACTGAAATTACAATCGTTTTTTCTCACCAACCCTAAAATGACGCAATACAAGTATCACGCCATGTGCAATGAGGGTTAGATTACTTATTTCTCTAAAATATTCGTTTTGGATTATTTTTACCATCAATAAGATAAATACTAGGAGTTCCACCAATGCCAATACCACTTGGTATTGGAATAATACCACTTATTTTTGAAGTCGCATCAATTATACTCTTTGCAATTATTGAAGCATTTTCTGATTTCATATCCCCTATGAAAATAGGTTTGTCGTACAATTCATTAAAATTTGATACTAAAAATTCTCTACCTTCGCCGTTAAAAACATTATTAATAACATAGTCGACCTCACCAAAAAGGTACAAACATCGTTTATCAGAAGCTGACAATGTTTCAATTGAGATATTTTTTAAGGTAAGAGCACCAATAGAATTGAAAGCAATTTCAAAAGTTGCAACTGTAGACCAATTATTAACATAGTCATATTTGACTATTACTGGTTTACAAATGTCATTACCTTTAAAAGTTTCCTTACCAGCGGGGGATTGATTAAAATATTTAGTTAATGTATCAATTAATATTCTACTTAAGTTCATTAAGAAATTTTCATTAATTTGATCAGTTTTGTGCTCTTTCAGATAAGAATGCATAATTTTCTTTCCGTCATAAAGAAGAGGGGCTTCTTCATACCAAGATAATAGACCAACATTTTGAGGAGGTGGCGGATTCGCTCGCGTAAACCCTGTCATTGTAAATGATAAATCTACAATATTTTCCACAAAACAAATCTTTTCTTGTCCGTCAATATAACTACCACCTACTGTTGAACGGCTGTCTCCCGCAATAACAATCCCATCTTGTGTTGGAATTATTACTATTAAGGTTCCAGTAGATACCATAGGTAAACCGTATACTAAAACAATAAAATATTTTATAATATCCCTAAACATAAAAGCAGCCCAACATAAATTTCATACCGGTAAAGAATGACTAAAATTATCCTCCATTAGACGAACCGGTGATGGAGAGGAAATAATCCTCCAGCGAAGTCCGGGGGATAAGGGCCTGTACTTCAAACCCCTGCCTGACCAGCAAGATGTTTAATCTGGGGATATATTCGGTCTTTAATTTTACCTTTAATTGATCGGTATCCTGATGGACAGAATCCACCCATCTTTGGGCGGAGAGAAGCTTTCGGGCTTCATCCGGCCGGTCCACCTTGACTTCGGTAATATAAAGTCCCTTATCCTCCAACAACTCCCGAACCCTCCCCTGTATCACCAGCTTCCCGTAGTCAATGATGGCCATAGAGGTGCAGACCTGTTCCACCTCGTGTAATAGATGGGAGGAGAGAAAAATGGTAATTCCCTCTTCACGGGCCATCCTGGCGATCAGCTCCCGCACATCCTTCATCCCCTGGGGGTCCAGCCCGGTGGTAGGCTCGTCTAAAATGATCAGTTCGGGCCGGGATAGCAAAGCCTGGACAATCCCCAGCCTCTGCCTCATACCGTGGGAATAAGCCTTGACCTTATCCCCGCCCCGGTCAGAAAGGCCGGCGATCTTCAGCACCTCATCAATCCGGCTCCCGTCCACCCCTCCCGATAATTTCCCCAAGATGTCTAAATTGCGGCGGGCCGAGAGGTAGTTGTAAAAATCGGGGCTCTCCACCATAGCCCCGATGCGCTCAAGCGACCGATGGGACTCTCGCTTGACCGAGCGACCAAAGAGCTCAACGTCTCCCCGGGAGGGTTTAATCAGCGACAGCAACATTCGAATGGTGGTGGACTTCCCCGCCCCATTAGGTCCCAGGAATCCGAACACCTCCCCCCGATGAACCTCTAGATTGAGATCATCAACCGCCCAACGGTTGCCGAATCGCTTGCTGAGGTTGATTGTTCTCAGAACGATGTCATCAGTCATGAACGAAATTACCAAAATAAAAGAGAATCATAAAAATATACAAGAAAAAAATCAGATATGCAACCCCAAAATAAAGTTTATCCTTGACAAACTGGTTTTTTCATAGTAATTTTATGATGTTATGAAGAAGTTCAGTATTGTCATATCTATATTTCTGATTTTCAGGATCGCCCCCGCCCAGCAGACGGGATCGGTGATTCCCTTAAGCCCCGAAATAGGACCGGAGATTGATGCGGCAGAGAGGGAAAGGTACGGGCTGTTCCCGGGGATGGAGGGCTTCCAGTCCGCCGCCATTTTGAGACTGGACGACGGCAACTACCGGGTGAGGCTGGTCTACCAGCATGAGGGTAGGGATAAGATCATATCCTGGGAAATAACCAGAAACGAGTTTATGGCACTGGTATTTGCCGTCCAGGGAACCCCGGTGACCGCAGAACCAGGACCCGGCCCAGGGGGAAAAGAAGAACCAACGGTACCCGGCCTTGAGGATACCCCCGGGAAAAAGGTCGACGAAACCACCATCATGAAGACCAGGGATTGGACCATCGAAGATGCTCTGGCCTACAGCGAAACGAGAAGAAAAAGAGAGTTTTTAGAACACCTCGGAGGCACTAAATATTTTAAACGCTGGAATTTTTTTAAAGAACAGCCCCTTTATGCTATAACAAAAGAAGAAATCCATGGCGTTAGACATATAAAGGTTCATTATATTAAAAATAATATTATTGAAAAAATAGAGTTTTTCAATCCTGATGGTGCCATAGAAAAGTGGTGGAAGTTTACCTATGACGAAAGGGGAAGGAAAGTCCGACTGGAGGAATTTGGCGCCGATGGCGAAATTCTTTTTTCTCACCGTTATATATATGATGAGAATGGAAAGAACATCAAAGAGGAAATATTCAACCCAGATAACCAGTTTATAGGGACGAAGCGGAACCATTACGACCAACTACGGCGCCTGATCAGGCAGGGGACCTATGGTTCCGACGGGAAGTGTCTCTTCTGGGAAAGCTACCGCTACGATAAAGAGGGAAACTTAATCCGCAAGGAAACCTTTGCTGGCGACTCAGGGCTTTTGACCGGGTTTGAAACCTACACCTATGACGACCGAACCAGTATGAAGATCACCCAGAAATTCAACCGGAAGGGGGAGTTGATAGACCGGAGGGTGGAGAGGTGGAATCCCTGAGTCGTCCCCAAAAAGGCGAAAGGTTGGGCTTTCATTTTTCTCTTGATTTTCCGAAATATTTTTCAGATATTTAGATAGTTTTATGCGGGATCGTCTAATTGGCAGGACAGCGGACTCTGGATCCGCCAGTCTAGGTTCGAGTCCTAGTCCCGCAGCCAAACTATCTTCAGCGATTGTTTCTATCCCCCTCTTCCCACTGGTTTTCATCTTCATCAGTGGGTTTTTTTTGTTTAGGAAAAGTTTTAATGTTGACTTACGGGTTTTAATTGGTTAAATTTAGTTAGTTGTTTTCTGCACGTTCATCTAGGGGTCTAGGACATCCCGATACTTCGGGATAACACGGGCTCTAATCAAAAGTTAGGGAGGTTTTCTATTCCTCAATATTGTTCAATTCAAGCCATTATGTGACTTAACCAGACAATTGATAAATAATTGTCATTTAGTTATATGATTAATGGCGCGTTCGTCTAGGGGTCTAGGACGCCGGCCTCTCACGCCGGTAACACGGGTTCGATTCCCGTACGCGCTACCAGAGTCACCACCCTTTCATTAATTCTTGGCGCGTTCGTCAGGGGTCTATGACATCCCGATACTTCGGGATAACACGGGTTCGATTCCCGTACGCGCTACTTATGCGCCCGTGGCTCAATTGGATAGAGCGTGTGGCTACGGACCACAAGGTTGGGGGTTCGAGTCCCTCCGGGCGTACTACCTTTATGGATGAGCACGAAAAGTGGATGACAAAAGCCCTTCAGGAGGCTAAAGAAGCCCTTCGGGAGGATGAAGTCCCCGTGGGGGCGGTGGTCGTCCATCAGGAGAAAATCATCGGGCGGGGGCACAACATGACCGAACGCCTTCAGGACCCCACCGCCCATGCCGAGATGATCGCCCTTTCCGCTGCTGCGAACACTTTGGGAACGTGGCGATTGGAAGGGGCTTCCCTTTATGTAACCCTGGAACCCTGCCCCATGTGCGCCGGGGCTGTGGTCTTAGCCCGGATAGAAAACGTCTTTTTTGGCGCCCCAGACCCCAAGGCCGGGGCCTGTTCCTCCCAGTATAATATTGTGCAGGATGGACGCCTCAACCATCGGTCCAACGTCATTTCAGGGGTGCTAAGAGGCGAATGCGAGGAGTTGCTAAAGTCGTTTTTCCAGAAGGTCAGGGAGAAAACATAATCCCAGATTCGGAAACATCGTGACAACCGAAAAAAATATTACAGAATAACCTTAGCTAAACTACTGACAGATGATATCCCGTGGAGAGGTGCCGGAGCGGTCGAACGGGGCGGTCTCGAAAACCGTTGTCCTGAGTAATCGGGGCCGGGGGTTCGAATCCCTCCCTCTCCGCTTAACTAAAAATCCGTCCCTTAGGACGGATTTTTTGGTATTACCGAAAAAAAGCGACCATAACAACGCCTACAATAGCTAAAATTATTCCCGCCGTTCGTTGAAAATTAACGGGCTCTTTAAGAAAGATGGCGGCCAAAATAAAGACGAAGATATTGCTGGTCTGGTTCAGGGCCGAAGCAATGGACATCTCGGTATATTTCATCCCCCCCATCCAGACGACTAATGCGAGGTAGGCACCGACGAAAGAGCCCGGCAGCATATACCGCCAATTTCGCACTGATAAAACGGAAGCCATTATCCTTTGACGACCCGGATAAAACCAGAGAATTATCCCTAAAATCCCACAACCAGCTAAAAGTCGCACCTCAATCACCCAGAGCAGGGGAGAACGGTCCAGCAGCGGCTTGATCATTACAATCCCGATGGCCATCAAAGCCATTGCTAAAACCCCCAGCAGGATTCCCAATATCAAATCATGACGGGAGATATGGGTTTTCTCTTTCAGTTGGGAGACGGTGAAAACTGCGGTGATTATTAGAAATACACCAAATAGCTGTAATCCACTCATCCCTTCACTGAGGAAGAGGACGGCCAGTCCGATTATGAAGGGACTGTAGAGGCAATTGACAATGGCTGATAGGCCTGCGCCTAAGAGGTTAAGACTCTTAAAGAAAAGGGTATCTGCCAATCCAATTCCGATTACTCCACTGGCCATAAGCAGCAGGTAATCTTTTAATGGGGCTCCCACAATCAGTCTTTCCCCAAAAACCATAAAGGTGGGCAGAAAAAGAACCAATCCCAGCAGGTTTTTAAAGAGATTCAAGCCCAAGGGATGGACCGTTTCCCCGCTCTTTTTGAAGAGGATAACGGCTGTGGCCCAGATAATGGCACAAGAGAGGGATAGTATTTCCCCTAAATAGGGTAAATCAAGAAGCATCCGCAAACGCCTTTAGTTTATAGCAAATACCAAAAAAGCCGGTTTTTTCCGGCTTTTCTCTAAAAGTACTATTTTAGCCGTGGTTGATTTTTCACAGAAGCCAAACTTCGAAGCTTAACTTTCGGCAAAAGCTTTTGTCAATCCCCTTTTCCTGTTTGAAATTTTTCCTTGAGTTTCTTCACCACAAAAGGGGGCACAAAGCAGGAGATATTTCCCCCCAATTGGGCTACCTCCTTTACGATAGTGGAATCCAGGTAGGTGTATTTTTCGTTGGGCATCAAAAAGACAGTCAGCAGGTTTTTGGCCAGTTTTTTGTTCATCAGGGCCATCTGAAATTCATATTCAAAGTCGGACACGGCTCGCAGGCCCCTGATGAGGGCGATGGCCCCCTTTCCCTGGGCATAATGAACCAATAGGCCGCCAAAATCGTCCACCTCGACCCCTTCGATGTGCTCGGTAGACTGCCTGATCATCTCCTTGCGCTCTTCAACGGTAAACAGGGGCTGCTTTTCCTGATTTAACGCAATGGTCACGATAACCCGATCAAACAGCACCCTGGCCCTTTCGATGATGTCAATGTGCCCATTGGTGATGGGGTCAAACGTCCCCGGATAGATAGAAATTTTGGTTCCCATAATTTTAACCCTGCTGTTAAGTTAAACCCGAACTGTTGATTGAATTGATCGTGTCAATTTAATGCTTTGGAGTAAAGCGACCAACCTGTCCCGATCATTCGGGATGTCGCTTTATGCTTCAACACGGTTGACCCCTTAGATACTGACAACTGTCTAATTTACCTAACCTTGCAAGATGATTATCTAACGGGGTTGACGCACTCCAAACTAATAATTATCCTTTCTATGATATTTTACCAGAATGACTTCCATCCCATCCTGCATTCTTTTAAAGGAGACATCATCCACCAGATGCCGGATCACGAAGATGCCCCTACCCTCCTTTTTCATCAGGTTCTCGGGCCGGGTGGGGTCGGCCAACTTAGAGGGATCAAACCCCTCGCCCTCGTCCTTTACCCGAACCTCCAGCCGGTCCCCCTTATGGATGAAGCGGATGCACACGTGCTTGCCAGGATCCAGCTTATTCCCGTGGATGATGGCGTTGTTCACCACCTCGGTGACAGCAATGGCCAGGTTATCCACTTCATCCTGGAAAAATCCCATCTTTCGGGCCACCTGTTCAGCCAGCTCATCGGCCTTCTCCACTTCCTCGGGGCGACTTTCGATCAGCAGGGTTTCATTCTCCTCCGCCACCTTAATAGCCACCAGGGTAATGTCGTCCTCCTGGGTGGAGATATCCGTAAACCCAGCGATAGCCCGGTACAGGCTGTCCACCAGCTTTCGGGCCTCAAGGTCCCGATGCTCTCGGACGGCTTCTTCCAGCCGGCGGACTCCGAACTCCTCCCCCTTTTTATCCCGGGCTTCGGTGGCCCCATCGGTATACAGGATCAGCACATCGCCGGGCTTAAGACCCACCCTTTCCTCCTTAAATTCCGCCCCGTCAAAGGCCCCCAGCATGCTGCCCCCTTTTTCTAGATATAGCGTTTCTCCCGTCGAACGGAACAACAAGGGGGGATCGTGACCCGCATTGGCGTAGGTGAGGACCATCTGTTTGCAGTCAATAACCCCGTAGAAAGCGGTGACGAACCGCTCGCTTGAGGTGGTCTCGAAGAGGAAATGATTGACTTTTTTCAGGATGGTGCGGATGGCAAAGTTGTTGTGGCTCTCACTGCGGAGACTGGCCTGGAAGCTGGCCATGATGAGAGCCCCGGCGATCCCCTTACCGGCTACATCCCCGATGGCCACCCCCAGGTCGGTGTCCGTCAGCGTAATGAAGTCGTAGTAGTCCCCCCCCACCTCCTCAGAGGGGATGTTCAGCCCGCAGATATCCAGGCTGCCGAAGCTGGGGTTCTCCCGGGGCAGGAAGCTCTTCTGAATGCGGCGGGCGATCAAGAGCTCATCCTCCAGCCGCCGTTTCTTAACCAACTCCTGATGGAGTTGAGCCCTCTCAATGGCCACCACGGTGTGGTTGGCAAAGACCTCCAAAAGCTTCAGATGCTCTGGGGTGTAGGCGTCGAGGCGGTCGCTTTCCAGATTAAAACAACCGATTACCCGGCCGTCACTCTTTAAGGGATAGGCCATTTCAGAACGGGTCTGGGGGCGGGCGTTGACGTAACGGGGATCCCGGGATACATCGGGGACGATAGCCCCCTGAGCTGTCTTCACCACCCAACCCATCACCCCTTCCCCTACCTTGACCCTGCATTTTTCCTCCATCTCCAGATCGTAACCTCTCAGGGTCTCAGCGACGATCCGGCCTCCCTGGGGATCCACCAGATAGATCCCGACAGCATCATATGGCACCACTTCCTTCAGGGACTCGATGATCAGGGAAAGGACTTCGTCCAAATGGAGGGCAGAACCCAGTTTCTGACCCAGGAGGTTGAGCATCTCGTTCTCCTTTTGTAGCTGCAGAGTCCCCTGAAAAATCTGATTCTTTTCAACCAGTTCCCCCAACTGCCGGGCCAGGGTGGTCAGGACCTCAACTTCCCCTTTTGAATAACCCTGCCCTTCCTTTACCCTCTGGGTTAAATCCTGGACGGCAAGGCCCAGATTCGTAATTGCTGCAGTGAGTTTCTCGATCTCTTCTGCCATTTCAGTTAAAGCTCTTAATGGCCTCTTCCACCGAGTCCCGGGTATCGAAGATGGTGACCAGCTTGGTGATCATGAACAGGCTTTCGATCTTCTTGGTGATGCTGGCCAACCTCAGCTCCCCCCCGTTGTTGCTGATGGTGGTTAATCCGCTGATCAGGATGCCCAGCCCCGATGAGTTCATCCAGGTGACCCCGGAGAGGTCAAAGACAAATTTTTTGATGCCCTCGTCTACCAGCTGATGGAGTTCATCGTTGAACAGGGTAAAATCCGGTCCCCCCATCACCTTTCCCTTTATCTCCAGGACAGCCACATTCCCATCTTCTTTTCGTGTCTTCAGTTTCATTTCCCCTCCTTAAACATAATCAGTCTTAATTTAGGAAATAATTTAGAAAGAGGCAAGGAAAAAAGAACTTAGCCCCTTTGAGGCAACCGGAATAATGGGCAGTAAGTATATCAGGGTATCAATGGGAAGAATATCAGTCGTAGACCCGTTTCACCAGGGTGGATCAGAACATTCGGAACGATCTTGGGACAGGATAAAATATGATATTCTGGTAATCTGATCCCCTTCCTATCCCGAACCTTCGGGACTGATATTTTGATTTACTTTAAAGCTCTTTCTTAGAAATTCCGAGACGGCAAGTTAAGGGCTCACGAGCGATTATCCGGCCGTGAGACCAAAGGGGGTCTCCCCTGGGGTGGTCTTGCGGCCCACGGCTAAGGACGGCATGTGTTACAGCTCGGGACTGAACAGCTACTGCAGGAGGAACTATGGACGGAACTGACCGTTTTCGACCCCGATGAAAATCCGAATAGGGATGGACATTTTTCCACCTCCCCGGATCCACAGTGTGGACATCCCACCCCGCCTTCTCCTTGACTAGAAAAAATTAACTCTTCAAATTTCTCGCCGCACTGCCGGCATTTATATTCAAAAATGGGCATAATGACTACCCTCTTACTTGATACTCAACCCCTTGATTTTTTATTATTGTTACTATTGTGGACTGAACCCTGTGAAAATAATTCGGATTCAGGAAATCCTGGAGACCGTACTTACGGTAGATCCCTTCCACCTTCCACCGGTAATTCATCCGGTCAAAATAGACGAAATCCACCGTCCCAACCAGCATCCGACCCAGCCTCTCCGGGTCCATGGGCAGGGCCGGCCCCACAAAGGCGTAGGTCTTTATCCCCATCGCCTTCAGTTTTCGCAGCGTTTCAACCCTCCTCGTGGTGGGGGGAGAGTTGGGTTCAAAAAGCTTCTGAACGGCCTCATCATCGGTGGTCACCGTCATGCCCACCCGGAGGTCGTCAAATTGGGTCAAAAGATCAACATCCCGGGTTACCATCACTGACTTGGTTAAGATTTCAACCGGAAACTTATGAAATCTAAGAACCTGAAGACATCTTTTTGTTAATTCATATTTCCCCTCTACCGGCTGGTAGGGGTCGGTCACCGAACTTAGCAGGATTGATCCCGGCTTCGCCGTTTTTAATTCTCTTTTCAGCAGTTCAGGGGCGTTCACCTTGGCATCGAGGAAGGATCCCCACGGTTCTTGGGGTTCCCTGAATCGGCACATAAAGTCGGCGTAACAGTAGCGACAGCCGTGCTCGCATCCCCTGTAGGGATTGA
Organism: Candidatus Zhuqueibacterota bacterium; assembly: GCA_016783505.1. Taxonomy (GTDB): domain Bacteria; phylum BS750m-G25; class BS750m-G25; order BS750m-G25; family BS750m-G25; genus BS750m-G25. The sequence goes on along the minus strand of JADHWK010000008.1, from coordinate 13,099 downwards.
TACAGTAGGTCACCCCGGGGATGCGGGATCGAGTCAAAACGGACCGGACGGTGATTTCCCGGACCTTCAGTCCTTACTCCTTAAAAGGGTGGAGTCTCTTTTCTCTCTCAAATCGGGGAACATCTATCTGATAGTTATGGGATTTTAATGATTCCTTGACCCTCTTTTTGTATTCTGAGGAATCAAAGTAATTTTTTAGGCGCTGGGAGGTGGCCAGAATCTGCTCTTCAGTAAACCAGGGGGCTCGGGCTCCGTTCCCCTTGTCCTGAAGACAGCCCCATTCAATGGCCCAGCTTAAGTCCGCCAAAGACCAGTCTCGTAAGTCCCGGTGGATAGCCCAGAGTTTGCCTTCGGTCTCTGGATTGAAATATTTAAACTCACCGGCGTAAAGGATGGCGTTGTGGTAGTGTTCGGGAATGTTCAGTAGTCCGTCAGCCCTTAGCCGAAGGCACATATTGCGGAGGATCTCCAGCACCTTTTCGCCCATCCCCAACCCCGGATACTGCTGGCCCGGAAGTTGGGGATGCTGAGGGGTGAAAGAGGCCCGGGGGTTTTGCAAAAGCAGCCATTCCACGGCGACCATCTCAAAAATCTGACCCTCCAAACCAGACTGGAAGATGGGTTTGGCCTTAAAGATATATTTGCGTACGTAGAACTCAGCCAGCAGATGGGAGGGGACTTTTCGCTCAAAATAGAGCCGCAGTTTTTGACGATAAGGATCCCTGGTGTTGATAACGATCTTCAGGTTAGCAAAACCCCTTTCTTCCAGTTCCCCCAGGATGCCAAACCGGTCCAGGGCGGTGCGAATGCCCTCATCAGAATAAAAGCCCAGAAAAAATTCTGATCCCTCCTTTTTCTCCAGCTCCTCCGTAAGGTCTTCCATGGATAAGGAGATGTTGGGTTTCTTCAACCGTTGAAGCTCAAAGTTTGTGAGCCGCCGGGAGATGCGGCGGTATTTTTTTCTCAAAAGGGACATTTAACCAAACCCTTAAAAGGCCAACGATCATGATCCAAAACGGCTCCTCGCTCAAAACAGTAAAATTTAACAAAATCCAACCAGAAATACAAGTGGTATTTTACAGTTATTATAAAAAATATTTAAATACCCATTTCCGATAAACTTTTTGTTTGACAAATTCCCTTTTGTTTATTATATTGGAAACAATAAAATCCAAGTGCCGGGCATCATGCTGTCCCCCTCACCGAGACATCCTATAGTTTCTTCTCCCCTGAAATGATTTTCCTGTTCCTAAATTAATCAGAAAGGAGACCGCCTATGGAAGAAAGAAAAGTTAAGGGTCTTCCCCCCAACGCCTACACACCCTTAAAGGAGGGGGAGAAGTACATCCCCTACATCCCTGCGGAGGAGCGAATCCCCGAGGTCACCAGACGATCGGTATTGATTGGGGTCCTCATGGCTGTGCTCTTCTCGTTTGCCGCTTGCTATCTGGGGCTGGTAGCAGGTCAGGTGTTTGAGGCCGCTATCCCCATCGCCATCTTGGCGGTGGGGATTGCCGGACTCTACACCCGGAGGAGCACGATTTCGGAGAACGTTATCATTCAGTCCATCGGCGCCGCATCGGGGGTGGTGGTGGCGGGGGCCATCTTCACCCTCCCGGCGCTCTATATCCTGGGGCTGAAGGTGAGTCTCCTCCACTCATTTATCGCCTGTAGTCTGGGCGGGTTTGCGGGGATTTTGTTCCTCATTCCCTTAAGAAGGTATTTCTGTGTCGAGGAACACGGAAAGCTACCTTTTCCCGAGGCCGTTGCCACCACCGAGATCCTGGCCACCGGGGAGACGGGCGGCAAAGCCGCCAAGGTGCTGGCCATCTCAATGGTCGTGGGTGGAATCTATGATTTTCTGGTGGAAGCGATGCACGTCTGGCCCAAGCAGATCCGCACCGACGCCATTCTGGGAAAGCTGGGGGCCACCCTGGCCGATAAGACCCGGTGGATCTTCAAGCTCGACGCCACCGCCGCCCTATTCGGTCTGGGTTATATCGTGGGGATCAAATATGCCTCCATCATCGCAGCAGGATCGGTGCTCTCCTTCCTTGTTTTTCTCCCCCTGGTCTATCATTTCGGTCAGCACTTTCCCGACATCATCGGGGAGGGTAAAATTCCCATCGCTCAGATGACCGAGCTTGAGGTCTTTTCCATCTACGTCCAGAAGATCGGCATTGGGGCCATCGCCATGGCCGGGTTCATCGGGATCGCCAAGATGGGAAAGATCATCGTCACTTCCTTCTCGGTGGGGCTGCGGGAGATCTTCCGGGGAACCCACGCCGAGGGGGAATCGGTGCCCAGGACCGACACCGACATGCACATTAAAAACACGATTCTTTTCATCGTGGGCACCCTGCTTCTGATCCTTATCGCTTTCTGGTTCTTTGCATCGCCGGCCGGTACGATGGGCTTTGCCCTGAAGGTTGCTGTAGTAGGACTGGTTATCGTGGCCGTCCTGGCCTTTCTTTTCACCCCCGTGGCCGCCCGGGCCATCGCTATCGTAGGGGTAAATCCGGTGTCGGGAATGACCTTGATTACCCTGATCATCTCCGCCCTCGTATTGCTTGCCGTGGGACTTGACGGGGTTGTTGGTATGACGGTGGCTCTCATTATGGGCTGTGTCGTCTGTACCTCGCTTTCCATGTCCGGCGGTTTCATCACCGACCTGAAGATCGGCTACTGGCTGGGAAACACGCCCCGGAATCAGCAGCGGTGGAAATTCTTAGGCGTGATAGTCTCGGCTATTTCCGTTTCCCTGGCCATCCTTTTGATCCAGAAATCCTACGGTTTCACCATCGGGGGCAGTATTCTTGAGGGCGGTGTCCCCAACCCGGCCATCCCCGCCCCCCAGGGAAACCTTATGGCGGTTATCATTAGATCGCTTATGATCGAAGCTGAAATCCCCTACCTGCTCTTCGCCCTCGGGGCCCTCTGCGCCATTCTGTTAGAAATGGCCGGGGTGCCACCCTTAGCCTTTGCCCTCGGTATGTACCTCCCCATTCAGATCAACATGCCGGTCTTCGCCGGGGGTATCGTTTCCTGGCTGGTAATCCGGCTTTCCAAGAAGCGGGAAAAGGAACCGGGAGGAAGCTCACCAAAGGAGCGGGGGACCCTGATCGCTTCGGGTTTCATCGCCGGAGGGGCGTTAATGGGAGTAATGGGTGCCTTATTGAACCTTCCCGACATCGGCAAACCCGTCCGCTTCATTTCCATCGGGGCCCAGTATGTCCGCAGGGTGGTCGAAGAGACGGGTAAGGTGATCTGGGAAATTGACAGCTATTCCCGTTATTTTGAGAGCCTGACCGGACAGCTCCTAAGCCTTGCCGGGTTCGTGGGACTCTGCCTCTTCTGCTACTACTATGCCAAAGGGAGAGCCATAAAAAAAGAGTAGGTCCAAAATTCCCCGTCCCGAGAATTCAGGATCGGGGTTTTCAGACAATCCTTAAAAGTACAAAGTCAGAGGAAAAACGCTTTTATTAAAAGGCTAAGTCTTAAAGCCTGGTGAGGGGTAGTTTAGCTTTATAAAAAGGGCCTATTCATTTATATTGAATAGGCCTTTTGTTTTTTGAATTTTTACTTGCTTTTTAAAAATTAATGGTTATATTAAAATAAGCACATCACATTCACTTCGATGAGACTGAAAGATAGATGCACTCTTTCATGACTAAGTGAGAAAAGATACGTTTAATTGCTAGTTAGGCGAAAGAGTTTTGAAGAGGGGAATTGCTAGCAAATCGAATTAAAAAATAAAAGTTCATTTATTATATCAGCTAACATACTTCTTCGTCTAACACCTTTTAAAAGACCAAAGTCCCCGATGATTCGGGACTTCCGCTGCGCTTCAGCAAGTAAAAAATCCCACCTTTCCGAAAAACCAGGACTTCTTTTAAACGAAAGAAGTTAAATAAAATTGCTCCCCAAAGATTCGTAAAGAGGGCGGACCAAATGTGGAAGTATATAATCTTAGCGGTTATTTGGGGTGGTATCATCCTTGGATGGCTGATCCCAGTGATACGAAAACGTATTGTTTATGAAATTTTCGAAGCCTTTGGACTGGGTGGTTTCTTTACCTTACTAATCCTTGGCTTGGGTGGAGTATGGACACAGTTTAATGTTTTACCACTCCGTATCATTGGCTTCATTCTCTATCTTCCCGCCGCTTTTTTTGTCCTATCCGCATTTGCTACACTTAAGCGTATGGGGAAACCCGAGACCGGTTGGGAACATACCACCATAATGATTAACAGCAGCGTGTTTCGAATTGTGCGACATCCCCTCTATTTAGGAACCGCCATCTGGACAATTGGATTGATGTTGGTCTTTCAATCGGTTCCATCAACCATACTGGGAATAGTAAATATGTTCTGTTTCTGGATGGCATCTAAAAAGGAGGATGCATTCAACATCCAGAAATTCGGTGATGAATACAGGGAACATATGAAAAAAGTTCCTATGTGGAATGCCTTTAAGGGATTGAGAAAAGATAGCGGATAAAAGGTAAAAATCTCTATCAAGAGTGGGGAGGAAAGGTTCCCCCAAAAATGTACTAACATAGGAGGGATTTAACATGAACAAAACCGAAAAGATGATCGAAGCCGCCAAGGGGGCTTACCAACACGTTCTCAAATTGAAGGCAGGGGAAAAGGTCCTGGTGGTAACGGATGAAAGAAGGAAATCCATCGGCCAGGCTTTCTGCCAGGCGGCCAAGGAGATGGGGGCCAGCGCCGAACTCTTTTACCTTCCCGAAGGCCAACGCCCCCTGAAGAACCTCCCCCAAGAGATGCCCCCGCTGCTTGAAGGCAGGAACGTGATCATCAACGCTTTTTACGGGCTGGGGGAGGAGACCCCTTTCCGCATTCAGTGGATCAAAAAAATCATGGAGACCAAAACCAGAAGGCTGGGCCATGCCCCGGGCATAACCGAGGAGATGATGACCGAAGGCCCCATGAACGTGGACTACGGGGTTATGATGGCCAATGTGCACCGGATGATGGATCAATTAAAAGGGGCGAAGGAAGCCCATCTCACCGCCCCCGGGGGGACGGACATCATCCTGGACATTGAGGGCCGGGATTTTATGACCGACGTGGAGATCACCGAAGAGCACTGGGGCAACCTCCCCGCCGGTGAGATCTGGTGCGGACCGGTAGAAAATGGGGCCGACGGAGCCATAGTCTGCGATGGCTCCATTGGCGATCTGGGGCAGGTGAAAAAACCCCTGAAGATTATGGTCCAAAAAGGGAGAATCGAGGGTTTTGAAAGTGAAGACAAAAATCTGGTAGAAAAGTTGGAGGAACTTTCCGCCGTAGATGAAATGGCCAGAGTGGTGGGGGAACTGGGAATCGGCTTAAACCCCGGTGCCCGGCTGACGGGTAATTTATTGGAGGACGAGAAGGCCTTTCGCACCGCCCACATCGCCTTCGGCAACAACGAGGACATGCCGGGGGGGAAAAACACCTCCAAGACACATCGTGATTATCTTTTCAATGAACCGACTTTAACCATAACCTATAAAAATGGGGGAAGAAAAACCCTTATGATGGATGGGGATTTAGTTATTTGAAACGAAAAAGACCAACCGGGTTATAAACAGAAACGGTCGCCTGAGGCGACCGTTCTCATTTATGAATGGGGAGTGCAACACCGAAACTTCGGGGTTGTATCGAAAAAGCAGAGCTTTTTCATCAAACTCCTTAAACCACATAAATCTCCGTCTGCGGCGGCGATAGAAATTCGCACCGCTCTCCGGTCACCACCACAATCTCCTCGATGGTAGCCACCCCGTAGCCCTTCACCGTGCACCGGGGCTCTATCGTATAAACCTGTCCTTCCTCTACCTTGTCAAAAGGCAACTTTCCGTATCGGTCCCATTTAGGACACAAAAGCCCCTTCCCATCGTGGGCGAAGCGGCCGATCTGATGGCCCAGGGCGTGGGGATACTCCTCGTAGCCCAGCGAGACCAAGTAATCCCGGGCCAGCTTGTCTACCATCCACCCCTCTACACCTGGTTTTAAAGCCTCGGCGGCTCGCTCAATGGCATCCCGGATGCCGTTGAAGGCTTTCATTACCTCCGCAGGTGGCTCTGACTCTCCGTCCCTCAGGATATACCAGGTCCGCTGGAGGTCAGAGCAATAGTCGTTCAATTTGATCCCGAAGTCAATGTTTAAAATGTGTCCCCCTTCCACCTTCCGATCGGTGGGGCCGGCGTGGGCCCCGGCCGATTCAGGACCGGTGAACACCGAGGGGCAGTAATCCGGATCCCAGGCCTCGGTCACCCCCGCCTTCTTTAGTTCTTCCTTCAAAAACCCGGCGATCTCCTTTTCCGTCCTTCCGGGCTGAATGAACCCGGAAACCCTGCTGAACATATCCAGGGTCAGCTTAATAGCCGCCTTGATCCGATCCAGTTCCGCCGGGGACTTCCTTCCCCTGAGAGCGCCGATTATCCCGTCGGCTGAAATGATTTTTTCCGCAAACGGGGTGCCCGATAGATAGCCCATCAGGAGTTCATACATCCCGTGGGTCAACCCATCGCCTAAGGGCGAATCTAAGGAATAATTGATGGCGATTTTTTGGGGATTTAAGCGTTTTAAAACCCCCAGAAGGGGATCCTTGATGGATTCAACATAACCGATGACCTCAGCATAAAGTCCCCTTGATCTGATGTTGGTCTCATCTAAGCTGCCCACTAAGGCGACGGTCTCCCCCTTTGCCGAGATCATAAACGCCGACTGCCAGGTGACGCTCGTCCCCAGGATAAAGTCCAGGCTGGGGTCGTGCACGGTGTCACTCTCCCGGACGAAAGTCAGCCATAAGTCAACCCCTTTCTCCTTAAGAATGGCAATGGTCTGGTGGATCTTCTCTTGAATCATCAGTATCTCCTTTTAATTTTTGAATTAATTTTAACTACTGCTCTTTCCAAATTTCAATAGTTAGTTAAGGATGCAACACTTTGTTACAGAATAGAGTACAGTAAAAAATCCGAAGCACGATCCCGAATACTCGGGACGAAACAAATTTCCGCCTAAGGCGGATCTGCCTCAGTCATGACAAATTATCAAAATTAAAAATCCAAAACAATTTGTTTTAAATGAATGACGTTTTGAGAATTTGATATTTGAATTTTGAGTTTGTTCCTCGCACATGCGGGGTATTCGAATTTCGGATTTATTATTGATATACTAGAGCCTAGAAAACGATACTTTTTTTCAGGGGTGTCTTATGGGAACAACACAGATCAGCCGTAAGGTTTCGGGTCCAGTATTCCTGAACTGGTGTAGCTCGTTGGGCCGGATCAAAACGGCCTTACCTTCAGAGAAGGGATGGGACATCCCCTTTTCATTTATCAGTTCTCCATTCCCTCTCAGCACAAAAACCTCATGCTCCCATTCATGCTTATGAATGGGTGTCTGGCCCCCGGGGCCGACTTCGATGAGACGCATGGCAAAATTGGGAGCCCCGTCCTTCCGGGAAATCAGCCAGCGGATGCGAGCGTTTTGAGCCCCGGCTTCGGTAATGTCCTCAGCCCTCACCCTCTGAGAATTTATAATCTTCATACCAATCCTTTCTTAACTATGGGTTTCATCTTAATGTTTAGGTAATAATTCACCACAGATAATCACGGAATAACACGAAAAAAAATTGGAATGTGAAAAGGACTTCTGTGTAGTTCCGTCGGTCAGGCGCCCGGGTCTGTGGCACAACTAGCAAACGTTGCCAATTTAAGCAATAAATTGATATCCTAAGTTATTTGTAAATCCAATAAATTGGATTGGATGATTTATTCCAATTCATTGGAATTATGGTCTTATTTAGGATAGGAATTGATTCCTATCCGATAGTTCTGCAACAGGCCCGCCCGACTGATGATATTCAGTGGTATGCTGTTAAATGTTCAGTTAACAGCTTTTAGGGGTTGAATTTCCCCCAGATATTCAAATCCATTGAACCGGCTCTTCACCGCTGCCAGTTGAACGGCAAACTGGGCCGAGGCTAAAAGATCTTTAGACTCCATATATTTAATGATGAAGGAAGAGGTAAAAACGTCACCGCAGCCCACCGTATTCACCACCCCTTCGGTCTTGGGGGACAGCACATCCTGAACCTTTGGTTTCTCCCCCTCGGACCAGAGCACCCGCACCCCCCGCTCCCCCTGGGTAACGAGCAGGGCCTTCGTTCCCCCTGAAAAGAGTTCTTGGGCCATTTTGACAATGTCGTCATCACTAATATTCCTCTTCCCAATGACGGCCCTAAGTTCATCCCAATTGCACTGGACGAAGTCCACCCCCCGGGTCCATTTCCCCCAGTCGGTTATCCTCCGCAGGAATCTCTTCCCCTCGGAATCCACATCCAGAGAAAGGCTGTGAACATCCATAAGCATTAAAGCCGGGGAAGCCTGCCTAATTCTCCCCATCGTTTCTACGGTAATGTCAAATCCCGAAGTGAAGTTTACCAGCACAAAATCACTCTCAAGCCAGGGCTCGATCTGATCGAAGGGTATGGGGGGTAGATGCTTCTTTAGAATCTCAGGTTTTTCCTCGTCTGATTGATAATAGAGGGTAACATTATTGTTGGGGCCATCAAATTTCCGGATGCCATCCAGACAAACATTTTTGTGTTGGGAAAGATAATCGGTTACCCCATCGTAGATGTCATCACCCAGCAAGCAGACAGGAATGACCTTGTCCTGTTCACCCATAAGGGCAGCCAGGGTTACGATGTTATAAAGGATCCCCCCGTAACCCTCGAACTTTCTACCGTCAGGGAAAATAATAGTGTCCCTGTTTATTGTGCCGATAACAGTGACCTGCCAGCCCATTACCGCTTTATTATTCAAACTTCATGGCTTGTTAAAATTAAAGATTAAAAAGCATATTGTCAAGGAAAATAAAAGCCCCATCGTTAAATGGGGCTTTCTTTCTGAATGTAGCCGCAGGCTTTACGCCTGCGGTCGGCAAGTGCCCGAATGAATGGTAACTCCGCACCCATAAAGGATGCTGCTGCCAGTGGAGGAAGTTTTTCCGCCTCAGTATTCCAAGAAGGGTGGCTAAATTTAAAAAATAACTTACTTTGTATACTTGATTTATTTTGGTCTTTTAAACCATTGTTAGATTCTGAATTTTACTCTTTTGCTCTCATTATCTCCGGCAACAATTTACAAGCATCCTTATTGCTAAGTGTCGTGGTTGATTCTAGAACATTTTCAAGTCTTAAAATAAGCAGTGCCACTATCGCCTTGAAATTGGTCGAAGGATCGTCAACATCTTTAAAATAAACTTTCCTTAACTTTTTAAAAGCTTCATTGTTTTGAAATGGGATTAGTAATTCCTTAATTCTATCTTTGTGACTTCCTTCATTCAGTGTCGCACCCGTTAATTCATGTGCGAAAACGTTTCTAATTTTTCTAACAAGGTGTAATTCTCGCACCAAATCGGGTTGAATTAATCCTAGTCTGTAGACAAGATTAATTCTTGCGCTGAAGGTACTCAAAGGAGCATCACCATCAAGAAGTTCATCGGTTCCCGTTGGATTGGGTGACAATTTTGCTTTTAGGATTTGATAAAGTAGTATATCTTACTTTGCCGCACTTAATATTACTGTTGCACGATCACTTTCGTCTTTAAAATATTCCGTAAATTCTAGGAATTGTTTAATAGTAGAATCAACTTTTTTATTGTTTGTTGACATGTATTAATCCTTTTCTGAATTTAACCTAACTTTTAAGTTAAGCTAGTGATAACAGAAATAAAAATTAACGGCAACATAATAAATTTCACAGATTTCGTTTTTCATCACCTCCAATTACTTTAACTTTTATTTTTTCATTGAACAGAATCGCTTATTTTAGAAATTCAAGTTTATTGTTTGATTTATTCAAAATGATTCGCCTATGTGGGTCCATCTTAACAATCATTACGTCTTTTAGGTTCTGTTTATCTATAATTTCTTCGCCCGTTTTTAAATCCAATAAAAAAAGACGTGACATTTGGGGGCTTATAGTTAAATTTTGTAGAAACAAATGACCTTCTTGAACAAATGCTTCTTTGATCGCATATCCCACCTGTTCCGCTCGATATTCCCATAGTTTGTTGCCATTTGATACATCAAACAGACGGATGTTTTTCCAATCAATAACTACTAACCTATCATCTCCGATAAATTCTGTATCGTAAATTCCACCAGCTTTGTCTTTTTCCCAGATTATACTACCCTGTTTGTCAATTAATTGAAGGCAACTTGAGGTTGCTCCTCTTGTGCCCACAACAGCCGCAACAGCAATAAATTGACCATTTTCAGAGACAGCTAAATTTCCAAACCAATCAGGCCCTACCCATAACGCCCGACCATCCTGCAAATGGAGACCCTTTTCAATTTCCACCGTTCCGGTAGGAATATCATAAATTATAAATCTAAGTGGATCCCGTATTGGCTCAAAAGCGCTTTTATTTTTTTCTATAAGCTCCCTTGCTGCTTTATCTTTACCTTCTTTCCTTAGTCGACGAGATTCTTTTAATATCTCTTCATCCCGCCTTTCAATAATTCTCTGAAGGAGAATAACTACTTTTCTGTTATTAAGAAATTGAGCAAAGAAGTGCCGATAATTACGTTTGATTGGATGCTTTAGCTCTTGCCCTGCCGCTATATCAAATACCTGAAAGTGCCCCAACCATTCTTCACCGCTCACCTTGGTTGTAATACCATATTTACCATCCGAAGATAGGGTCAAACCAGGAGCAGTTACCCAAATCTCCCAGAGTTTGTTCCCTTTTGCATCATAACAGGCATTTTTTTGTTCGTCTTTGAGATTCCAATCGGAAACAACAATAACCTTATTATACTCTTCAGCCATCGAAACCCTGTAAACTCTATCGATTTCCTTTTGCCATAGCTTGTTTCCATTAATATCATAAAGATAGACATCAGCAATACTTGACTCAGATTTGGGGTAACCAACGACAGCTACATATTTATTGTTGGCATCAATCCGATGAATTCTCATATTGAAACTCTTTTCAGCAATCGTGATTTTACCAGGAAATAGTTTGTCTAGTATTTCCTGTGCCTCCACAGCCCCCTGAAAAAGCAAACCAGAGACTGAAAGCAATGCCAAGTAAAAAATAATCTTTCTCGTTTTAATACCCTCCTGTTTTGGGTTCTTTAATTACAAATGGCTAGAAAAGGTAAGTCAGGCCGCAATAAAAAATTTTATCAACATGTCTGTAACCTATTTTTCAAGCTTTTATAGAAAAATAATTAATATAGATTAAAAAGTCAAGAGATTTTTTTGCCTTTAAAATTACTGAATTCCGAAGCAAAGGCAGAGCCTTTGCACCCCGTATCTATAAGTTTGCAAAGGGAAAATTATAATAAAGAGAATACATTACTCTCCATTCAATCTTACCGGGACCACCAGCGCTTTCTGATCGGTACCTTTCTCCCGAAAGACCAGTTCCCCGGAGTTATGAAAGCCGTTCGGAGGGGTTGGGGGACTTTTTTCCAATTCATAGGTCAACCCGGCGGGCACCCCGGGGACCAGAATAAAATCCCTCTCGTCAGCATAGGTAGCGGTAATCTTGATTGGGTCAGCGGTCAAATAAATCTCCTCCAGATCAAAACTAACGGGATCGCTGTCCTCGTGGGTGCAGCCGGGAACGACCTTCAGGATATACTCCGTAGATTCATCCTGGGGATGAGGATTTTTCAGGGACACCCTACATTCCCGGTAAGTAAACCCGGTCTGGGTTAGCACTTCCCCGTTTTTATCCTCGATGTTGACGGCAATGTCCGTAAATCGGGAATGGTCTTCCGGAGACATAGAGAGGGTAAATTTTACCCCGGTCAGTGTTTGGTCTAAGTGAAAGGGATAGGTGAATTCCTCGGTGGGTTTAAGCTCCTGGGAGCTAACTTTTCGGAACCCGTCTAGCCCACCCTCCGCCCGGCCCCTGAAGGGGCGGTCGAAAAGGTTGGTCACCGTGATCTCTCCCGTTGGGGACTCACCTGGGCCAAAATCAATCTCGGTAATCTCGGAGGGTTTTAGGTCAAAACCATAAAATTGAACAGATAGTTTATAACGGGAGGTTTTCTCCCCGGACAGATTGCCCCAGGTCGCCACCTCCCATACCCCGGGGGTTAGATCTCTCTTGGGAATATCCAAAATCCCCTCAAGCCAATTTTCCCGTGAGTTGAGGGTTGGAAGGGTACGATAGGTATGCCCCTGCGGATCGCAGACCTCAACGTGCATCCAAGCGAACTTCCCCTTAGGGACTGACCCCTTCAGCGCCATCAGGCTGGCCCCGGCGGGAACCTCGATGAAATAGCGTTTTACCATAAGGGGCTCTACCCGCTGGTCTTTGAGTTCCCGTGCATAATGATTGTCGGCATTAAAAGTATAAGGAATAACTACCGTATTCCACAGCTCAAAGGCGGTGTTACCGCGACCGGTCCCCCCTTGCTTGAAATAACCGATGACCTTTCCCGTATAAACCCCGGGACCTCTCAGCCTCTTCGACTGATACTGCACCGAGACTTTAGCCGATCCTTCTCCCCGGATATAGACCGATGACTGCACTGGTTTCAGCCAGTCTACATCGGACTTCAGCCGGAAGGCCTTAAAATAGCCGGATTTCTGATCGGCGGTGGCCTCCTGGGAAAAGACAGGGCTTATTTTGAATAGTTGATTGCGGTCATTGGGATAATAAGGACTGCGCCAGAAGGCGGCCCGACCCTTGGCCCTGGGAGCGGTGGGACTGAAGGTACGCACCTTAAAATCCAGCACCGGGCCAAACCGATCCCCCTTGAGGTAATTCATCACCAGGTCAAAAGCCCCGGGGACGTTGATCAAACCGGCCCCCTGATCCAGGAATGAGTATCCGGAAACCCCGGTAGCACTGTTCCGGATAGCCCGTTTCAGTGTGACGAAGGCGACATTTTTCTCGGGGTAAACCTGGTTGGTCCCACTCAGGAGTAGGGCCATAACCCCGGCGGCGTAGGGGGAAGCCATGCTCGTTCCCCAGTAGCGGTCCCCCTTGGCCCAGCGGGGCACGGTGGACACCGCGGCTCCGGGGGCCACGACATCGGGTTTGGTCAGTTCACCCCC
>JADHWK010000082.1 GCA_016783505.1 Candidatus Zhuqueibacterota bacterium | reverse complement strand
TGAGGAGCAGATTCCCCCCTCCTGGAAGGGAGAAGTAACCCCGACAGACAAAATGGATTTCGTATCCCGCTGGGTTGATAATGAGGTTCTGTATCAAGAGGCCAAGCGGCGGAGGCTGAATCATCACACCGAAGTGAAGTCAGCTATCAAAGCCTTTAGACGAAGGCTTATGACGAACCGCCTGTTGGAGGAAGAACTGGGGGAACCCCCCAGTGTCGGCGAGGAGGAAGTGCGGGCCTATTACGCTGCCCATCAGGGGGAATTTGTCTGGAACGATACCGTATTGAAACTCGTTAAGGTTTCCTTTCAAAACCGTTCCGAAGCCCGCTCAGTCAGATCCCGGGTGAAAATGGGTCAGAGCCTGGCCGACCAGGCCCGGGTCCTGGGGTTTTTTGATGTTATGGAAACGGGTTATCAGGGGAGAGATCAACTGGGGGAGTCGTTGTGGATTAGCCTGGGGTCGTTGAGCATCGGGGGGATATCCACGATAATTGGGAAGGGCTCGGATGCCGCCCTCTTGCAGGTCGTTGACCGAAAAGAGAAGGGGTCAGTTAAGGATATATCCATTGTGCGGGATGACATCTATGAGATCCTCAAAGCAGAAAAGCAACGGTTAAGCTATAAGGCCTTAGTGGAGAGGTTTCGGTCGGAGGCAGACGTGGAGGTCTTTCCTGGGGTTCTGGAGGAACAGGATGAAGAGACCAAAGGAAAAACAGAAGACTAAAGAATTACTCTGGCTGGTACCCCCGTTACTGTTTGTGCTGGTGTCGGTGGTTTCAGCACAGCAGGTGGTGGATCGCATCATTGCGGTGGTAAACGAAGAGATCATACTGGAATCCGATGTGCTGCAGTACGCCCAGAGCGTCGCCTTCCAGGGGGGATTGGACCCTACTCGTCATGAAGAAGAATTTCTAAAGCTTAAACAGAGGGTCCTTGCCGACCTGATTGACCAAAAAATTTTACTGGCCAGGGCCAGGGAGGACAGCCTCGAGGTTTCCCCCCAAGACATGGAGATAAGGCTGGAGGAGTGGCTCAAGCAGGTGCTGAAACAGGTGGGATCTGAAACAAAGCTGGAGGAGTATTACGGCTATTCGATGGCCAAGATCAAGAGGGACCTGCGCAAAAACATCGCCGATGGTATGTTGGTGGAGAAGGAGAAGAACAAAAAGCTAGCCGGCATTAAGGTCTCCAGGCAGGAAGTAGAACGGTTCTACCAGGCCTACGCCGACAGCCTTCCCGACATTAAAGAATCCATCAGGCTGAGCCATATTCTGCTCAAGGTGACCCCCGGTGAAGAAGCCCAACAGCAGGCCTCAGAGAGGATCAAATCCCTCTATCTCCGGGCCCTAGCCGGTGAGGATTTTGCCGAATTAGCCCGTAATTTTTCCGATGGACCTTCAGGCAAAAAAGGTGGTCGTTTGGGGTGGACTAACCGGGGGGATCTGCTAAAGGAATACGAGGAGGTGGCCTATTCCTTGAAGGAAGGGGAAATCTCCGCTCCGGTAAAGACCCGCTTCGGTTATCATATCATCAAGCTGAATGAGCGTAAGGGGGAGAAGATCAATACAAGTCATGTTCTGGTAATGATAAAAGTAACCGAAGGGGATGAAAACCGGGTTAGGGAGGAAATCCAGCTTCTGCGGGATGAAATTTTTGAACCAGAGGGGTTTTCCGAATTAGCCCGGCGTTTTTCCCAGGATGAGGCTACGGCGGAAAGCGGGGGAGAGCTGGGCTGGTTTGAGGTGGAGACCATGCCCCCCCACCTGCGTCAGGCTAGCCAGGGGTTAAGCCCCGGCGAGATCAGTCAGCCCGTCAAGGGGCCGGAGGGCTATCATTTGGTCAAACTGGAAGAGCACGTTTTGGGCCGCAAACTGGGATTAAAAAATGACTGGGGGACCATCGAGGATATGGCCCTGAATTACAAGCGGGATCAGGAATTGCGCAAATGGTTGGACCGCCTCCGCCAGGAAATCTATGTGGATATAAAAGGCTAATCTCCGATTTCCTCGGTTTGATATCATAACTAAACTATTGTATTTTTCAATAAGGGGGTGTTTTTGAATGTATCGTTCGTCTTATGACCGTATATCGTTTATCCCGAAGCTTCGGGAAGCCCGTATCGAAGCCCGGCATTGGTTTTTCGTAGCCCGGTTTGCCGAATACCGAACGCCGTTACCGAAAGCCGATACGGGTATCCTCACCGATAAACCGGCTACGATTATCGTCTAATTGATTTTTACAATAGTTTAGATCATAACTAATGTATTTCATGAACAGCGCTTTACTCGAAGAAAAACTTTTTCTCCCCAAATGCCGGCTTCAGTTCATCGAGCCATAAAGCTTTCTTATCATATTTAGCAAAAAACGGGCGCATGACCCAATCAGGGTTCCTCCCCTGTAAGAATCTTAATACGAAAACCCTCTCTCCCTTAACCTCCTTCACGCCCAGAACCTGCACCTTCCCAGGAATTGTGGACATACTTGGCCCCCGAACCGTCCGTGAAAGGCCACTCACCTTCCGGTATGCCTCCCGAAAGATTTTCCACGCTCGCACTAAAGGAACGCCGAAGTAATGTTGGGCCCCGGTATTTCGCATCACAAACATATAGTATGGGACACAACCCAGCTTCACTTGCTCCTTCCACATCTCTGTCCAAACCTCCGGCTGATCATTAATATGAGCTATTACCGGGGATTGGGTTCTTATCTGGGCACCGGTTTCTTGAATTCGGAAGATAGCCTCTTGTACTGCCTCAGTTCCCAGCTCACGTGGATGGGTAAAGTGGGACATAATAGCGAGGTGCTTGCCGGCCTGAGTCACCCTTGTAAACAGGGCCAGCAATTCATCCGCATCAGGATCGGTTGAAAATTTGTAAGGCCAAAACGCCAATGCCTTCGTGCCTATCCTGATTGTTTGAAGACAGGGGAGGTCTGCTTCAAGAAGAGCCTTGATGTAGGTAGCCAGGGTCTTGGTCTTCATGATCAGGGGGTCACCGCCAGTGAAAAGAATATCTGAAATTTCGGGATGCTTACGGATATATTGGATGAGACACTCTGTCTCCCGCATAGCAAATTTCAGCTCGCTTATGCCCACGAACTGGGGCCAACGAAAGCAAAACGTACAGTACGCATGACAGGTTTGTCCCTGACTGGGGAAAAAAAGGACGGTCTCTTTGTACTTATGCTGCACCCCTTCCAGCGTTTCACCTTTTAAGGTAGGTATGTTATGTTCCATCTGTCCCGCAGGATGGGGATTTAGTTCCCAACGAATTTTGTTAGCCATCTCTTTAATCTTATGTTTGCTGGAGCTGTTTCTGAGAACGGCCGCCATTTTTTCAAAGTGAGGGGGAGTGAGCATCTCCCTTTGGGGAAAAGTAAGTGTAAAAACAGGATCGTTGGGAACGCTGTCCCAGTTTATCAGCTCTTCCACCACATAATTGTTTGTTTTAAACGGAAAAACATGACCAACCACTTCCATTGCAAATTTTTGCTCCTCTGATAGTTTCTGGATTTGAGGAAGCAGCCGGAAGTTTTGAAGGGTGTAAGCTTTGTACTTGGGTCTTGAGATAGTAAGAAATCGAATATTTGGTGCAGTATTGGTTGTTTCCATAGAACCTTCTTATGATACTCTTGCTTATTTTAATTTGATTTATTATATTAATAATAATTATTTCAAAGATAATTATATCGTTTTACCGACAGTTGTAATATTCTTCTAGTAAAAATTATTGTTTATGCAACTGATAATATTCAATATACAAAATTTAATTTAGAATGTCAACAAATTTTTTGTTATCCCGAAGACGAAAGTATTAAATTAAGTCCGCAGCATTATTCGTCTTACTTATGTGGTTTCTGCTTATTATTATCTGGATCATCATGTTTGCGGGGGTGCTGATGATCCCCTTTGGCCTGCCGGGGACGTTTATCATCTCCGGTGCGGCCTTAGTCTACGGGCTGTTAACGGGATTTGATGGGATTACCCTGCCCTTCGTCTTAATCCTGTTTTGGATCGCCCTTTTGATGGAGGGGTTGGATTACGTAATTTTAGCACGGATGGCCTCCCGGTATGGGGCCTCCAGGGGGGGGCAGTGGCTGGCTATCCTGGGGTCCATCTTAGGGGCCATCATCGGGACCGTTACCTTTCCCGTGGTAGGGTCGGTAATCGGCGCCATCCTGGGGGCCTTCTTGGGGGCGTTTTTGGCGGAGTATGTCAAGGCGAGGGATTCGGCGACCAGCTTCCGGGCCGGGTGGGGGGCCTTCCTGGGCCGGGCCGGGGCGGTGCTGGTGAAGACGGTGGCTGCCATAATCATGGTGGTTATGATTGGGTTCAGATTATGAAGAACTGGCTCTGGGACTACTCAACCAAAAAGATATACAAGGATGATCAGAAGAATCGCCTGTTTGAATTGGAGAGAAAGGTCCTATACGGGTCTGACAGGGATCTTCGGACGGTGGAATTCAATCTGGTTGAAAAGGCCGACATTCCGGTCCCTTATAAAAAGTATATGAGGATTATCCAGATGAAAACAGAAAAATCAGTATTATCTCAACCACAAGGGGAGTTTCTCCGTCTCTTTTCGAACAGTAGTCTCCGTGAACAATTTATCTTTACCGGGGGTACCGCCCTCTCCGAGTATTATCTAAAGCACCGCCATTCTGAAGACATGGATTTTTTTTCGCGGGAAGAATTTCCCATTAATCTCATAGAGATGTTGGTGGGAAGATTAAGAACAGAGCTTTCGTTTCCCGAAGCGAGGGTTCGGAGGATTTGCAACCGGACGATCGTTACCTTTGAGAACCTGTTGACTGTCCAATTTGATTATATGCCCTACGATTTTATTGAGACTCCCAAAAAGGTGGGAAACCTGATGGTGGATAGCCTGGTGGACATCGGGGTGAACAAGATACATGCCATCTTGGAACGGGCCGAGCCCAAGGACTTTGTGGACCTTTATTTTATCGCCGGGTATCATAAGTCTATATTAGACTTGGTAAAACTGGTGGGACCCAAGTTCGGGGTGGGATACCGGAGGGCGGACATTGGGGCGGCATTTTTGAAGGTTAATGAGATTAAAACTTTACCGAGGATGATCAAAGAAATTACCATAAAGACGCTGGTGGAATTTTTTACAGGGGCCGCGGAAGCTTTGGCGTGAAAGGAATAAATAGGGCGAGTTGAAAATTGTGATAAGATACGACATTAAAGAAACGTGTAAGGTAGTGATGAAGGTTTACAACTTATCCGGTCAGGAGGTAATTACAGTGGTTAACGAATTTCAGGAAGGGGGAAATCACCGGGTGAACTTTGATGCTTCCGGGCTGGGAGAGGGGGATTTACTTTTGTCGGCTTAAAGTGAATGGATTTGTAGAAACGAAGAAATTGGTGGTGTTGAAGTAAAGATAGCAGGATGATGCCTATAAGATTGAATTTAAAGCATCCGGTCATTCGACGACAAATTGCTTTTATGTTTCTTGTGTTTTTTGTGACACTTTTGGCCTTAGTGTCCTTCGCCAGGGATGCGGGGAGCCGATTCACCATCGGACGGGTGAAATACGGGGGCGGTGGGGATTGGTACAGTGATCCTTCTTCCCTGCCTAATTTGCTGAGATTTGTCCGTGAAAACACAAACATTGAAACCGCCGAGCGTGAAGTGAACGTGGGGATTATGGATGAAGATTTCTTTGCCTATCCCTACCTTTACATGACCGGTCACGGGGCAATCAAGCTGACCGACGAAGAGATCCGCAGGCTGAGAAGCCATCTGACCCACGGGGGGTTTCTCCACGCCGACGACAATTACGGCATGGACAAATATTTTCGTCGGGAGATCAAGCGGGTCTTCCCCGACCGAGAGCTGGTGGAAATCCCCTTTTCCCACGGTATCTATCATTGCCGGTTCGATTTTCCCAACGGCTTGCCCAAGATTCACGAACATGACGGCAAGCCCCCCCAGGGGTTCGGCATCTTCTACGAAGGGAGGCTGGTGGTATTTTATACCTACGAAACGGATTTAGGCGATGGTTGGGAAGACCCGGAGGTGCACGGGGATCCCGAAGAAAAAAGGCTGGCAGCCCTGAAAATGGGAACGAACGTTATCGTCTGGGCGTTAACCCATTGAAACCAAATTCGGTTCAGAACGTTATAACTAAACATTGCTGTTCTGAATCCCGATTTATCGGGATGAAGAATCTCGTCCTGAGTGGTCTCGAGTAAACGATGAGATTCTTCCCCCGAAGCTTCGGGGTCAGAATGACTGGAATAATGAAGGAAGCGGTGTGATTAGAAATAGAAATTGACGATTATATTTCCCCACTTCAATGAATTATAGGTTTAAAATGAACCCTGTTCCTAAAAGTTTGGTGGTAATGAGAGAAAAGCTGAAGGCCCTCCGTCGGCGCTGGCTTCGGGTCAAGATAGCCGAAAACTTGGTGGGATTCTGGCTGGCTTACGGCCTGGCCCTGCTGGCGGCGGTGGTTTTAGAGGGACTATTCGGGTTTTCCAGCCCGGTACGTACGGGGCTGGTCTCGGCCCTGCTGGTCTTGGGGCTTTTTCTGCTGGTCTACCATTTCGTCATTCCCCTATTAATTCCGGTCCTGATTAAACACCACCCTGGCCCGGGCTACCTGGCCCGGCAGGTGGGGAATGCCTATCCCCAGATTAAAGATCGTTTTCTCAATACCTGGCAGTTGCTGGGACGGTCCGGGAAAAAAAGGGAGGGCTATGCGGAGGAGCTGGTCGGGGCCGCCGCTGGCGAAGTGGCCCAGGCCCTGGAACCAGT
>JADHWK010000034.1 GCA_016783505.1 Candidatus Zhuqueibacterota bacterium | reverse complement strand
GCAGCCCTGGCTATGGTTTGTGCCAAAAAGAAGGAGGCACCGAAAATTCCAGCCATCCAAGCCCCCGTTTACGGCGGGACCTTCCGGGTATGTCAGGATGTTCCCCAGACCTTAGACCCTGCCTTTGTAGACGACGTTTATGAGAGCTCCATCATACACCAAATCTTCGACGGCCTGCTCCGTTTTGATGTGAACTTAAACCCCGTCCCGGCATTGGCGGAAAGTTGGACAATCTCAAAGGATAAAAAAACCTACATCTTTAAGTTAAAGAAGGGGGTCAAATTTCATACCGGTCGGGAATTAAGAACCCAAGATTTTGTACATTCGTTTACGAGGATATTTGATCAGGAAATCAGGGTCCCCACCATCGCCCAGGAGCATTTAAAAATTATCAAGGGGGCCCAGGTTTATCTTCAGGGAAGGGCGGAAAAGATAGCCGGGCTTTGGTCTAAGGATGATTATGAGCTGGTGATTGAACTAGAGTATCCCTCTATTACCTTTCTCTCTGTTCTGGCCGGGGATAATGCCAAAGTGGTGCCCCAGGAAGAGGTTGAGCGGATGGGAGGGCAGGGGTTTGGGGACCATCCGGTGGGGACGGGACCGTTCCGGTTTGTCTCCTGGGAACCGGGGGAAAAGATCGTTTTGGCCGCCTTTAACGGTTACTATGGGGGTCGACCTTATTTGGATTCTTTAATTTTTTACGTGCCGGTAAATTATTCGGATGATAAAAGCGCCTCCGATTTTCGTAAAGGTCTTTTGGATATGACCTATATACCCATCGGGGAATGGAAAGATTTTGAAAAAGAAAAAGAATATAAAATAATTAAAAGGGTTGGAATGGATCTGGAATACCTGGGTTTTAACCTGGCTACCAGGCCCTTTGATGACCCTGATTTTAGAAGAGCTATCCAATTCGCTATTAATAGAAAACGATTATTGTCTTTAGGGGAAGATCAGTTTATTGAAGCCACCGGTATTTTCCCCCCTGGTATTCCAGGTTATACCCTGTCCCCCAAAGTTTTACCTTTTGACCCCCAAAAGGCCAGAGCCCTTTTAAATAATAAACGTTATTCTATTGAATATTGGACCGTTACCGAGGATGTTGAATTGTACGAAAATGATTACCTTTTGGTTGAGGATTTAAAGGCGGTGGGGATTGATGTGGTGATGAAAGGGACCGGTTGGTTAGAGTTTGATCGAGGGATAATGGGAAAAAGGGTCCCAATGTTCTCTCTGGGATGGGTGGCTGACATTCCTGATCCCGATTCCTTCTTATTTAGTCTGTTTCACTCTCACGGATCGAATAATTACTTTAACTACAAAAACGAGCGTGTGGACAACTTATTAGAGGAGGCTCGACGGGAGTGGGACCCCCAGAAGAGAATCGGCCTTTATCAACAGGCAGAGGGGATAATTTTGGAAGATTGTCCCATCGTTCCCCTGGATCATACTATTAATACTTATGCTTTGAAATCCTATGTCAATGGGGTTGAGATGAGTCCCTTTGGGATGGCCAACCTTCCTATGGGAAAAATCTGGTTTTCCAAAGATAAAATTGATTGAAGGTCATAATGAAACTCAGATCGAAATTTTTATTGTCTTTCTTTTCCTTGATCGTAGTGGTGATCGGCTTGGCGATGGTCGCCCTCGACCAGAGACAGACAGCAGCGCTTTTGCACCATACCCAGCAGAAGGGATTGGCCATCGCCCGGAGTCTGGGGGCCGTCAGCACCAACGCCCTGTTAGGATACAACTATGCGGCGCTGCAGTATAATGTTGACCAGGCTGCTAAGGAAGAAGATATCAGTTATGCTATTATCCTGGATAAGGAGGGTAGGATTGCTGCTTACAGCGGAGCCCTCCACCGCCAGGGTGAGGAGATCAGTGACCAAGTAGGAAAGACGGCATTTTTGGCTCCTAAATCTATCATCCAGTACCACCACTTTAGGGACGCTTCCGGGTCCTCGGCCCGGTTATTGGACGTAGCCGTTCCCGTTTATGTGGAGGGATCTACCGCAAAGTGGGGCACGGTCCGCATTGGGCTGTCGCTGGCGGGGATGTATGAGGACCTGCGGCGGACCCGTTTAACCCTGCTGTTTATCGGATTGATGGCCATTCTTTTGGGCTGGTTCGGAGCCGTGGTTCTATCCCGGGTGGTCACCGGTCCCGTTGTCCAACTTACTGCAGCCACCAGAAAGGCCGCCCGGGGTGATCTGGACCAGCGACTGGAGGTTAAGACATCCGATGAACTCGGGGTTTTAGCCCAGTCATTTAACGAGATGATCCGGGATATAAAGCTGTCCCGTGAAGAAATCCAGCAACTAAATCTGGAGCTGGAGAAAAAGGTCGAACAGCGAACCAGGGAGCTTAAGGAGGCTAAAGAATATCTGGAGAATATCATTAATAATTCCCAGGTGGCCATTACCATGGTTGATATGGAAGGAAATTTTATCATCTTCAACAAAGGGGCGGAGTTGTTAACGGGTTATCGGGCTGATGAGGTCATCGGCAAAAAGAAGGCGGTTGAGTTCTATGAAAACCCGGAGGATGCAAATTATATTGCCAAAATTGTCTTGAAAAAAGGTTTTCTGGAATCCTTTGAATCAACCCTGAAGAAGAATGATGGTTCCCGGGTCGTCATGTCAATAACGGCATCCCTGTTAAGGGATGTTGAAGGAAAGCCCATTGGGTCGTTGGGGATAACCGTAGACCGAACGGAGCAGAGAAGGCTTGAACAGAAGCAGCGTGAGATGCAACTGGAGCTTTTACAGGAAAGCAAGTTGGCCGCCATTGGAACCATGGTGGCCGGCATTGCCCATAATCTGAACAGCCCCCTAACGGTTATAAGAGGTCGGGCGGAGATGCTGCTCCGGGAGAATCTTGGCAAAAAGGTCAACGGGGTGATGACCAAAATTGTTAACCAGGCTAATCGGATGAGCGATATCATCGTCAACATGATGTATAAGAGCCGGCAGGAACAGGCAAAAGAAGCCCAGTGGATTAACATTAACGACCTATTACAGGAGGAGCTAACCTTTTTGGATGGTGATATGTATTTCAAACACAACGTTGATAAGGAATACCATTTTGATGATTCCATAAAACCCATCCGGGCGGTCTACAGCGACTTCAGTCAATCCATCCTCAACATCCTGCGGAATTCCATTGACGCCATGCATGATACCGAGGAGAGAACCCTAACCATTACTACCTATCAGGACGATGATTTTATCTGTATTGATTTTCATGATACCGGTGTTGGAATTCCCCCCGAACACATTTCCAGGCTGTTCGACCCCTTCTTTACCACCAAACCCCTCTCAGTTACTGGTAACGGCAAGCCCACGGGAACGGGTCTAGGGCTTTCCAGTGCCTACATGCTGCTTAAGCCCTATGGGGGGAAGATCGAGGTTAAGAGTAAGCCGGGGAACACCACCTTTACTTTAAAAATACCCAAGCAGAAGGAATGAATGGATAGATGGATAAATGGATAAGGAGATATTCGTAGTTGGCTTGTCTGGCTAAAAAAAGATACCTGAATAATAATGATGGTTAAACCCTCCATTCTAATCATCGAAGATGAGGAAGCCCTGCAGGATTTTTATCGTGACTTATTGGCCGATTATCAGACTGAAACGGTGGGGGATGGGTTTGCCGCCTTGGCCAAGAATTATCAATATGACCTGTACGTGGTGGACATCGGCCTTCCCCACATGGATGGCTTCACCACCATCGGTAAGCTGAGGGAGAAGTACCCCGACCTGAAGGCCATCGTGGTCACCGGCTATGACCCAGTGCAATATACCGACCAGGTTAAAAAGCATCGGGTGGAGGCTATTTTCCAAAAACCCTTCCCGTTGAGGGAATTTCTGGACAAAGTAGGGGAACTCATAGAAATTTAGAAGGGGAAAAGGTTATGGAGAAGAAAATTGTGGTCATCGGTATGGGCTATGTGGGCATCCCCTGTGCGGTGCTGTTGGCGGATGTGGATGGTTTTTATGTCACCGGGGTGCAGAGGCGCTCGCGGCGATCGGGCTGGAAGATCGAGTGTCTGAACAGCGGCAAGAACCCCTTTGAGGGGGACGAACCCGGGCTTTCGGAGCTGATCGCTAAGGTGGTGAAAAAGGGAACCTTCAGGGTGACCGATGATATTTCTGCCTGCAAGGATGCAGACATCATCCTTATTGATGTTCAGACCCCCACTGACGAGAACCGGGTCCCCCAGTACTTATCTTTAAGGGAAGTCAGTCGCAACACGGGACAATACATGAAAAAGGGTGTCCTGGTGGTAATTGAGTCCACGGTGGCGCCGGGGACCACCCAGAACATCGTTCAGCCCATCTTAGAGGAGGCATCAGGGATGAAGGCGGGGAGGGACTTTTACTTAGCCTTTTCCTACGAGCGAGTGATGCCGGGCAAATTGTTAGAATACATAGTCAACATGCCCCGGGTGGTGGGGGGGATTGACCCCAGGAGCACCGAGATGGCCGTTGATATGTATAAAAAAATAGTGAAGAGGGAGATCACGGCCACCGATTGTATCACCGCCGAACTGGCCAAGACGGTGGAGAACGCCTACCGGGATGTGAACATCGCCTTTGCCAACGAGATCGCCTTAGTATGTGAGTCCATGGGTGCTGATGTTTGGGAGATACGGAAACTCATCAACGCCCGGCACGATCGGCATATGCACTACCCCGGGGCCGGGGTAGGGGGGCACTGCCTGCCCAAGGACACCTGGCTTTTGCGCTACGGCCTGACTGAATACGGGCTGAAGGATGCCAACACCGACGTCATCGCCCTGGCCCGGCGGGTGAACGACTTTATGCCCCATCACACCTCCGAACTGGTCAAAGAGGCGCTGCTGGAAAAAGTGAGACCCCTACGGGGTTCTCAGATCGCCCTGTTGGGTCTGGCCTACTTAGAGGATTCGGACGACACCCGGAACACCCCCGCCTGGCCGTTGATCCAGGAGTTGGAAAGGGAAGGGGCCTCGGTGATCGTGCACGACCCTTTTGTGAGGGAGTATGAGGGGGTCACTTTGACGCGTAATCTGGACGAGGCCCTGAAAGGGGCCGATTGTGCGGTTATTGTGACCAAACATAAATGTTATTTTGACCTTGATTTAAAACAGGCTAAAAAGTTGATGAGGACTCCCACTCTGGTGGACGGCCGCAATGTCTTCCGGGGCCCAGAAGTGAGGGAAGTTGGCTTTGTTTATAAGGGTATTGGTAAAGGATAGAAAAGTGGATAATCTAATCCTTTGGTTTGAGAAGCTGGGTTTTCTCCATTATTCCAGTTAAAATTTCTTCCTATGCGATTTTATCTGTACTTTTTTCTGATTTTGTTGTCCCAAAGTCCATCTGTCTGGGGCCAGTCCCCCCGCCCCCGGGCCCGGGAGATTGGGATTGAAGTGGGGATTCTGGCGCCGGGGAAGTTTAATGCGATCACCGACGTGAAGGGGGTACGGGTCGGTTACAAGACTGTTTGGAAGGGAAAGAACATCCGTACCGGGGTGACCGCTATTCTGCCCCATGGGGGAAATATTTTTCAGGAAAAGGTGCCAGCAGCCATCTGGGTGGGCAATGGCTTCGGTAAACTGGCGGGATACACCCAGTTGGAGGAACTGGGTAATATTGAAACGCCCATCGTCCTCACTAATACCCTGAGCGTTCCTACTGCCGTTAAGGCGTTGATCAACTATACCCTGAGCCTTCCAGGAAACGAGGAAGTCCACTCCATCAACGCTGTGGTGGGGGAGACCAATGACGGCTATCTGAACGACATCCGGGGCCTGCATGTGACCGAAGGGGATGTGCTGGCTGCCATCAAAAACGCCCGAGCGGGCCCGGTTGAGGAGGGCGCAGTGGGGGCGGGGACGGGGACCCGCTGCCTGGGTTTCAAAGGGGGCATGGGGACCTCCTCCCGGGTACTGCCCATGAATCAGGGTGGCTACGTGGTTGGCGTCCTGGTCCAGACTAACTTTGGGGGGATTTTGACAATAAATGGGGCCCCGGTGGGAAGGGAACTGGGCAAGTTTTATCTCAGCGAAGGGGTGCCCTATCAGACCGGCGGTTCCTGCATGATCGTGGTGGCCACCGACGCCCCCCTTTCCCCCCGCAACTTGAAAAGGCTGGCCAAACGGGGGTGGCTCGGGTTAGCGCGGACCGGCTCCTTCTCCGCCAACGGCAGCGGGGACTACGTCATCGCCTTCTCCACCGCATACCGCATCCCTTATGATCCTGGGGAACCAAGCTACTCAATTGAATTACTGCATAACGATTTTATGTCCCCCCTATTCTTAGCCGTGGTTGAGGCTACCGAAGAGGCCGTCTACAATTCCCTTCTCAAGGCCACTACGGTTAAGGGGAGGGATGAGCATCAGGTCAGGGCGATACCGGTGGACAAGATAGTGGAAATTTGTAAAAAATATAATGTCTTGAATCTTCACCGTCATATTCCACCAAAGGAGTAGATGGGGGCGGTTTAATAAAATAAGCTATGGCCTTCCATCGGGAAGGCTTTTTATTAAAAAAAATGGGCTAGAAAATATTTTTCTTGCTTTTTTAGGAAAAAGTGATATATTACAAAAGTCAACATTCCGAAGGTTTAAAACCTTAATAAGGTTTAATGAAAAGAATATTGAATCTATTCTTTATTTTATAGACCATATTATAAATGAAAGAAAGCAATGCCAACAGAAACCCATTCCAAGAAGAAGTTTCTCCGCATTATCATCTATGAGGGGGATCTGGAAAAACCTAAGACGAGGGTCAAAATTCCCTTGGCAGCCTTTAGATGGGTGTTCAATTTTATCCCCGGTATTGCCAAGGAAAAGTTGAAGGAGAAATCTATCGATCTGGAGGCCCTGAAGGGTATGGTCGAGGGGGGATATGAGGGAACGCTGGCCGAGATCGAGGAGGAAAACCAGCGTATTATTATTCAAATTGCATCAGAGGGGGAAGATTAAAAAGAAGGGCCCAACAGTCGACCTCGGCTGGGCCCCTCCGACAAGTCGTTACTGCGTAAGGGAGGGTGAAAGATGATCCCACAGTAACGGCTTGAACTTTTCTCAAGATCGTTTTGACACTACTAATTTACCCCTCTTTTTTGGCAAAAGCAATGATCTCCGTCACTCTTTAATGTGCTGAAAATCACACCTTTAAACAACAATATTATTCCTTCAATAAAATGATAATTGAAAGATTTAGTTTGATTGCTGATTGTTGATTGTTATGAAGAAAGATTTTTTAAAACTAGAAGATATAACACTTTACCAAATTGCTTCTGAGCTTGACGGTTATGTTTGGGAAATTGTTTCAAAGAAGAAAATGAACATATTATGGACGGGTTAAGAAAACTCCCAAAAGAAATCAATACCTTAATAAAATTAACTGGAAAATTAAGGATTTAAAAATTAAACAATCTGCAATTAACAATCAACAATCAAAACATATATTCTTTTTTATTTGGTTGCACCAATGATATAAAGAATTACCGAATCCATGTTTAAAATTCCGATGGATCAAATCTTATGGCGGGGAAAATATCGTTATCTTTTCTTTTGGTGTTCGTCTTTTACGAATGTACCCTGGGTCTTCACCGGACCTGGACGGTGTCCGGCCGCCGGGGTGGATGGGCCTTGGTCTTCGATCCATATAAAAGTCATACCAGCTTCTATCAGGACTTGGTACGGGACCGGGCCCTGGAGATCTGGACCGAGGAGGAGGGGAAGCTTTATCGGGACCTGCTCCGGGAGGTCATGATCCCCCAATTTATGTTGGTGGAGTTTACCCTTTATCCCCTGCCGTTTTGGGGTGCCTGGTTGGAGCGGGACTATCCCAGACTTTTTAATCGCTTTCATTTCTACAGTGATGTGAACCTGCTACGCATGGTGAGCTCGGGGTATGAACAACCCTATTCCCTATCCTTCTTTCTGGGTGACATTTTAACCTTTTACGACATTTTAGATTTTCAGAACTGGAAACTTAAGTACAGGGGAAAGGGGATCATAGGGGTGGTGCTGACGGTGGGGAACCAGAGTTTTTTGGACAGTTGGTTGTTTAAGGACTACTGGGTTCAGTTAATGGGGAAAATGCGGGGGGTAAGGGTGATAGGATCCGGTGCCGGTGAGTTTAGCTGGGATTTTAAGGCCGGGGTAAAGCTTCACCAAAAGGGCGAGCTTCCCGATGTTCTTATCCTATCTTTCCGGCGGAGACGAATGGATCCTGGGGCCCCAAAGTTCACCCCGGGGCAAAATTGTCGCTGGGAATATGAGATGCAATTCCCCCTCCGGGACTTTGGCCCCAAGCGCCCCCTCACCAAACTGCTCCTTTCTTACGGAAAAATGTTCCCGATCCATCTGTTCTGGGATATGCAATTGACCCTGGACGTGGGGATTCTATTTGAGAGAAAACGGACCTTTGACCGGTCAACGGGTCTTATTTTAGCGGATGAAATTGTAGTGAGTCAGTTTTTTGTACGTCCCAGCATCGAGTTCTAAACATCCAGCTCCTTTCCAAGAAAAATCCTAAGCACGAAACAAATTCAAATAAATCGGACATCTGACTAACCTGACCGACAGGGATTGCCAATAACCGAAGGCAGCTGGCAGTAAGCAGTTGGCAATAAATAATAAAGAGAATACCGTGTTGCGGAGTCTTAGAGATTTAATTGTTAAATTATATGATTGAACATCCCGAGAAGTATCGCCGGAAGAGCTAATGATATAATATTTTGGTTTCAAGGGGGTTTAGACTGGCTATTGTCAATCAGTCGAGCGTCTGACCGATTGCTTATTATCAACTTTAAACTTTGGTTGTTTAACTACAATATAAATCATTTGTAGAAATTCCAAGTTGTTTAGATAGGGCAACATCAGCTTATCTTATCGGAGGATGGTCATGGCTGTCAGAAAGAAGAGGAAAAAAAAACGGCGAGGAAAACACCGTAAGGGTATAAAGAAGCATCAACGATGAAAAGGAACCCGGCGCTTCTGGAGAATTCTTGGATATTAAAACAGGAGGAGGCTATGGAAGTTAAGGATGTTTTAAAAAGTGTGCCCCTGATCCAGGGATTAAGCGAGGAGGAATTGGGCAAACTGGCGACTATTGCCCAGCGGCGATCGTTTTCCAAGGATGAAGTAATCCTTGCGGAGGACAGCCGTGGTGGTGACATCTACATCGTGGAGCAAGGGCGGGTGCGGGTCAAAATCCGTATCAAGGCCGATAGTCCTAAAAAGGAAGTCATCCAGACTTTGAAGGAGGGCGAGGTTTTCGGTGAATTGTCCTTTCTGGACGATTCCCCCCGGTCGGCGACGGTGGAAGCGGCTGATGATGTGAGGGTGCTGGTGATCGAAAAGGAGGCCCTGAAGCGACTGATGGAGGGGGACCACCACCTGGGGTTTATGATCATGGGCACCCTGGCCCGCACGGTGGCCAAACGCCTCCGGGATACCAATATGCTGTTCCGGAGCACCATCACCTGGTAACTTAGACATTATCGGAAGTTCAAAACTGGTTGGGCTTGCTCCGTGTAAAGCCGGCGTTTTTTATGGTTTTTGGAGGAAAAATGGCAAAAGCGATAATGGGGTTGAGAAAGTGGGGGTTGGCTATGGGAGTGGTCATGGGAATGGTGGCGTTGGGATCTGCGGAGACCGGGGATGTTCTGATCTCCTTTCCCACCCCCGGTAGGTGTTCCACCGGGCTTGCCTTTGACGGGGAATTTCTGTGGGCTGCCGACCGGAAGACGGATTCTCTATATCAAATAAATCCTAAGAACGGTTCGGTAATTCGGGTTATCCCCACCCCTGGCTATCATCCGGCGGGACTGGCCTTTGACAGGGAGTACCTGTGGTGTGCCGACCGAGCCCGAAGGGTCGTCTATCAGTTGGACCCCCGGTCAGGGATGATGCTGAAGGCCATTGATTCCCCCTCCCCCAGTCCAGGGGGGCTGGCCTGGGACGGAGCCAATCTGTGGTTGGCGGATGGGCAAGAGGACCGCATTTTTCAGATCAGCACCGATGACGGAACCACCATTCGTTCCATACCCTCTCCTTCGGATGACTCCCAGGGCCTGGCCTACGACGGCCGTTACCTATGGGTCTCCGACCGCATCCAGGATCGTATCTATATGGTAACTCCGGAACTGGGCGAGGTGATCCTCTCCCTTCCCTCCCCCGGTCCCTACGCCAGGGGGCTGGCCTGGGATGAAGGAGCACTCTGGAACGTTGACTATCAGACCGACTGGGTCTATCGGATAAAGATCGGGGATGACATTTCCTTCTCCCGGACGGACCCCAAGGAGGAGCTATTGGAATACACCCACGAATTCCGGAACTTTGGCCCCGGGACCGTGAAGGGACTGGATATTTACCTGGCGCTTCCCCAGGATTTGGACAACCAGGAAATCCTGGGGGAGATCAGTTTCAATCCTCCCCCCACCGATTTTCTGACCGATGAGTGGGGACAGCGGGTAGCCCATTATCATTTCGATGAGCTGGAAAGCGGTAAATTCGCCTCCGCTGGTTATACTGTAAAGGCGCGGATGTATGAAATATATTACTTTATCTTTCCTGAGAAGGTAGGAAGGTTGAAGAACATCCCTAAGGAAATCCGTAAAAAATATTTAGTAGATGCCCCAAAATTTGCCCTCGGAGACCCGGTGATCCAGAATGCCGTCAGGGAGGCGGTGGGAGAGGAGAAAAATCCCTATTGGATCGCCCGTAAGATCTACCGCTACGTGCTGGAGCACATGTTCTATGAGTTAGCCGGCGGATGGAACATCGCTCCCACGGTGCTGGCCCGCGGGAGCGGTTCCTGCTCTGAATACAGCTTTGTCTACATCTCCCTCTGCCGGGCGGCGGGGCTGCCGGCCCGCTATGTGGGGTCGGTGGCAGTGCGGGGGGATGATGCCTCGACTGACGAGGTGTTTCACCGATGGGTGGAAATTTATCTCCCCCCCTACGGCTGGATTCCCGTGGATCCCTCCCGGGGGGATAAGGAGACACCAGCCGGACAAGCTGACGGGTTCGGGTATGCCTCTAACCGCTGTCTGATCACTACAATCAGCGGGGGGGATTCGGAATACCTGGGCTGGACCTACAATTCCAACGACCGCTGGACAGCGATCGGAAAATGTAAGGTGGAGACGGAGAACATCGGTGAGTGGTCGCCCCTGACCCCGGCAGGCAAAGAAGAATCGGTGCAGCCCGGGGATTATTGTGAGCCAAAATAAGCCTAGGGTGAGAAAAATCAAAAAACTCTTGAAATTTTAAAAACAATATAATAAATTTAAACCTAAATCAATTCCTGAACTCATTTTGGGAACAAGAAGAAGTTTTATCTTTGTGTTGAAGGGAAGATTAGAAGATTGTAAGGAGATATATACAAATATAGTTGTAAATATATAACAAATAAATGTTGATGGAGATTTGAAATAATGCGCTCAATAGGTCTTTGTTGTGGAGCATCAACAATAACTCTGGTTGATGTTGAAAAGAATGGAAAGGAGATAGGGATTAACAATGTCCTATCTCATGCACATGAGGGAAACCCCAAACACGTAGTGAAAAACTTGCTAGGGCAGCTTGATCTGAAAAAAATTGATTCAATTGCTGTCACTGGTCGGAGATTTAAGGATTTCCTTAACCTGAGCCGCATCTCAGAGCCGCTAGCTATCGAATGCTCATTGAAGTATGTCAATGGTGATAATAAGCCGTATAGTGCTATCATAAGTGCCGGTGGGGAGACTTTTATTGTCTATAAACTTGACAACTCTGGAAAGATTAGTAAAGTCTATACAGGGAATAAATGCGCTTCCGGAACGGGTGAATTCTTTATCCAGCAGACAAGGCGAATGGATGTAAGCATAAAGGAAGCAATCAGGTATGCACAGCATGAAGAACCGTATTATGTGTCCGGCCGATGTTCAGTTTTTTGTAAGAGCGATTGTACACATGCGACCAATAAAGGTGTGCCCAAAGGTCGGGTGGTGGCTGGTTTGTGCGAGATGATGGCAAGTAAGGTCCTCGAATTGCTCAAAAATATACCGAAAGAGAACGTTATGGTTGTTGGCGGCACGACTAAAAATAAGGTTATGATTGATTATCTTGGACGTGAGATTAGTAACTTGAATGTACCAAAGGAGGCGACTTATTTTGAGGCTCTTGGGGCTGCTCTCTGGGCTTTGGATAATGAGACAAGGCCTTTTGATGATCTAAGCCAACTCTTCACCAAACGTATATCACAATTCGATTACCACCGACCATTATGTGATTTCGAGCATATGGTAACCTTTGCTCAGATGAAGCGGGGGAGGCCACGGGCTGATGACAGGTGCATCTTGGGATTGGACGTCGGTTCGACTACGACCAAGATCGTCCTGTTGCGCGAGTCAGACCTGAAGATACTCGCCAGTGAGTACCTTCGAACGAATGGCGATCCGGTGGGAGCTTCACGAAAATGTTATAAGACCCTTCTGAACCAGTTGAATGGCACAAAAGTAGTCATTCGTGGGCTGGGTGTGACCGGTTCTGGCAGAAAAATAGCGGGACTACATGCACTTACTGACGGTGTAATCAATGAGATAATAGCACATGCCACCGCCTCTCTTCACTTTGATCCCGATGTAGATACTATATTCGAAATAGGTGGTCAGGATGCAAAATACACATTGGTGACAAATGGTGTAGCGAGCGACTATGCCATGAATGAGGCTTGTTCCGCAGGCACCGGGTCGTTCCTTGAAGAGTCTGCAAAAGAGACCCTGGGCATCGAAATGGAGGACATCGCCGATTGGGCTATGAAGGGTAATCGCCCCCCGAACTTTAACGACCAGTGCGCAGCCTTCATATCATCGGACATTAAAAACACATTTCACGAGGGTATACCAAAGGAGGACATTGTTGCAGGTCTGGTGTATTCCATTTGTATGAACTATGTGAATCGGGTCAAGGGGGCGCGACCTGTGGGAAAGAAAGTCTTCATGCAGGGAGGGGTTTGCTACAACCGTTCAGTGCCAATAGCCATGGCGGCATTATCCGGTAAAGAGATCATCGTGCCACCTGAACCGGGATTAATAGGTGCTTACGGTGTTGCCCTTGAAATTAAACATCGGCTTGATCGGAACTTGATGAAGGAACAACTGTTCGAGCTTGAAACATTGGTCAACCGCGAGGTGGAATATAAAGAATCCTTTACATGTCCCGGGGGTAAAGAAAAGTGTGATCTTGGGTGTTCTATTAACCGCGTGGTCATTGAGGGTAAGACATATCCCTTTGGGGGCGCATGCAACAGGTATTATAATATCCGTCACAAGATCAAGATGGACCCGGGGAAGCATGACTTGGTTGTTCTACGGCAGAAGTTGGTGTTCGATGAGTTTGCTCCCGATCTGACCGACCTGCCCGAAGGTGCACCCACAGTAGGCATCTTAAGGTCTTTCCTGACAAACACATACTATCCATTGTTTGCTCATTTCTTTAAGGAGTTAGGTTTTCGGCCTGTACTGTCAAAGGAGGTGGACCCGGATGGAGTGGACCAGCGCTCGGCACCCTTTTGTTTCCCATGCGAGATATCCCATGGTTATTTTAAGAACCTTCTGGATATTAATCCAGATTATATTTTCCTTCCCCATATACCTGGTGTAAAGGTCGAAAATGGGTACTATCCGTCGAAACTGTGTCCCCTGTTACAGGGTGAACCATACTATTTGCGTAGTGCTTTCGAGGACCAGTTGCTCAATGGACCAATAATTATCGCACCTTTCATAGATCTCGCATCTAGTACAGGTAAACAGAAGGAGGCATTCAAGTCTATGGCATCTGAACTGGGTGTGAGTAAAAAGAAGGCAGGAGCTGCCTTTGATAAGGCACGCGACGTCCAAGAGCAAATGCAAGAATACATGGTTGAGTTAGGGAAAAAGACCATTCACGAGATCGAGAGAGATCACGACAGGATTGGTATTGTCCTGTTCGGAAGGTCGTACAATGCCTTTGTGCCCGAGGCGAATAAGGGTATCCCCCACAAGTTTGCCTCTCGGGGTATCACGATTATTCCCGACGATTTTCTTGACCTTAAAAAGTACCCTGTCAAGGAACACATGTATTGGTCTATGGGCCAAATTATCCTGAAAGGTGCTATGGGCATTAAGGATCATCCCCAATTATTCGGAACGTTTATCACCAATTTCTCGTGTGGTCCTGACTCGTTCATTGTTGGGTACTTCAGGGATATCATGGGTAGAAAGCCATCACTGACACTTGAGTTGGACAATCATACAGCTGATGCTGGTCTTGAGACTCGGGTAGAGGCATTTTTGGACATAGTTGCTCGTTATCGAAAATTGCAGGCAAGCAAGGAGCAGAAAGCAAAAGGGTTCGAAAAATTCCAGCCTGCAATAACCAGATTCGATAATAAGAGATTCCTTATAACCACCTCGGAAGGAGAGGAGATTTCATTATTTGATCCTCGTGTAACTCTCGTTATTCCCTCCATGAGCCAGTTTGGAACGCAGGGGATAAGCGCGGCAATCAGGAATCAGGGAATCAAAGTGGTAGCCTTACCCGCTATGGATGAGGAGGACCTGAAGCTTGGGCGAGGCAATACAATGTGTAAAGAGTGTCTTCCGTTACAATTGACCACTGGTGCTCTTTTAAAATATCTCCGTGATGCACGGTCTCAAAACGAGGTTACAGTTTACTTTATGCCCACTGCTAATGGACCATGCAGGTTCGGGCAGTATCAGATTTTCATGCGTGACTTTGTGAAAAAGCATAAGATGAAAAATGTAGCTTTTATGTCACTGGATGGTGAAGATGCCTACGGAGGCCTGGGGACGGAGTTCATACTACAGGGCTGGAATGCAGTTGTTATTGCTGATGTGTTTGAGGATATATACAATTCCATCCTTGCTGTTGCCGAAGATCGGGATAAAGCTTTAGAGGAGCTTCAGGCTATCTGGTCCTATGTTGTTAAGGGACTTGAAGATGGAAAAAGTAGTACTCAGGAAGCTCTTAAGCAAGCAGTGGCAGACCTGAAGCGAATACCTCAGAAAAAGCCGCTAAGGGATGCACCCCAAGTTCTGGTCGTAGGCGAAATATATGTGCGTAAGGAGGGTTTGTCTCGACGTTGGCTTCCTGAACGCCTTGCAGAAAGTGGTATTGTATCTTATGTAGCTCCTATGCACGAATGGATGTATTATGTTGATTGGTGTCTTGAACACAAATTGTCAGATAAGGCTGTGAGCTTCAAAACTCTTCTATTAAACAAAGCGAAACATAAAATCATGGTCAGGGTTGAAAGAGATGTCAAACGGATAATGGCAGAATCGGGATGGTACATACCTCGTATAGTGGAAATGGATCATGTAATCGAGGTAGGAGAGAACTTCATTTCCCGTAATCTGACCGGTGAGGCGATCCTCACAGTGGGTGGTCCCATGGCTGAGGTAGGAACAGAATTCTGCGGGTCTATCGCCATCGGTCCGTTTGGATGTATGCCCAACCGTCTAAGCGAGTCAATACTAAACCTGAAGATGGACAGGGAACATTTGATGCGGTTCAGAAAGGATAGAATGACTGACCAGGTAACAAGCGAGGTGCCCAATATGCCCTTCCTGGCTATAGAGAGCGATGGCAGCCCATTCCCTCAGCTTATCGAGGCACGGCTGGAGACATTTGTCATTCAGGCTCTAAGAGTACATAATGTTATGATGAAGTACTGTAATGAGCATTAAAGTTAATAGAATGGCACATCCTATACCTATAGCTAAAAGACTTTTGGTGGTTTTACGGAGAACATCGGCGAGTGATCGCCCCTAGCCCCCGCTGGTCAAGAAGAATCGGCGCATTCCGGGGATTATTGTGAGCCGAAATAAGCCACTAGCCGTCTATATGAGGCAACTTCTTAAAAAATCGGTCAGGTGACTGAATAAATGGTAAAGTCGCACTCCGAATCTTCGGGGTGCGGCTTCATTTTACCCAGTGAAAGCGTGGTACTAATTTGAAGATAAATATCCACTACGGAAATAAACCTGTCAATATCTCTGTAGTGAATCACTAGTTAATCCGGGCTAAAGAATTTGTGATGCTAAAGAGGTTCTTGCTGGTGGGATAACCATGGCCGTTCAATGTCCAAAGTGCGGTAAGCAGTATGACATTACCCTTTTTCAGTTTGGGAAAAAGATTACATGTGACTGTGGGGAAGTAGTAGATGCCGACAAGCCAAAAATTATAACGAAGGTTACCCTAAAAAATGGCAGACCAACCATGAAGGGGAGATGATCCCAAGGGGGACAAGGATTGATATGTTTTTGTCCATTAGGACGGATACTTTTATGTTCACAGGAGAATCAGAAGTGAGGATGTTTTACAGGCAAAACAAAGGCATCCGGATGCTCTGCTTCTGGTCCATCCCGAATGTGATCCGGTGGTAATTGACCTTGCCGATGAAGTTTTGTCAACATCGGGAATGGTGAGGTTCGCTGGAGAATCAACGGCAAAAAAGTTATTGATAGGGACCGAGGAGGGAATGATATACCGTCTTAAAAAGGAAAATCCACAGAAAGAGTTCTACGCTGCTTCCCGGGTACTCATGTACAGCAACATGAAGATCACCGGTCTGGAGGATGTCTATTATTCATTGGTCGAGGATAGATATAAGATAGAGATTCCAGAAGGGATTCAAAGAAGGGCCCAGGGGGCTCTCGATAAGATGTTGGAATATGTTTGAAACAATTTATGATATGAAGACTTTTATTTCAATATGCTTTATAACTATCCTGTTGCTTCTTGCGGGTTGTGCATCAATCATGACGGGATTGAACCCCCCAATTGGTCAACATCCGCAAGTATTTGAGAGAAAAATCACCAAAATTGTAAGCGGCAGATATTTGCTATTTTTGCCTAAGGACTATGTAGAAGAAAAGAAGCGTTGGCCCCTGATTCTTTTCCTTCATGGTGCTGGAGAGCGGGGTGATGATCTGGAATTAATCAAAAGACACGGTCCACCAAAGATTGTAGAGGAGCAGGAAGATTTCCCTTTTATTTTAGTATCTCCGCAATGTCCAAAAGATGGATGGTGGTCCAACGATTTCCTGAATGCTCTCTTAGATGAGGTCGTTACTAGATATCGAGTTGATAAGGATCGGATTTATGTAACCGGTCTTAGCATGGGTGGTTTTGGCACCTGGAATCTTGCCATTGAGTATCCCGATAGATTTGCCGCAATTGCCTCTATTTGTGGAGGAGGAAACCCATTAGAGGCATGCAAATTAAAACACGTCCCCGTTTGGGTATTTCACGGTGCCAAGGATAATGTCGTTCCAATCAAAAAATCTGAAGAGATGGTTAATGCCCTTAGAGAATGTGGAGGTAACGTGAAGTTTACGGTATATCCGGAAGCCGGTCATGATTCTTGGACGGAGACGTACAATAATCCAGAACTCTATGAGTGGTTTCTAAAGCACCGGAGGCAAGGAAGTGACAGGAGAGAATGATACTACCTGACACAGCACATCTATAAAGTTTTGCTATCGCAAATCAGCTTCCCTGAGAGATATTCTTCACGGTAGGTGCTTTGACAATTCAAATTGGATGTGTTAAGACAAGAAATCCTGTTGTAAAGTTATTAGCTGACCACAGGGAAAATCTCACTAAGTGCGACAGGAAGAATTCCCCTTATTCGCCAAATGGCCAATTTTCTTTTATTTTGGGAAAAAGATGGGGAGCTGTGCTGTATTTCTTTAATTAAAGTTGAAGATCTTGCAGGGATGGTGAAAGATATGCTAGGTCCAGTGATGAAAGAGATAATAGCAAAATGATATTGGTAAATAACTTTGGAGGAGTTTAAAATGAGGAAAGAAGAGACAAAAAAAGTCGTAAGAGAGGGCTATGCCAAAATTGCCAAACAGGATAGCTCCTGTTGCGTTCCTATTGATTCCTGCTGTGGAAGTACTGATTTAGCACAGGATATTAGTAAGACGATAGGGTATACGGAAGAAGAGCTCCAAGCCGTTCCTGAGGGGGCAAATTTAGGCCTCGGCTGTGGGAATCCTATCGCTCTTGCCTCTTTGAGCGAAGGTGAGACTGTGCTTGATCTTGGTTCCGGTGCCGGATTCGATTGCTTTCTTGCTGCTGATAAAGTTGGGAAAAATGGAAAAGTTATCGGTGTAGACATGACACCAGAGATGATTGAAAAGGCGAGAGAAAACGCCCAGAAAGGCAACTACGGAAATGTAGAGTTCAGGCTCGGAGAGATTGAAAATCTACCAGTTGCTGATAATTCTATTGATGTGGTCATCTCAAATTGTGTTATCAACCTCTCACCCGATAAAAGAGGGGTTTTCATGGAATCGTTCAGGGCGCTGAAACCAGGTGGTAGGCTGATGATCTCTGATATAGTTTTATTGAAGGAACTTCCTGATTTCATAAAGAATTCTATTGAGGCATATATCGGTTGCCTTTCCGGTGCAATATTAAAGGACGAGTACATAGAAGCGATAAGAGAGGCTGGTTTTCATGAAGTCAACATAGTTGATGAGACTTCTTTCCCTATCGAGTTTATGGCTAATGATCCAACTGCAAAGGCGCTCATTGATAATTTAAAAATACCATCTGAGAAAGTGAAGGAAGTTGCAAGTTCGGTTATAAGTATAAAGGTTTGTGGAATCAAACCAAACGAGACAACCTAGTGTTGGCGGACGAAGAGCAACACTGCGACACTTCGTGCCTTGCCTCATTTTGCTCGGTCATTTAGCAGTTCAACTGAAACAAGCCTTTCCCAGGATCAAAGAATGTCGGAAACGCTCTGGCGAGTCAATGGGGATATGATAAGATAAAGTTTAGGTACGGCCGCCAACAGTATGTATCTGACTAAACTTTGGCAAAAATTGTTTTTAGGCTGAATCAGAATGATAAGCCATTGAAACGATTTAAATTTACTTTTGGGTTTCGGTTAACCCCCAGATGGTAATCAATTACCATCCTAAACTTCTCTTTAAAAATCCAACAAATTGGATTGGACACATCATCCCGATTTATCGGGATTACTATAGGAAACATAAGATTAGGAATTGATTCCTATCTGTCCCAGGACAGATAGGTGGTTTTTTTCTGCACTTTATAAAATTTGCCAAAGTTTAGTATCTGGTTCTAGCTTCGGACAATATGCGGTAATGGTGTCTAGGATGAAAGAGATAGAGATTAGCGAAAAGGTTACCATTGAAGACCTTATTAAGCACCTGGACTTAAATCTAAACGCTGTCATCTTCAGTGTGAATGGCCGGATTGTCTATCCTGGTGAAGAGCCCAAAAGGGAGTTGAAATAGGAGGACAGGGTGCGGGTGCTCAGGATTATTGCCTGGGGCTGAAAAGTCCCACTCCTAAACCCGGTGGGTTGCTAAATACTCACTGGCAGTCAGAACTTATCCATGCTCAACTCAAGAGTAAATACGAATTTTGCAGCCGGCACGAGAAGATCATTTACCATATGAGATAAGAATTAAGCAGTTCAGCAACCCAGGGAAAAAGTTAACCCCCCAGCTGGTTTCAAGGACAAACGACGTTAAAGTTGGTAGCAGTATTCAAAAAAAACCATCGGTAAGTTAATAGATGGCTTTTTTAATTGTGAAATTCGTCGGTTATTTTATCTGTATCGCCTGCTCAGGGGTCGCGGGGGTCTGATTTGCTTTCCCAACCCGTAGGCGTGGGGATTTCTTCCCCTGATTCTGCATGTTCCCCTTCGGGCAATCCCACCGGTAGAGCCCGGGGTTTCGCCTTACTTTTTATTGCTATGCAGGAACCAACCTTAGTGAGGATCAAAACAAAATTAGATGTGTTAAAATGAAAAAGCCAACAAACTGATCCAATTTTCTGTTTTTGGGGCAATATGCTTGCTTCTATTTACCACTTAAGATAAGCCTTTTGTTCTTTGTAATCGCTTACTAATTTGAGGGAAGTCAAGACGTCTTCAAAGCCGATGAGGAGGGGAACGCTGTTATCGTCTAAAAGGTGGGCTTTGAGACTAATTGGTAGAGATACCCGCTTTTCATCGGAGAAGGTTATTGTCATTTCTGCTAACCTACCCCATACACCAGCGGAACCGATGCCATAAAGTTTCGTTTTTTCTGATGAAATCCATTTTAACTGTGCATTGTTCCAAATGAAATGTGGAATGACAGAAATTGGATTGCCAGTATCAATGATTCCCTGGTATCTGCGGCTCCAACCCTCGCTTGTTAGAAATTGAAGGGTAGCAAGCAATCGTATAAGACGAACAGGAATGCCAGCAGCAAGAAACTCCGGGTCAATCTTTGTCTCAAATTCGAGATTAATTTCCATAGATATGGATTCCCTTTTCAGCAAAGAAGATGACGAATTCCTGATCGCCTGCTTTTTCAGCACCGTTCTTTTCTACTTTGGAACCATCTTTACCAGCAGCAATAACCTTTTTGTTTAAAATCGCTATCCATTGATTAGGATACCGCTCGGAAATCTCTACAGAATGCTCATGCGCCCATCGGCTATCTTCCCAATACTTCTTTGGCGCAGGGTTGGGAAGCTGGACATTTTGAGTTTTCATAATTTCGATCTCCATTTTTAAAATAATATAATGTAAAAAATTTTAAAAGTCAAACAATTTTTAATATATCATAGAACCTGTTCTTCTGATTGATAAGGGAAGCAGCGATCTTACTTTTGATCTTTCCTATCTTTGCCGTGACCATAAAAACTCCTCCCTCGCGGTGGATGTTGTAATCTGCCGTCATTACTGATGTGTTGATATAGAAAAAGCCACCGGCGAGTTTTCCGATGGCTTTTTTTGATTGTGGAATTTGATGGTAATTTTATCTGTATCTCCTGCCCAGGGGTCGGGGGGGTCGGGTTTTCGGTTTCCAAGGAATCTCTTCCCCTGATTCTGCTAGTTCCCCTTGGGGTAATCCCTCGGGTGGAGGTTTGGTTTTTACCCGTCGGGAAACCTCGAAGGATCTTTCCGCCGCCCGGATGATCTCCGGGTTCAGCCCCTCGTCTGCGATCTCCTCAGTAAACTTTCGCCGCCCCTTGACAATGTCCCCCAGATAGGATTCAATCTGCTCTTCCGAATAGAATTTCTTGGGGTCAAAATCTTTAAGACCCCTGTCCTCACAGGCCACGATCTCATGGGTTCCAAACCTCCCTTTTTCATATCGGTTCGTCCCCCTCAGATCCCCGCGCTGAATAGCGGCCATCTCGCTAATGGGCACCCGGGTGACCTTTTGGATTTCCCTCTTCTTTTCGATTTCCCCTTCCACATAGCTCTCCAGGATCTCACCGACGCCGCCGGTGTTGTACTGATAGAACCTCACCTTGCCCGGAAATCTGTCCAATAAATCCATGATGATGTCATAGAATCGGTTCACCTTCCTGGCCCGGGAGCCGATGATGAAGGGGTCGGTCCCTACAATCCGCACCGATTCCCCGGCCTTGAGCGGTTGGGAGGCATAGGAGTGGGTGGATTCCCCCCATAGATAGGCCAACAACGCCTGCTCCGGGGTGAGCTCCTGGGCGAAGGGCATGATGGTGTTCCTGCGGGTGATGAAGGCGAAGATCAAACCGTCAAGGTCGTCTAAGGGTGGCATGTTGATGCTTTTGGAACTGATCCCCACCAGCCGCCGTCCCCTTTTAATTTTTAACTTATCCCTCTGGATAACAGCCCTGCCGTTGGCGCACAAGCGCTCGTCCAAGAAATCGGGGTTCCCGGCGGCATCAATCATAACGTTTTCGAACAGAGCAGTGCGGTCAATCAAGGCATTATACATGGCCTCCTGAAGGCCCTTCTCCACATCCGTCTTGACGAAGAACCCGGTTTCCGTGCCCAGGGCCGAGCCGTCTTTTTTGAGAAAGACGATGTCGTCCTGGATCACCTGGGTACACTCCCCCCTGTTTGGATCCAATCCCAACGGGTGACAGGACCAGGTGGACTTTCCGGTGGCCGTCAAGCCGAACAGGAAAACCCCGTATCTTTTCAATCGGTCATCTTTGGCATCACGGACGGTCACCAGCTTCGTCCCCGCATGCAGGCCCAGCATGCCGTGTTCGTCAGCATACCACATGGCCTGTCTTAAGAACCCCTTCTTGTCCTCCCCCATGTAGTCGGTCCCCAGAGCGATGTTTAGATTATATTCCGGCAAAACCAGGACCTGTTGCCTGAGATGATGCTCCTCCGGAATGTGGATCATGGTGAACTCGGGCCCGGGCTTTTTGTCCGGTTTTCGGAGGGTATGGCCCCACATGTAGGCAATGCGGTGGTTTTTCGAATCGGCCACCGAGACATAGAGGTTACAGATGGGATTGTATTCGTCGTTATTTCCCATCTGGCGGCGGAGGTGAACAAAAGGGAGGGACCTCATCAGATGGAGAACCTTATGCAACTCCTCCGGGGCGTTTTCTACGATATTCTTCTGCACCGCGGTCATCTTGGGTAATCTTACCGGTTCGGACCCCAGGTAGACGGTCAGAGGGGCTATCCGGCTGGAGACCGCCGACCGCCAGCCGTAGGATCCGAACCGGGTGCGGGTGGCGGTCTTGATCGCCCTGGATTTTAACCCTTTGAGATTGACGTGCTGAATGTTAGGGCCGTTCAGCAGTGGAGTCAGGTTCTCATAGAACCTCTGAGAGTCTTCTTCCTCGTAGATACCGTTACTCATCTCTATCCTATACTAAACTTTGGCACCTTTAAAATCCCGAAGCTTCGGGACTTTCGTCATTCGTGAGACGGTTACTGTCAATGTTTTATACACTTACTTTTACAACTAATCTGTTAATTGTTGATACGATGACCGAAGGCCGCCTGACTGACGGTGTCAATTCAGTTGTGCGGTTTTGTCATTGTAAAATTAATACATATGAGGATAAAAAGCAATAGTTTTACGATAAAAAGTTGAGAAAAGTGTTGCAAAGAATTATATTTTTGAATATATTTAGGTAAATTTGATGATGTAATCCAATTTTATGTTTAGGTTATATCGTCCCGAAGTTTCGGGACAGAGGAGGAGAGATGGAATGGTATATCTGGCTCAGTATTATTGTAGTAGTGGTGGGTCTAGTCCTGCTGGCCCTGGCTACTCAATATCGGAAGGTGGGCCCAAACGAGGTGCTGATCGTCTCCGGGGGTCGGAAGCGGACGGTGACTGACCCAGATGGGACCCGGAAAAAAATCGGCTACCGCTACCGAATCGGTGGGGGGACCTTCGTCCTGCCCTTGCTTGAGCGCGCCCAGGTCCTCCCTCTGGGGGTGTTCACCATCCCCATCAAAACCCCGGAGGTGCTCACCGCCCAGGGGGTTCACATCATCGCCGAGGCGGTAGCCCAGGTAAAGGTCGGTGGGGACGATTACTCCATTCGTCAGGCGGCGGAGCAGTTTTTAGGGACCGGGGCTGAAGGGATTAAAGATGTCGCCAATCAGATCCTGGAGGGATGCGTCCGGGCGGTCTTGGGGTCTATGAAGGTTGAGGAGATCTACCAGCAGCGGGAGGAGTTCGCCCAACGGGTTATGACCTCAGCCTCTGACGACTTTGCCCGAATGGGGCTGGCGGTGCTCTCCTTTGCCTTGAAAGACATCAGCGATACCCAGGGCTATCTGGAGGCGCTGGGGAGACCCCGGATCGCCCAAGTGAAGCGGGATGCGGCGGTGGCCCAGGCCGAGACCGACCGGGATGCCACCATTAAGTCAGCTCAGGCCCGCAAGGAGGGTGACATCGCCAAATTCCAGGCCGAGGCCGAGATCGCCCGGGCCAGTCGGGACTACGAGACCCGACGGGCCGAGTACCAGGCTGCCATCAACCAGCGCAAGGCCGAGGCCGACCTGGCCTACGAGTTGGAAAAACAGAGGGTTAGCCGGCAACTGAAGCGTGAAGAATACCAGGTCAAGCTGGTGGAAAAGGAGGGGGGGATTAAGGTCGAGGAGAAGGAGATCCTGAGGAAAGAGAAGGAGCTGGAGTCCACCGTCAAGAAGGCGGCGGATGCCAAGCGCTACCAGGTTCAAGCCGAAGCCGAGGCGGAGCGGTTCCGATTGGAGGCCGAGGCCA
Source organism: Candidatus Zhuqueibacterota bacterium (assembly GCA_016783505.1). GTDB lineage: Bacteria > BS750m-G25 > BS750m-G25 > BS750m-G25 > BS750m-G25 > BS750m-G25. Next base: position 3,620 of record JADHWK010000034.1, on the reverse strand, counting down.
AGGGTCGTGCCGAGGCTAAGAAGCTGGAGGGGCTAGCAGAAGCCGAGCTCATCCGGGCCCAAGGGGCCGCTGAGGCCGAGGCGATGCAGAAGAAGGCCGAATCCTGGGGGGAATACAACCAGGCGGCCATCTACCAGATGTTTGTGGAAAAACTTCCCGAGCTGGCCCGGGCGGTGTCCGAACCCCTGTCCAAAGTGGATAAGATCGTTATGGTTGACGGGGGGACCGGCTCTTCCGGGGTTTCCCGGCTCACCGCCCAGGTGGCCCAGATTTTAGCACAACTGCCCACCGTGATCGAGTCCCTGAGCGGGGTGGACATTAAGAAGTTCTTGCAAAACCTCCCGGCTTCGAAGAAAATAACAGATACTTCTGAAGAAAAGGAGCTCAAAGAGTCTGGCGGGGAGGGGAAGAAGGGGTGAGCAAATGGGTTGGGGATCCCGCTGTATAATAGATAAAAACCGAGGACAGCTGTAATGAAAAGGAAAGTGAGGCTGAAGGATGGCAGTGATGTTGTCATCCGCCCGCTGAGGAAAGAGGATATAGACCGGTCCCATGCTTTCTTCCAAGCCCTTCCTCCAGAAGACCGAGCATATCTTCGGGTAGACGTCACCAAGCGTGAGATTGTCAAGCGACGTATCCAGACTATGAAATCTTGCGGGGTCAAGCGACTGGTAGCTGTCGTTGATGACCGGATCGTAGCTGACGGAGCGCTGGAGCTGGAAGCCCCGGGCTGGAAAGAACACATGGTAGAACTGAGGTTGATCGTGGCCCGCCCCTTTCAGCGCAAAGGGTTGGGTATGTTGATGGCGCGTGAACTCTACCTGCTGGCGGTGAAGGAAAATGTTGAGGAAGTTATCGTGAAGATGATGCGGCCACAGATCGGGGCTCACAGGATCTTTAAAAGGCTTGGTTTTCGCGAGAAAGCCATGCTACCGGAGTACGTGAAAGACATGGGTGGTAAAAGGCAGGATCTTATCGTGATGCGCTGTAACCTCGAGGCTATGTGGAAAGAATTGGAAGTTTACCTGGCCGAATCTGATTGGCAGCGAGTACGCTAACCAACCCCATAGTACTCGTTGTTAGTTATCTAAATCAGGACTGGGTTGGAAAGGACGGTTATAATAACATACAAAAAATGGATAGTGGTTTATCATTACTCGTTGAAGATTTAAGATTATAACTAAGCTATTGTAAAAATTAAATTATGTCTTTTGAATCGTTTTTAGCGATTTGCAGCTTATACTATTGACTTCTGTTTGGAGTGCATCCCGAAGCTTCGGGATGCACTCCAAAATGCGCGTCATTGGAAATCACAATAGTCTATATTATAACTTGTTGGCATGATAAAAAACTTCCCATTTTAAGTGAACATATGGATGGGATGAAGCTAAACGGGAAATAAACGCAATGCGTATAACACGCTGTTTGTGGATCACTACGTTCGCGCAAATGCCTTCGGCACTTCACAAACAGTGGAGACGTTAGCAGAAAATTTATATTGGAACTAAAATGTTAGCAGACAGAATACAGCGAATCGGGTTTTCGCCCACTCTGAAGATCACCGCTAAGGCCAAGACTATGAAGGCCGAGGGGATAGACGTGGTGGATCTGTCGGTGGGGGAGCCCGACTTTCCCACCCCGGAGAACATCCGGGAGGCGGCCAAGCGGGCCATTGACGCCGGCTACACCAAGTATACGGCCAACGAGGGCCTCCCGGAGCTTAAGGCCGCCATTATCCAGAAGCTCAGAGAGGACAACGGGCTGGAGTACGGACCCGACGAGATCATCGTCTCCAGCGGGGCCAAGAATTGTCTTTATAACCTGTCGGTGGCCCTGTTCAATAAGGGTGAGGAGGCCATCATCCCCGCTCCCTACTGGGTCTCCTACCCCCCGATGGTAAGCCTGGCCAAGGCCAATCCGGTCATCATTCCCGCCAAGGAGGAGAACGGGTTCCGGATCACCCCTGAGGAGCTTTCCGCTGCCATCTCCCCCAGCACCAAGGCCTTGATCTTGAACAACCCCTCAAATCCCACCGGGATGGGCTATTCGCCGGAGGAGCTGGAAGAAATCGCTAAGATCGCCGTAGAGGAGGGCCTAGTGATCATTGCCGATGAGATCTACGAGAAGCTGGTCTACGACGGGTTTCGCTTCGTCTCGCTAGCCTCGCTGGGCCTCAAGGTTAAGGAGCGAACGGTTATCGTCAATGGGGTGTCGAAAGCCTATTCCATGACCGGCTGGCGGCTCGGGTATGCGGCTGGGCCAAAGGAGCTCATCGCCGGGATGGCCAAGGTCCAATCCCACAACACCTCCAACGCCTGCACCATATCCCAGATGGCCAGCCTGGAGGCCCTCCGGGGTCCCCAGACGGAGATTTCCAAGATGGTGGCCGAGTTTCAGCGACGGAGGAATTTCGTCCTGCAGCGATTGCGGCAGATCCCCGGGGTCTCCTGCCCCGAGCCCCAGGGGGCCTTCTATCTATTCCCTAACTTTTCATCCTATTTCAATAAAGAATTCCAGGGGACGCAGATCCGCAACTCCTACGGCCTGGCCTACTATCTTTTAAAGCACGCCAGGGTGGCCGTCGTCCCCGGGGATGCCTTCGGGGCTGACTCTCATATCCGCATATCCTATGCCACCTCCATGGAAAAGCTGGAGGAGGCGATGGACCGGATTATCGCCGCGATGGCAAAGCTGGAGCCCACCCGAAAGGCGAAGGTGATGGCCCTGAATAACACCATGACCGTGAGGCGCTCGTTTGTAGAGACCGAGCCCGAGGTCACCACCCAGATACGGGATGCCCTGGTGGCCGAGGCCGAGGCGCACCTGTCCTACGAGACCTACTATGAATGGAACGCTAACATCGCCGGGGTGATTATTCAGTTAAGGACCAACCTTCCCCACCTTTATGATTTCTGGATCGAGAACTGGTATCCGGCCCAACTGGAGGCCGATCTGGAGCCCCACGGGATCATCTACGCAGTGGGCTGGATTCCCGGTCGCGAGCCCCGGGCCTATTACAATTCGGAATCCAAGACGGCCGTCCTTTTCAAATCCGCCTTTTACGGTCAGCTCCGGAGCCTGGCTTTGGGGATGGTAGCTGACATCTCGGAACGGTCCTTCGACCTCCATTCCATCCGGGGCTTCTGCCTGGATTTTGCCGGAAAGGGATTGCTGTTGATTGCTCCCCCGGGGACGGGTAAGTCCACCCATTTTGCTTCCTTACTTCGACAACCTGAAGCGAAGTTGGTTTCCAACGACTTGGTGTTCGTCCGCTACGGGGGGGGAGGGGCGCTGGCAGATACCCCGGAACGGAAGTTCTATATGCCTACCAACTTCGTCAAACATTACCCTGACCTGGCCCCGCTCTTTGACCGCTCCAGGTGCGAGAACGTGATCACTAAAAAGGAGGAGTGCGCCAATGAGCCCTGCATGCGGGAGGAGAACTGCCGCCTCGATCGGGGGGTACCCTACTGCTTCGAGGCCTCGGCCGCCTCCCGTGCCATGCTGGACCCCTACTGGTTGGGCGGTCCCGAGAAGCACACCAAACGGACCAGCATTCGCTGGGTCTTTCTGATGAGGAAGGATGCCATCTCCCCGCCCATCGTCAAACCGGAGCCGGA
>JADHWK010000033.1 GCA_016783505.1 Candidatus Zhuqueibacterota bacterium | reverse complement strand
CAACCTCTGAACCGCATCTTCGTTCAATGCATCACAGGCCAGATGAAAACCCCCCAACCCCTTGACGGCGAGGATTCTCCCCTGCTTCAGCAATTCACAGGCCGCCGAGATAACATCCCCCCCGGAATCCGGAATCCGGGCAGACGCCCGCCCGTCTGGGCGCATTCCGCATTCCGCAATCAGCAGTTCAAGCTTAGGACCACAGACCGGACAGGCGTTGGGCTGGGCGTGGAAGCGCCGGTTCCCCGGGTCATCGTATTCGGCCTGACATTCTGGGCACATTTTAAAGGGGGTCATGGTGGTGAGCGGACGGTCATAAGGAATGTCTTTAACGATGGTAAAGCGGGGCCCACAGTTGGTGCAATTGATGAAGGGATAGCGGTAGCGGCGGTCGTTGGGGTCAAACAGTTCCTTCAGGCAGTCATCGCAGGTAGCCAGATCCCGGGATATCTGGACGAACTTTATCCCCTGAGTGCGGCTGTCCTCAATGCGGAATTCTTTGAAATAGGCTAAGGGCAGATAATTCTTTTCTACCCTTTCAATCTTGGACTGCGGCGGGGGTTCTTCAATCAGGACCCTGAAAAATTGATCTAAGGTATTAACCTCCCCCTCCACCTCAACCTGCACCCCGTGGTCGTCGTTGAATACGAAGCCGGGGAGATGATACCGGTGGGCAAGATTATACACGAAGGGTCGGAAGCCCACCCCCTGCACCACCCCGGAAAGACGTATTTTGAGATGTTTTTTCATCAATAGTAAAATTACTAAATTTTAACTAAAAATGCAAGGTGATTTTATGATAAAAAAAGCCCCTGACATAATTGCCGGAGGCCGTAATAGTAAATATTTTTACCCTGTTCGTCAAGGATGTTTTCATCCTCGACTATTATATCGACACCCTAGGAATTCCGGCGGATTAGAACATCCACTGGAAGCGAAAACAGAGTACACAAAATTCGTTAACCCATACTCTGTTTTGATCTCTCCAGATTGGACAATATTATTTTATAATATTGGGGATATTTATCAATAGAGTATATTTTTAGAGCCTCTTCAAATGCTCGGATTGCCTTGGTGAGGTTCTCCACCTTATCGCTAATCTCTGAAAAAGTACTATAAGCACTTCCAAGATTAGTCTGTGTCATCGCATAGTCAAGAGGGTATTTCTCAATAGTTCTGATTTTTAAAGCCTCTTTAAATGCATGGATTGCTTTGGCCAAGTTCCCCTCCTTATCTCGAACCTCTGAAAAAATCCTGTAGGCATTTCCAAGATTATTCTGGGTCATCGCATAGTCAAGAGGGTATTTCTCAATAGTTCTGATTTTTAAAGCCTCTTTAAATGCTCGGATTGCTTTGGTCAAGTTCTCCTCCTTATCTCGAACCTCTAAAAAAATCCTGTAGGCATTTCCAAGATTATTCTGGGTCATCGCATAGTAAACAGGGTATCTCTCAATAGTACATATTTTCAGAGCCTCTTCAAATGCTCGGATTGCTTTGGCCAAGTTCTCCTCCTTGTCTCGAATCCCCGAAAGAGCGCCGTAGGCAATCCCAAGGTTATTTTGTATCATTGCATAGTCGACAGGATATTTCTCAACAGTTTTAATATTTAAAGCTTCTTTGTAAGCTCGTATTGATTTGATCAGGTTTCCCTCTTTATCTAAGACCTCTGAAAGAGTACCATAGGCATTTCCAAGGTTATTTTGTGTCATCGCATAGTCAAGAGGGTATCTCTCGATAGTGTATATTTTCAAAGCCTCTTCATAGGCTCGGATTGCTTTGGTCATGATCTTCGCCTTGTCTCGTACTTCTGCTAGAGTCCTATATGCATTTCCAAGATTATTCTGTATCATTGCATAATCAACAGGGTATTTCTCAACAGTGTATATTTTCAGGGCTTCTTCAAATGTTCGGATTGCTTTGGTTAAGTTCCCTTCCTTATCTCGAACCTCTGAAAAAGTGCCGTAGGCAGTTCCAAGATTATTTTGTGTCATCGCATAGTCAAGAGGGTATTTCTCAACAGTTCTGATTTTTAAAGCCTCTTCAAATGCTCGGATTGCTTTGGCTAAGTTCTCCCCCTTATCTCGAACTACTGAAAGAGCCCTGTAGGCATTTCCAAGATTATTCTGTGTCATTGCATAATCAACAGAGTATTTCTCAACAGTGTATATTTTCAGAGCCTCTTCATAAGCTCGGATTGCTTTGAGCAGGTTCTTCTCTTTATTACGAACCTCTGAAAGAGTAGCGCAGGCATTTCCAAGATTATTTTGTGTCATCGCATAGTCAAGAGGGTATTTCTCAATAGTTCTGATTTTTAAAGCCTCTTCATAGGTTTGGATTGCTTTGTTGAGATTTTCCTCTTTATCTAGAACTTCCAATGATGAAGAATAATAATCCATACCTTCATTAATTAAATTATCAATTATGGTTTTTTGCTTTCTATTCTTCTCAAAATAACGAAGCACAAAAATTGAAATTATGAAACCAAGAATAGCGCCAATGAGTACTGCTAACGTCCCCGTTATTTCCATTTTCTAGCCCCTTTTCGTTCCAATTCACTAAGTTTAGTTTTTATCAAATATACATCAAGGATAATTCCGAAAAATAATATTGCACAGGAAGCTATAATTATAATTCGATGGACAGGAATCTTCGAAAAAACCGCAGATAAGATGCCTCCAATAAAAAGAGAACCAACAAGTATTATTACCTTCGCGATGGTCTCAGTTATTAAGAAATTTTTTATTTCATATAAAGATATTTCGACCATTTGTGGGTCACTGTATGCAACTTTGCTTGTACTTATTCTTTCGCCTTCTTTACTATTACCCAAATTAGCATCCTTACTGTTCGAAGACACCATTAGTTAATCTCCAATTCTTATATATATTATAATAAGCTACTGGCCGTCTCCAAAGTTTCGGAACCTTTTAGATATACTCCATATCTTAAGTAATTTGATATTATTTCTTTATGTTATTAATCGATTTCATTTTACTAGCAAGTAGACGCACCTTTTCTCACTGAATTATGAAAAAGTGCGGTTATTGTTCTGGCGATATGCGAATCTGCTTACGGCCCACGTGGGTGTAAATTTCAGTCGTTCTTGCCTCTAAATGAATTGTTTATAAGATACAAAATTAAGGTTTTAGTGTCAAGGTTTTTTTAGATAATATTGACTGTTAAACAAAAAACCCCGCCAAAGCGGGGGTTTGATTCATTAAGTATTTTTATTCCAACCTTTCTTGAAGCCAAATAATTATTTCGGGAAGATCTATTGTTCTATTAGCAATATCAAGCGCAATTTTGACAATCTCGTTTTCAGAAATCGATTCAGAAACGATACATCCATTAAGTCGTAAGAACCAAAATGCACAAATCATCCCTGTGCGTTTATTGCCATCGATAAAAATATGTCTTGTAATTATATTAAATACATATACCGCTGCTTTCTCGACCAAGGAGGGATAAAGTTCTTTATCGTTAATTTTCTCCTGTACTATATTAACAAGATACTCAAGGCTGTTGGGATTGCTCAATTTACCGGCACCTTCTACGAAGCCACCAGTTTCTAGAACAATTCTTCGATTCCTTTCTACAATTTCCTGAAAACTCAAATATTTTACAATTTGGCCAGTTTTTCCCATGCACTATGATATTTTCGCATAATATCGTCGAAAATGATTTCAGGAGTTGTGTCATTGGTGTCGGTTCTACAATCTACTCCTGGATAATAGGTTCCCGGGTCGGGATTAACTAAAACAATAACTGGTGGGTAACCAGAAGCTACTTCTTCTTCGGTATACATTCTTGTATTCATTTTGATTCCTTCCCTGTTTCTAAAAAATTCTTTTGCTTCATCGACTGAAAACCTTTTAGTTCCTCCAGTATTTCCATAAGTTTCTTTCGCTTTATCCACTGAAAATCATTAAACGGAGTTACGAGTGCGATATCTATTTCTCCGCCCACCGATGGAACCTCGTTAGCAAATCTTTGAATAGTGCTTGTGATACCGATTAAAGATTCACTCAAATCTATTGCATCTTGAAGCGAGAACAATCTATATTTAAATTTTAGTCTTGGATCCTCTTTTCCAATTTCCCACAATTTTCGGACAACTCTCATATCACCGCCAATCGTGCAGCCTATATTATCCCTTTTACGAACAATATTCTTGCGTCCAATATAAACTTCATGGGTTACTCCGGTCAGCTTCGCAGCTGGTTTTCCATCTGATCTTTCGTACCCATTTAGATGAAACCCAATTGGATGCCAATCTTCGGGTGCCTTTTCCCTGTATTCAGGAAATTGGACAAGCAACTCTTTCTCTATATATTTGATAAATGCATTCCTGATTGATAACAAATCCTCAGACTTATTATATATGCGTTCAAACTGCCTAACATGATAATGTATGCTCTGGTTGTTTAAAATGCCTAGACCAAAGGAACCCAGGGCAAATTTATTTTTTAAGGAAAAGAGTTTCTGGGTGTAAGACGATGCTGAAAACGGAATAGGAATAGGAGGCAATCTAAGTTCCTGTGCTCCGATCTTCTTCCTACAATGAGGACATTCCGTTTCAACATTCTGAGCAACAAACTCAAGAATATTTTGTGATAGAGAAAGGCTATCCGTAGCTACTACTATCCCGTCAGGGACTATCATGGAAATTACTAAACTCATCTGTATACTCTACCTCAAAATAGTTTTCTATAATTTAAACTTTCATTCGGAAAAAGTCAAGCTTTTTTTAACATTTATTATTATGGGCAATTTCTTTAATATATTTAATCGCATGCCCAAACAGCAACATTTATCGCATCTTATTCAAAAACTTTTAGGGCACGCCTCTCTTGCCTCTACAGGGATCTATACACAGGCCACACGGGAGGAACTCGAAGAAAAAAAGGCCCTCTTAAAAAGGGGTCGATGTATTAATGAATTAATGCAAAAATGGATTTAAGGCCGACCTAAATCTCCCGCAGGGATTCACAGCCCACCCATCCCACCTTGCCGTCCGCCAGTTCAATCTCAACCCAATCCCCCACCCTATTTCTAATCTTGGCCTTTACCCCCTCATGGAGGAGGAAAAGTTCTGTTTCTCCCTCACCCGGGGCGCTACGCACCTCAACCATTGGCGAAAAAATAATCCCCTCCCGTAGCTTTTTAATTTCATGAATCCGAAGGAGGAACAGGCCCAAAAAGAGTAGAAGCAAAAAAGCGGTCGGTCCCATTCCATAGAGGATCATCCTTCTTAACCTTACCTTCCGAAACCAGACGTAGACTATGAGCCCAATTATCAGAATTAGATATAAACCCAGTACCAGCCCGGTCAGCAGACCCAAGGAAAACAGCCCCCGAAAGGAGTCGAACCAATCCCAGATCACCAGCCGCGGCCTCGGGGTAATTTTGTCAATGACCCTCAAATTAGCCAACTTCAGATTAATCTTCACGTCGGGCTCCCTGGGCATCAGCCGGGCTGCCTTCTCATAGTAAAAGATGGCCGGTGCGATGTGATTCAGCTTATAATGGGCATTACCCAGATTATAGTACAGCGTCCCGTTTTCATAGCCTCCCTCTAATATCAATTCATATTTTGAAATGGCTTCCTCATACTCCCCCGCTTCATAGAGGTGGTTTCCCTCTTCGAACAGGCTAGCGAATGGATCCCCAAAGGCACGATGTCCTCCCATCCAACAGATCGGTCCCAAAAGAATAATCGTTGATACGTAAAAAAAACTGTAACGGTTCAGCCACAAAGACACGAAGACACCAAGATTATAAGATTATTAGTTAATAAGCTAAATACCAAGGTTTTTTCTAAAGATTTAATGATTCCCTGGCTTTTTTTTAGAACTGATTCAAGTTGCTCAAGCTGAACTTCACCGGGGGCAAAGCGGGCGTAGTCGCAGTGGGTCAAAATCTTCTTCGTCCGTTGGACCAGATTATCATCAATCCCCTTCTCAGTCAGGATTTTTTCCAGCTCTTCGACCGAAAATCCGACCGCTGATTTATTCAATTTATCCCCAAAATAACCCATCAGGGCACCGGACAGGTCCCCATAGAATTCTTTAGCCCGGTCCGCAGACTGCAACCTGGCAACCCGCTTCAGCGCCTTTTGAACGGTAGGATAAGCCCTTTCAAAACGGGCTAAGGCTGCGTTTTGTCCCAGCCGGTCCTGCCTACTCCGGTAAAATACTGTCCCCCCCAAGACGAACAGGGGAAAAATGATTAAAAAGGTGAAGACAAATCCCTGATAGGGAAAACTTCCCTGTTTTTTAAAACCCTTGACCCGCTTCTTGATGAACCGGATGTCCTGTCCCACCAGTTTAACCTCCTCCTTGGTCAGACCGGCTACTAACGGACCCGGGGCTTCGGGGCCCTTTTCAACCTGGATGATGAACCGGCCGCTTTGCTGGGTAACATACCGTTTTTTTGCTGGGTTGAAGAAGGAAAAGGAAATCGGTTGAATGACCTGTTCCCCCGGGTGCCGGGGGATTAAAACATATTCAAAGGTCTTTTTCCCGGAAATCTGGGACCCTTTGCGGTTGATCACCTCGGAAATTTTGGGCTCATACCGTTCAAAATCGGGCGAGAGCGAAAGGACGGGCTCGGGAAGGGTCTTGATATTCCCCCTGCCGGCTAAGGTGACGGTCAAGGTGATCGCCTCATTGGTTTTGACTTTTTCTTTATCCACCCTGACCGATAGATTAAACTCCCCCACCGTCCCGCCAAATCCCGGCGGCTGATTTTCTGGGGGCAATGGGATTACTTCCAGGGTGAGGGGATTGGATTTAAGGACCTTTTTGACGGTGCGGCCGAATAAAAAAGAATCATCGAAGAAAGAGTCAAGGTCGAAGGGATCGTAGGCCCGGCGTCTTCTCTGCGCCTGAACTTCGCACTCCACTACCATAGGGTCAATGGTTAATTTGCCGGGACTGGTGGGGAAAAGGGCTAGTTTCTTGATGACCGCGGCTCGGTAGTGCTGACCGTTCACCACCTCATCCTTCAAGGGGGGCTGCTTGGGCAATTCAAACTCCTCAACCCAAAAACCGGTGGTCCTGGGCAATTCCTGAACACCATAACTGGATATTCTCACGCCGGTATAAATCTTATATGTCAAAACTATCATCTCATTTTGATAGGCTTTCACCTTATCCAACGCCGCCCTGAGAAAAATATCGAGCCCGGGTTGAATTTTTTTCTTCTCCCGATCCGAAGGACGGACCTTCCGGGCGGCCATCCCGCCTTTAGATACTAAAATGAGAACAGGATCGGTGCGATAATCCTTGCCTTTATACCGAACTTCCGCCGACCCTATTTTGAACGAACCGGCCCGTTTGGGCATCAGGGTATAGCCGTAGGTCTTGGAAAGGGACATGCTCCCGTTGATGAATTCATAACTGGTTGACTGATTGGGGCCAGAAATGATGATAAAGTCAGGGAAGTCAGGAAGCCTGGGCCGCGGCAGCGACGAAATTCCACTTCCGGACAGTTCAAAGATCACCTCCAGGATCTGGTCTTCCGCCAGGGCCTGGGGATTGACCCGGGCGGTAAATTGCAGCTCCTGAGCCCCAAGGCTTAATGGAATAGACAAAAGAAGAAAGATCAGCACATATTTTTTTATCATCAAACTAATATTCCAAAAATATATTTATGACATTGTTGCAAGGTGCTGAAAGCCATAAGTAACCCACGATTTTAATCGTGGGTAAAAATAGCTCAAAAGAATTCATTTAACCGATTCATCGGTTTTTCTGATAACCCATATTGTTTAAGAAAACGATCATATTCTTCTTGAAATGTCATCTTCCGATGATGCTCTTCTTGCTTACGAATATAATCCTCAACTTGCTTTACCATAGATTCGCTTACTGAAAAACCACCATAACCTACCTGCCAAGCAAATTTACGACTGATAATGTCTTGCTGATTGATCCAATGTGAAGATTCGCCTTTAATCATTTTCATCACTTCAGCAAGGGATTTATCATTACATAATAGAAATAGTGCATGAAAATGATCCGCCGTCCCGTTAATTATACGAACACCACAATCAAGTTCCTCTAACTTGTCTTGAATATGATGTATGATCTTGGATCTAAATGGGTCTTTAAGCAATGGTATTCGATCCTTCGTGCCCCAGATGGCATGAACCCACAATTTGGTTAAAGAATGGGACATCAAAAAACCCTCCCACATTAAACCGTTAAAACGGTTAAATGTTTTAATATGCTTTTAATACCCACGAATAAATTCGTGGGCTAATAAAAGAATTTTTGAATTGGAATAAAAACCCATCACCAGTCCTTATCCACCATCCCCTCCTTAATCTTCATCCGACGTATCTGTCTCAGAAGCTCCTTTTCGTCATGCTTCAACGCATCCAGAATTTTCTTGGCATCCTCCTCTGTCATCCCTTCTTTGGGCTTTAGCCGACGTTGCTGGGTCGGTTCCTGCCGCTCATCAAATTCCTTTTCTTTGGGTCCTGGCGGTTGCTGCTCCTGTTTCCCTTCCTGCTGTTGTTCCTGATCCTGCTTCTGCTCTTTAGACTGCTCTTCCTGACCCCTTTGCTCCTGTGGCTGCTGCTGTTGCTTAAGCATCAGTTTGGCCAGCTCCAGATTAGTCTTCGCCTCCCTGAAATCCGGTCTTATCCTCAGGGCATTCTTATAGGCTTCGATGCTCTCGGGGATCTTCCGCCCTTTGAATAAGACGTTCCCCAGGTTATAATACGAACGGGTCTTTAATTCATCCTTTTGAGTCGAAAGGGAACTTTGAAATTCCTGTTGGGATTTTTCAAAATTTTCCTTTTTATAGTAGTTATCCCCCAGATTGAAATGAATCTCCGGGGCCTCCGGATGTTCTTGTAGGGCTTCCATATACTTCACCTGGGCCCGATCGTATTTACCTTCATTATAGAATTTGTTCCCCTTTTTAACCTTAGCAGTGCCCGATTCTCCACATAACTCTGAAGGGAACGATAGAATTAATAGGGACCCTGTAATTAACAGGAAAAGAAACTTATGGTAATGATTTATAACCATTTAATAACCTTCCCTACTTTCAGGGTGAGTGGTCACTTCGTGACAAGTCAAAAAGAAAAACGAATATGATAATCTTTAGATTTGGCTCTATTTCGATTCCTCCCTTATTTAAAAGGGGGACTTTGAGAAAGGCAAAAGGATTCAGAAATAGGATTTAGTGGTGAACTGTTACCAAAATTCCCCTACAGGTCTTGCCTGCCCGGTCCGCCGTGCCCGGCTAGGGTAGGAGGCTACGCTCCCAGGGGGACAACATTCCATTACTCCCTCCCCCTCCCCTCTGCCCCTCTGCTCCCCTGCTCCCCTGCACTCCTGCTCTTCCCTGCTGGCACATTTCACTTCTTTATCAACTCGATAAGGCTAAATAATTGCAGATGGTTTATTTATTTTCGTCCGTCTCCCCTCGCTGATAAAGAATTCCGTGACGAGAAGTGCTAATCCTATGACCAGAAAAATCTGGAAACGGTCCTCAAATTGGGTATACTGCTTGGCCCCCAGTTCTTTCTTTCCCATACCGCCAATCTCCCGATAGATCTCTTCGATCTCACCTTCGCCTGGGCTGGCACGAAAATATTTTCCCCCCGTTTGGAGAGCAATTTGCTGAAGGCCCCACTCATTTAACCTTGTCAGCACCACTTCACCGTTTTTGTCCTTTTTGAATCCCACCCGATTTCCGGCTTTGCCAAACAGGGGGATGGGAACCCCTTGGGGTGAGCCCACCCCAAGGGTATAGATGACGATTCCTTCCTCCCCCGCCCTTTCGGCGGCCTTCAAAACATCCTCCCCGTGATCCTCCCCATCGGTAAACAGCACCAGCACCTTGTGTTTTTTTTCCCTCTGAATAAAGGACTTAGCCGCCGCCCCGATGGCCTCGGCGATGGCTGTTCCCTTGCGGGGAACGGTCTGAACATCCATAGCGTCCAGAAACATGAGGGCCGCCCCATAATCCAGTGTCAATGGGCTCTGGACAAACCCGGCCCCGGCAAAGGCGATAAGTCCAATGCGATCCCCTTCCAGTAGGCTGATTAAGTGAGCAATTTGGTGCCTGGCCTTCATCAGCCGGTTAGGAGCGATGTCCTCTGCCATCATGGACAGGGAAACATCTAAGGCCGCTACAACATCAATCCCTTCCCGCTTCACCTCCTCCAGTTTGGTCCCCACCTGGGGATTGGCCAGGGCGATGATGATAAAAAACAGTCCGGCTAATATTAGCATTGCCTTCAATACGAATCGCCTCCGGCTGGCGTTGGGGGCCAGTTTGGCCACTAATTCCGGGTTTCCAAAGACATTCACATCCTTTTTCTTCCTTTTAAATACATACAGAAAGAAAAAGAATAATATCGGGATTCCCCATAAAAGATGGAGATATTCAATATGGGCAAAACGGATCATAGAACGAATTTTTACTTGACAAAATTAAATTTATTTATTATATTATAATGTATATACATTAAAAAAGGGGTAAAATGGCTGAGTATCCTATAAGAACCCAAATTTACCTCGGTCATCTTCAGCACCGACTGCTCAGAGAAAAAGCAAAGGAAACTAACAAAAAGATGGCTGAGCTCGTCCGTGAAGCCATTTCTGAATACCTGGGTATTTCCGCTAAAGAGGGGCAACACATCCTGGCTGAAGACGATCCCATCTGGAATATTGTGGGAATGGCAAACTCCGGGATCACCGACGGTTCCATCAATCATGATCATTATCTCTACGGTGCTCCCAAAAAGAAATGAAAGTCTTTGCAAAAGAAGGCTTCTTTGTCGATTCCTCCGCCTGGATCGCACTTTATGATAGGGATGATCAATACCATCAGCGGGCTTCACAGTTTTTAAAAACCTACAAAGGTAGACCCGTCACCTATCATACTAGCGACTATATCATAGACGAAAGCATCACCCATCTGAGATATACTGTCGGACTGGAGGCATCCATCAAATTGTGGGATAGCCTCTTTTCCAGCCCGGTAATTCTAATACACGCTATTGATTCCGCATTGAGGGATTCTGCCTGGAAGATTTTTTGCCAATATTCGGCTATCAATTTTTCGTTCACTGATGCAACTTCCTTCGCCCTCATGCAAAATTTAAGGATCAGGAAAGCCTTCACTTTTGATCATCATTTTTCCGTTTTAGGGTTTGAGATATTCCCTCGATAAAGAACGAAGGAGTCTATGTCGTTTTCTATGGGTAATTGTCAAAAAGGATGAAGCAGAAGAAAAAAGTTCCGTTCATGATACATCACAATGTTTTTTTGTTCATCTACTATCTTTTAAGGATTACTTCGTCATCCCGAATACTCGGGATTCCTCGCAATGACAGTTTCTTTTGCTTGTCTTTGCGAGGCCCGTTTTTTGGCCGAAGCAATCTTTTTTTAGTTTAAAACATAGATCATAATTCGTCGTATATATCTTTCCATTTCCCGTTCATACTGTTAATCAGATTGATCTTTTTCTGTCTTAAGCCGCCTTTAATTTGTTTCTCTCTTGATTTTGCATGGTAAATATCCTCAAATATCTCATAATATACCACACTTAACGACATAGAGCCGAAAAAACTAAAGAATTTAACTCAAGGAATCTTCCTGAACCGGGTGTTCCCCAGAACGACCCCTGTGGTTAAAAAGGCCAGTGCCAGCCATAGATAGCCGTAAAAAAGCTCTTCATATCTTCTATATTCCTTCACCTTAATTTTAGTCTTCTCCAGCTCATCAATCTCCCCATAAATCTCCCTTAGTTTATCTTCGTTCGTGGCCCGAAAGTATCGGCCATCGGTAAGCCTGGCTACCTCCTTAAGCATGTCCTCATCAACGTCCACCGGGACCATCTGATAGCGTTTTCCAAATGGAGTATCCACCGGATAGGGCGCCTGCCCCCGACTGCCCACCCCAATGGTATAGACCTTAATGCCCAGGGCAGCAGCGGTCTGAGCGGCGGTGACCGGATCCAGTTCCCCCCGATTATTCTGGCCGTCGGTGAGCAGAATCATTACCTTGCTCTTGGCCTTTAAATCCCGCAGCCGGTTCACCCCGTTGGCGATGGCCATCCCGATGGCGGTGCCGTCCTCGATCATGCCCACCCCGATCTCGCTCAGGAGTTTTTTCAACAGCCCGTAGTCTAAGGTTAACGGGCACTGGGTAAAGCTCATCCCGGAAAAGGCCACCAACCCGATGCGATCGCTCATACGGCCGTCAATAAATTCTGCTGCTACTTCCTTAGCCGCTTGGATCCGGTTCTTCGGTTGAAAATCCTCGGCCAGCATGGAGCTGGAGATGTCCAGTGCCAGCATGATGTCAATCCCTTCTGTCAACACCTCCTTAGTCTCACTGGTAGATTGGGGCCGGGCCAGGGCCACGACCATCAAAACAACCGCCAGACACCGGAAAATGAACGGCATGTGCCGGAATTTCTTCAACGAGGTTTTGTCCACCTCTTTCAGCAGGCTGATGGTGGAAAACTGAATCTGGGCTCTCTTCTGCTTCTTAACGTACCAGAAGACCATCAATGGAACAAGCAACAGCAGCAGAAAAAATTGGGGATGGGCAAACATGTTTGATAGATTTTTATGGTTATTCAGTTTAATTAGCGTTTGGCAATCAACAGCGTGATCGTTAAACGAGAAATAAAATTGTTAAGTAATAGTGCTACGTTGCGTTCGGTGCATGTGCAGGTTATTATTTTTTCATAATTTCCAAAGTGTTAATTAGATTGATGTAATAAAATATAACTGGTCATAAAACTATTATGAGCTTGTTCCAATCTGTTAAAAGATCCTTTCATCGTTTTTGAGTCGGGTCTTTCAAACGATTCGTTTAGCTCAAAATTCTGTTTTAGATAATTAAGGGTGTCTTCAGGAATAAAACGATAATTTTTAAATTGGATGAATTCATCATATCGTTTTTTTATTTCACCATTGTGATCCAAACAAATCACGTCAATATTTTTTAAATGAAGTGAATAGATAATGGCAGATTTAAAAAGATATCTTACATAAGAATCTGTGGTTGGAAGAGAATAACCAATGATTCTAATATGGTTTGCTTTAATTAAAAGCTTATGTGCAGCTTTCCAAGCATCCTTTATCTCGCGCTTATTTAATAATTTGTTCCAAGTAGGGGGGATAATTTTCCCTGTATCAATACTACCATGTAATTTTGCAATAACTGGGAATTTAGAAGATTCGACATTAAAATTATTGTATGGTTTTATAAATTTGATGTCATTGCAAAATTCTAAATTTTGATTTAAAAAATTGCAATAATTTTCAATAACTAAATCATAATTTAAAGTAATAACAGAATATTTTGCTTGGTGATTGCTATCTTTTGATAACTTATAAATGGGGGATTTGTTACCATAATTATCTTCTACTATTCTCCGAGTAGTTTGAGCATTTAATAAAGAGGATACAAAATATCCATAGTAGTTTGCTATTGGTTTATCCCCAAAAATATGCTCATTCCAATTCCCAATTAAAGGATTTTTATGTGGTACAATCGATGGAGTAAAATGATTAATAACATCAATGATATATTTAATAAAAAAGCGACTTGAACCATTTTCCCCAAGACTAGTTTTCATTTCAAGAATTGATAATATTTCTTCAATATTAAACAAATCTGTCGAAAAATAATTCTTACTAATAGACATTTCTTTTATCGTATCAAAAACCTTTAAGAAATGTTTAAATTTATCAGGTGTTTCAAAATACATATCTTTTGATTTTTCTAGGAAATTATCCATAACGGGCAACCCTAAAGGAGCAGAAAATCCGGCACCCAACAGATACACCACATTTTCCATTTTCTGATACCTCAAAAATTATTAAAAGTTATTTACTATTAATTATTTAGTTAATATGTCTTGATATGAGCAATGTTGGACTATCGGAATATTTTTTACTATCTGTGCTTCTCTCCTCTAAAGCTCAGATTGTTTTTTTCTTTTGGGAGTTTCATTTCCCCAGCACTTTTCAACCCCGAGTTTGGTTCTATCCACAATCTGGTAGGCCTGAAGGAGAACCTCTTCGTTTTCCTGGGATAGGGGCCGATGCTTGGCAAATTTCACCAGATCGCACTTTTCCAGAAAGCTCCTCACCATCTCTAAAATACCGTCGGACAATTTGGATTGTGAAAACCATTCAATAAGCTCGGTTGACGTCATCTCCACTGCCCGAATGGGATAACGCCTTTCAAGATAGGTGCAGACGATTTCGGAAGCCCTGGAATAATAGGCTTTGAACTTTCCCTGCAGGAGAAGGGAAGACCCTTTTAATTTCTCCAATTCCTGATAAGCCCACTCATGGGGGGGAACTAAAGGGGGGGACGCCGCCAGGATTTTTTTCGGTCCCCCTTTCTTTCTTTTAACATAGATGTAAGCCAACGCTCCCAGAGCCAGGGGGATCATAAAAATCATGGCCCAGAACAGCTTCTCCCGCAAGGGTCGGGGAAAGGCCACCGGCCCCTTAATGTCCAGAATATCGGTGACGGAGGAGTCCAGCACACTGGCAATAAAAACCCCAAGGGGTTGACTGTTAATCTGGTACCGGGTGGTATCCCCGACCTTTTGGTAGAAGATAGGTATTTCCGGAATGACAAAATGGCCCGTATCATATACCGCACAGGTAGTCGCCATTTGGTCAATGATCCTCCCTTTTGACTTTTTAGATTTCCACTCCCCCGGCTTAATCACCTCCAGATCCCCTACCCGCCCCTGAAGCTGGGGCAGGTCAACCTTTATCCCTTGGTCGTGTTCGATGAAAAGGGAGAAACTAATCCAGTCCCCCACCAACGCGGTATCCGGTTCTAGCTCGGCCTTTATCCGAACATCATCGGCAAATGACAGCGATACCCACAATAACAACCCTGTCAAAAGGATATTCCTGATCCCCATGATCTAAAACTTAGTGAAAATATTTTCCAAATCTGTCATTTCTGGAATGATGGAAGATTGTCCGAAGACCTGTAGGGGAATGTTGGAATGCTGGAAGGTTGGGTGTACCCATTCCTCCCCATACGGGCCTTGCCTGCCCGGCCAGGGGGGCATTCGTCCATCCTTCAATTTTTCTATCCTTCCATTTATCCATCATTCCCTACGGGCTGTAGACCATTATTCCAGTTGCCAAGATCCTTTCGGCCCAAGAATCTTGCCTGCCCGGTCCGCCGTGCCCGGCTAGGGTAGGAGGCTACGCTCCCAGGGGAAAACGATCTTGGGACGGGGCTGAGTTCTTCTATGTCCTCTGAGGGATTCTGCGTTTCTGCGTCCTCTGAGTTCATCGGAAGCGCCGTTCCCTCATCTTAAAAAACTGAACAATTGGCTGAACGTATGATTGATCGGTGCGTAAGGTAATTAAATCCACTTTCAATGACTTAAACAACCTTTCCCGTTCCAGTTTTTTTCTAATAAATTCCTCCCGGTATCGCTGTCTTAATCGCTCATTGCTGGTATCAACGACGAAGACCTCGTCGCTCTCGGCATCTTTCAGCTCCACAAAGCCGGCCCGGGGCAGTTCCGCCTCCCGGGGGTCATAGAGGGTAATGGCGATAAGGTCGTGCTTTCTGGCCAGAATCTGCAGGGGTCTTTCGTACCCCTCATCCCAGAAATCGGAGACCAAAAAGACAATACATCTTTTCCTGATCACCCGATTCAGGTATTCTAGTGCCTGGCCGATATGGGTTCGTCGGCTTTCTGGGGTGAAATACAAGAGTTCCCTGATGATCCGGAAGACGTGGCCCCGTCCCTTCTTGGGGGGGACGAACTTTTCGATGCGATCGCTAAAGGCGATCAGACCCACCTTGTCGTTGTTTTTGGCGGCTGAAAAGGCGAGCAGGGCGCAGACCTCAGCGCCGATCTCCCTTTTAAACTGGCGGTGGGTTCCAAACTCCCCCGAACCGGAGAGGTCCACCAGGAACATAACCACCAGCTCCCTTTCCTCATCAAAGATCTTTATATGGGGATGTCCCGTCCGGGCGGTAACGTTCCAATCAATGGTGCGGATGTCGTCCCCGACCTGATATTCCCTCACCTCTGCAAATTCGATCCCCCTCCCCTTGAACACCGAATGGTATTCCCCGGAAAAGACCTCGTTTACTAACCCCCGTGTCTTTATCTCGACCAATCGGACTTTCTTTAAGATTTCCTTCGGGATCATGATATTCCCGCCACCCGCAATCCGTTATCCGCTATCCGCAATCAGATATCCGTCATTCGCAGTCAGCAATCATACCTTTCACAACAAGGGATTTCCTCTAAAAACTTTACGTCAATCTAATTTTTTGACAAAAGAATAAATCATGCCACAGATTTTGTCACCCCAATCACTCAAGGCTTCAACCTGTTTGCGCTGACAGAAATTTAATCGTAATGACAATTCCAGGCATGTCAATACTTCATTTGTGGAACGATAGGCATACCATAAAAACTGTTGAAATTCCTTGTTTGTTCCACACCCTGCACCTTCTGAAATGTTCAAAGGAATGGATGTTGCCGCCCTTTTTATCTGTGAAATCAGATTGTATTCCTCACTTTTGGGTAAAATCTTGGAGAATTTATAGACGGCTACAACATAATCCATGGACTCATTCCAAATCTTCAACTTACGATAGTCTCTCATAGCTTATCCTTTCTTGGATAGGTTTTTTATAACCTACGGGTTCTTCCCCAAAAAGTTAAATGATTACATCTGAAAACGGATAGCTGACAGCGGACTGCCGACAGCGGATCGCTGACAGCGGACTAAGGCACCTCAATCGTATCGAATATTTTCTGAACAATGTCTTCCGAAGTCACCTCCTCGGCCTCCGCCTCATAGGTGACGATGATTCGATGGCGGAGGATGTCCATCCCAATGGCCCGGATGTCTTCTGGGATCACATACCCCCGTTTCTTTAAGAAAGCGTGCGCCTTGGATGTTATCACCAGATAAATAGAGGCCCGGGGTGAGGCACCATAAGCAATCAGGCTCTTCAGATCTTCCAGCCCATAATCCTCCGGATTTCGGGTGGCAAAGACGATATCCAGAATATACTTTTCGATCTTTTCATCCAAATAGATGCTATCCACCGCCTTCCGGGCCTTGAGGATATCCTTTGGGGAAACGACGGCGTTCACTTTTATCCCGTCCATCCGCGCCATTCGACGCATAATCTCCAGCTCCTCGCCCTGGTTGGGATAGGTAATTTTCAGTTTCAGCATGAAGCGGTCTATCTGGGCCTCCGGGAGGGGATAGGTCCCCTCCTGCTCGATGGGGTTCTGGGTTGCTAAGACCAGAAAGGGCTCGTCGAGCTTAAAGGTATTCTCACCAATCGTTACCTGCCTCTCCTGCATGGCCTCCAGGAGGGCCGACTGCACCTTGGCCGGGGAGCGGTTGATCTCATCGGCCAGGATCAGGTTGGCAAAGATGGGTCCCTTCTTGACCGTAAATTTTCCGTCATGCTGGTTATAAACCAACGTTCCGATCAAGTCGGCGGGCAGCAGGTCCGGGGTAAATTGCAGCCTTTGAAATTTGGTCTTGATGGCCGCCGATAGGGTTTTGACCGCCATGGTTTTGGCCAGCCCGGGCACCCCTTCCAGAAGAATGTGTCCGTTGGACAGAAGCCCGATCAGAAGTCTTTCCACCATATATTTTTGACCCACGATGACCTTGCCCACCTCGGAAACCAATTTGTCCACAAAGGCACTCTGTTCTTTAATCGTCTCATTGATAACCTGAATGTCCTTATTCATGATTCTCCTCTACAAAAAGAAATAATAATCCCACTGGAAAAACCAAGTTAACCCCCGACTTGAGTCGGGGGCTTAAGACAAATAAAAAAAGGCTCATAACCGTTTTAACGGTTTCTATTCTTCAGGATAGACCTTTTTACGGGATTGCCAATAATGTCTTCTAAATCTTACAACTTTTATTTAGTCTAAAAGTTCCAACGGAAATGTCAATGTAAATAAATTATATTTTAATTTAACATTAAAAAATTTAATTGTCAAGCCATTAAACAAAAAAGCCAGTTTATTGCAAGCTAGCTTTTTTTAAACGGCCTAAGAACTTTCGAGGATTGTTTCTAATGTAAAAGTATCATCTTCTAAGCCCAGATTTGGATAATTTACTTATTATGTTGGCACAAGGTGTTCAAATCCTAAAGAAAAGAAACCCACCGCGAATACTCGGGGTGGGTATTAAATACAAAAGAATACATTCAACCGATTAGTCTGGCGCCTGACAGATTTATCGGTTTTCAGCCAGACGTCCGACTGAGGGGTAAAATTCCGAATCTGGGATAAAAATTATCAAAGGTTTTAATGAACCTGTAATCATCCAGAATGTAATTTCTTGTTAGGGATCAATGCAAAAAAAACCGAAATGTCACCATTCTAAAAAAAGGGAATGAAACAGATCGGTTTTTCTTTATCTAAAAGTTGGGATTATTCCTGCAGTTCAACTCCAGGGTTAAGAATGTCAATCTCATTGATGTCCTTCCCCAGGTTGGCCAGTTCCCACCGGGCCGAGGACACCATCCCGCTATCGCTGAGATCGGAGTATTTTTCCAGGAACCTATTATAGGCCTTGCGAGCCTTTTCAAGATCCTTGATTTCATTGGCGTAGACAAACCCGATCATAAACTGAGCCTTGGCGGCAAATTCGCTCTTAGGGTATTTGATAGTGATATCCTCATAGGTGTGTACCGCCTCTTTAAAGTTTCTTTCCTCCTGAAACTTGTTGGCCTTGGCGAACATCTCATCGGCCGTCATTTTCTTGCCGCACCCCGTCCATAAAAATAACAGGGGGACAATAACAACAACTGGAAGCAACCATCTGGGAATCATCTGGGACATCCTCCGATAATAACACAGCATTTTTCCTACGGGTGAAAATTTAATGATTTAATTTAGAAAAAGCAAGCAAATTTTCATCTTTTTTAATCAAAACCTGATCCCCGTCGGCGAACTCCCCGGTCAGTATCTTCTCAGCCAGGGGGTTGGTGATAAACCTTTCCATAGCCCGCTTCAGGGGCCGGGCCCCGAAGGCGGGGTCATATCCCACCCCAGCCAGAAAATCCAGGGCTTCTGGGGCAAGCTGCAAGGTAACCCCCTGTTTTTCGACCATTCTCTTAAGGATGTTAAACTGCAGCTTAATGATCTTTTTAATTTCATCCATGGTCAGGGAATGAAATAGTACCACCTCATCAATACGGTTCAGGAATTCGGGCCTCAGCGTTCCCCTGAGCATTCTCATGATCTCATCCTTAATCTCCTGATAGATTTCCTCCCGGTTTGCATCAGTGAGCTGTTGGGTCTTCTCCATAATCAACTGGGCACCCAGGTTTGATGTCATAATGATGATCGTGTTCTTAAAATTTACTGTTCGGCCCTTATTATCCGTCAGCCTCCCCTCATCTAAGATCTGGAGTAGAATGTTGAATACTTCGGGATAGGCCTTCTCGAACTCGTCCAACAGGATCACCGAATAGGGCTTCCGGCGGACGGCCTCGGTGAGCTGGCCCCCTTCTTCGTAACCTACGTAACCCGGAGGAGCACCTATTAATCGGGACACCGAGTGCTTCTCCATGTATTCGGACATATCAATGCGAATGAGGGCATTCTCATCGTCAAACAAGAATTCTGCCAATGCCCGGGCCAGCTCCGTCTTTCCCACCCCGGTGGAACCCATAAAGATAAAGGATCCGATGGGTCTTTTCTCATCCTGAAGCCCGGCCCTCCCCCGGCGGACGGCGTTAGCCACTGCCGTGATAGCCTCCTTCTGACCCAGCACCCGTTGGGCAATCCGCTCCTCCATCCTCAAGAGCTTCTCTCGCTCGCCCTCCAACATTCGGCTGACCGGGATGTGGGTCCATCGGGAGACGATCTCAGCGATGTCCTCTTCGTCCACCTCTTCCTTGAGCATTTTTTTATCTCTCTGCAATTCTGCGAGGTGCCCCTTCTCGGCCTGAAGTTTCTTTTCCAACTCAGGCAGGACACCATAACGGATCTCCGAGGTACGCTTGAGGTCACCATTTCGTTCCGCCCGTACCTCTTCGGTTTTATTTTTCTCTATTTCTTCCTTGAGAGCACGGATTTTGGTTATCGCCTCTTTCTCAAGCCGCCAGTGGGCCCGGAGTTCCTTCTCTTCATCCTTTAGATTAGCAATTTCTTCTTCCAATTTCTGCAGCCGTTCCTTGGAAGCCTTGGTCTTTTCCCATTTCACCCCCTCCCGTTCAATCTCCAGTTGTCTTATCCTTCGCTCCACCTCATCCAGCTCCTCGGGCAGGGAGTCAATTTCAATCCTCAGTCGTGACGCTGCTTCGTCCATCAGGTCAATGGCCTTGTCGGGAAGAAAGCGGTCGGAGATGTAGCGGTGGGAAAGCACCGCCGCCGATACCAGGGCGGAATCGGTGATCCGAACCCCGTGATGCACTTCGTATTTCTCCCGGAGACCCCTTAGGATGGAAATGGTATCTTCCACCGTGGGCTCGTCTATGAGGATGGGTTGGAACCTCCGTTCCAGGGCGGCATCCTTT
Organism: Candidatus Zhuqueibacterota bacterium; assembly: GCA_016783505.1. GTDB lineage: Bacteria > BS750m-G25 > BS750m-G25 > BS750m-G25 > BS750m-G25 > BS750m-G25. The sequence goes on along the minus strand of JADHWK010000033.1, from coordinate 7,530 downwards.
TCAATGTGTTTGCGATATTCATTTATGGTGGTGGCCCCGATGGCCCGCAGCTCCCCTTTGGCCAGGGCCGGCTTTAACATGTTGGAAGCGTCCATGGCCCCCTCGGCAGCCCCGGCCCCCACCAGGGTGTGGAGCTCGTCAATGAACAGCACCACCTGACCGTCAGCGCTGGCGATCTCTTTCAACACCGCCTTCAGCCGGTCTTCAAATTCCCCCCGATATTTGGCCCCGGCGATGAGAGACCCCAGGTCCAGGGCCACGATGCGCTTGGTCTTCAGGTTCTCGGGAACGTCCCCGTTCACCATCCGCTGGGCCAGTCCCTCGGCGATGGCCGTCTTACCCACCCCCGGCTCCCCGATCAACACTGGGTTGTTCTTCGTCCTCCGCGAGAGCACCTGAAGCACCCGGCGGATCTCCTCGTCCCGGCCGATCACCGGATCCAGCTTCCCCTGGCGACCCAGTTCGTTAAGATCGCGTCCGTAGCGTGAAAGGGCCTGATACTTGTCCTCCGGATTGGGGTCGGTAACCCGCTGCCCCCCTCGAATGTCCTTCAGGACCCTAAGCACCCCATCCCGATCTACCCCCTGGTGGGCCAACCTGGCAGTAGCAGCCCCCCCGGCGCTGAGAATGGCCAACAATAGGTGTTCCAAGCTAATGTACTCATCCTTCAGGCTGTTGGCTTCCTTCAGGGCCTCATTCAGAACGTTGTTCAAGGCGGGTGATAAATAAATATTCCCCGCTCCCCCGATAACCTTGGGAAACTGTTGCAGGGCCTCCCCCAGATCCTTTTTTATGGGTTCGGGCTGGACCCCCAACTTTTTCAGGATCGAGCCCACCACATTATTAGGGTCCCCGACCATGGCCAACAACAGATGTTCCACTTCCAATTGTTGGTGATTATGATCCCGGGCGATCTGTTGGGCCTGGGCCAGGGCTTCCTGGGATTTTAGGGTATATTTCTCTAAGTTCCTATTTTTCCTCTATGCATAGATAATTTATTTATCAAAATTTTTAACTGCAGATTACACAGATTTTCACAGATTATAAATACTATTGTCTTTAAATAATGCATCGTTTTGGCATAAAAATCCACAGTCAAACCTTTGCGGAATCAGTGAAATCTGTAGTTTTAATCGTAAGTCAATTCAGAAGTGGAGATTATGACCGCTATCAAAAAGGCGAGAAACGCTTCTCGCCTTTATCTTACTGGTCATCGAGTTAACATCATGTCCTCATCTCATTTATCATCGTCTACCACCTCAAAATCGGCCTCTTCCACTTCCTTATCCTTATCCTTGCCCTTTTTGGGTTCCTCCTTGGGGGCCTCTTCGGCTTTAGCGCCCGGGCCTGCCTGCTGCTGGGCCTGGGCATACATTTTGGAGGAAACCTCGCTCCAGATATGGGTAAGGTCTTCAGTGGCCTTTTTAATTTCGCCCACATCCGTGCCCTTCAAAGCCGTCCGAATCCGCTCCACTCCGGCCTCTAATTTGTTTTTACCATCAGCGTCCAGTTTATCCCCCAACTCCCGAATCTGCTTTTCTGTCTGGTAAATCTGCTGGTCGGCGGCATTCCTGGCATCTACCTCCTCCCTCCTCTTTTTATCCTCTGCTTCGTGGGACTTGGCGTCGGTCTTCATGCGTCCGATCTCTTCCTTGGACAGACCAGAAGAGGCCTCGATCTTGATGTGTTGTTCCTTCCCGGTGGCTTTGTCCTTGGCGGAGACGCTTAAGATGCCATTGGCGTCAATATCAAAGCTCACTTCGATCTGGGGTATACCCCTAGGGGCCGGGGGAATGCCGTCCAGCTGAAAGCGGCCGATGGTCTTGTTGTCTATAGCCATTTGTCGTTCCCCCTGCAGGACGTGGATGTCCACCGCCATCTGACTATCGGCCGCGGTGGAGAAGATCTCCGTCTTGGCCGTTGGAATGGTAGTGTTGGCGTCAATGAGCCGGGTCAGGACCCCACCCAAGGTCTCGATGCCCAGGGAAAGCGGGGTTACGTCCAGCAGCAAGATGTCCTTGACCCCGGCGTCACCGGAGAGAATGCCCCCCTGGATGGCGGCACCCACCGCTACCACTTCATCGGGATTAACCCCTTTATGGGGTTCTTTTTTGAAGAATTTTTTTACGGTCTCCTGAACCAGAGGGATGCGGGTGGATCCCCCCACCAGAATAACTTCATCAACATCCTCAGGCTTCATTTTGGCGTCCTTGCACGCCTGCCGGCAGGGTCCCAACGACCCCTGAATGAGGTCATCAATCAGCTCCTCAAGCTTGGCCCGACTAAGGGTCATATCCAGATGCTTGGGCCCGGTGTCGGTGGCTGTAATAAAGGGGAGATTGATCTGGGTTTGGGTGGTGGTGGACAGCTCACATTTTGCCTTTTCCATCGCTTCCTTCAACCGCTGCAGGGCCATGGGGTCCTTCCGCAGGTCAATCCCCTCCTTTTTCTTAAACTCATCAGCCACGTAATCAATCAACCGATGGTCAAAATCATCCCCACCCAGATGGGTGTTCCCGTTGGTGGACTTCACCTCAAAAACCCCCTCCCCCAGCTCCAGAATGGAGATGTCGAATGTCCCCCCACCCAGGTCATAAACGGCGATCTTCTCATTCTTCTTCTTATCCAACCCGTAGGCGAGGCTGGCAGCGGTAGGCTCATTGATAATCCTCACCACCTCCAGCCCGGCGATCTCACCGGCGTCCTTGGTGGCCTGCCGCTGAGAGTCATTAAAATAGGCGGGAACAGTAATAACCGCTTTGGTAACCTTCTCCCCAAGATAATCCTCGGCCGCCTGTTTCATCTTCTGGAGTACCATGGCGGAAATCTCCGGGGGAGAGTATTCCTTGCCATCAACGCCAACCCGGGCCAGTCCGCCCTTCCCTTTGATGACCTTAAAAGGAACCTCTTTGATCTCCATACCCACTTCGTCATGCTTCCGGCCCATGAACCGTTTAATGCTGTATATGGTTTTCTCAGAATTGGTCACCGCTTGCCTTTTGGCAGGACCACCCACAAGTCGTTCATCCGTTTTGGTAAACGCCACTACTGAAGGGGTCGTCCGATTTCCTTCGGCGTTGGGAATAACCACCGGTTCCCCTCCCTCCATAATGGACACCACACTATAGGTTGTCCCCAAGTCAATTCCTATAATCTTCGACATTTCTTCTTCCTTTCCTAAGTTTAATTTTTACATTACATTGCTATTCGTAAAAAATAAGGCAAACTTTGTGCCACTTATCAAAAATCAAATTACTATTTGTTTATTAAAAGTTTAAACCATATATTAATCAATTCAATTGTCCCGCTAATCCAACTGATACCTGCCATTCCCTGCCATATGGGCACGATAAATGGGGGTAGCAAATGTGTCGCTTCAACGCAAGGGTAAAGTGATCTAAAATGCGAAGTGTGAAGTGAGCTAAAGTGTGAAGTTATTTTTTGTCGCCTCTCCCAATTTGCAATTTCCAAGCTATTCATTGTAATTACTATACCCTTTTACATTTCGAACTTCGAACTTCATACTTCGCACTCAAAAACATTTGTGGGGATAAAACCCTGCCCATAATAGGTGGAAACAGCATAGGTATTATTTAACCCACAGGGGTATCTGCCCGAGGACGATGCCAAAGACCGGAATGGCAATCAAGTAAGTTAAGGTAGTTACCATTACAATGCCAATCAGGTTTAAACCGAACCCCGCCCGGGCCATCTGGGGTATGGTGATGACCCCACTGCCGAAGACGATAGCGTTGGGCGGAGTGGCTACGGGAAGCATGAAAGCACAGGATGCTGAAATGGTCGCTGGTACCATCAGTAGAAAAGGATGGGCTTTTAGGGCGAGGGAGAGTGCCCCCAGGATCGGCATAAAGATGTTTGCAGTAGCCGTGTTAGAAGTGATCTCAGTTAAAAAGGTCAGCATGAAGGCCACGGTGACGATGATCAGCAGGGTGGACACACTGGCCAACGCGTGGAGACTTCCCCCTATCCACTGGGCCAGACCGGTAATCTGAAAGCCCTTCGCTAAGGCGAGCCCGCCGCCGAAGAGGATCAGAATGTCCCAGGGGATGCGCTTGGCCCATTCCCAATTCAGGGCAAATTCGCCCCGGGGCAGGTCAACGGGAAGGATGAACAGCAATACGGCAGCGGCCACGGCTACGGTGGCGTCATCCACAAAATTCTCCACCCCCAAAAGGGTTGTCCATCCCGGCAGGGTAAACCCCCCAATATCAATGGGGCGGCGGAAGATCCAGGCCAGAGCAGTGGTCAAAAAAACGGTTAACACCATCTTTTCGCCCCTATTCATAGGCCCCAATTTTCGGTACTCCCCTTCGATCACCCCCCTACCCCCGGGAATCTGCTTTAATCGGATGGGAAAAATAACCCGGGTCAAAAAGACCCAGGTAAGGGGTAAAAACAGAACCACCAGGGGAAAGCCCACCTTCATCCATTGGAAAAACCCCACCTCCGGGGCGCTGGGGAAGAGGTTTCTTACCGCCGAGGCGAAGATGATATTAGGGGGGGTGCCGATCAGGGTGCCGATTCCCCCGATGGAGGCGGCGTAAGCGATCCCCAGCATCAAAGCGGCATCAAAACCCTTGAGCCCTTCCCCCTGACCCCTATGGATTTCTCTTCTGACATGAAGGATAACCGCCAATCCGATGGGCATCATCATCATGGTGGTGGCCGTGTTGGAAATCCACATGGAGAGGAAAGCGGTGGCCAGCATGAACCCGAGGATGATCCGTCGGGGATTGGTCCCCACCAGCCGGATGATCCAGAGGGCCATCCGCCGGTGCAGATCCCAGCGCTGCATAGCCATGGCGATGAAAAACCCCCCCAGGAAGAGGAAGATGTTCTTATCCGCATAGGAAGCGGCCACCCCTCCCACGGGCTGCACGCTTAAAAAAGGAAAAAGGATGATGGGAACCAGCGAAGTGGCGGCTAAGGGCAGCGCCTCGGACATCCACCAGACGGACATCAGCCCGGCAACCGCCGCCGTCCGCTGGGCCGGGGCCGACAGCCCTTCGGGACGGGGCCAGATGAGGATCAACAGAAAGATAGTGACCCCCAACCCGAGACCAATCTTTTGACGCAGGCTATATTTTTCTACAACCTCCCTCATCACTTGCCAACACCCAACTATTTGCATCCCATAATTCTTACGAAACAAGATAAATATAAAATTTTATATTGTCAAGAGAAATAAAAAGCCCCATCTTCAGATGGAGCCTTTTTTCTTAGTAAGTTAATAATCTAACTGCACCCCGAGCCTTCGGGGTGCGGATGATAACTTCTTCCCTGAGCCTATTATAGAAGAAAATGACTATCGTTCCTCTATCCAAAAGAATAATGCGTATGGGTCAGCTCTAAACTGTTCAAACCTCCCAAGGGAATTTGGAACCGGCCAATATATCAAAAATATCACAATAGTTACTATTAATCTGATATTTTCAGTTTATTGCCCTTAAGAAACTCATCCACAGTTTCATGTTTCGTTTGATAATTTAAGATGTTACTCTAATCTGTTATCCAAGGTCTTCCAATTGCCTCGTATTTTCCTTCTGCAACAGAACAATAATTGTCAATGGTCTTTTTAAAGAAATGGTGGTAGCCAGGTACCATGAAGAAACGTCGTAAGCTTGGAAAGTTATTCAGCTTTATCCAGTTTAGAGCAGGGGGTTTGACAAAATTTTGGTGAACGATAATCCGTATTCGGATCCGGTTATCCAGCTGCTCAAAGGTCACCGTACCGTCATCATAAATTGCAGAGTTATTGTCGCTAAAAACTGTTCTCCAGATTATTTTCTGAAAGCCTTCGCTGTACTTAATCCATTCGATTTTGGTAACGTCGATATTGCTTCCATTGAAGAGGATGAAGCTGTTTGGCTGAGACAAGAAAACGGTTCGCTCAAGCTGATGAATACATCGTCCTTCAGAGTCGGACTTTATCTGGACCGTTCGTCCACCGATGTAATCATGCATGTAGGATACTGTTTTGCGAATCTCCACTTTGCTTACAAATTCTTCAAAAGGAAAATCCACATCTCGCTCCAGATAATGCAAGATGGCTCCATCCACAAAAGTGTGACATGATCCATTTTTTGTGGGAATTGAGTTGATGATTTCCTCCAGGGGCCTCATAAACGCAGGTAATCCTTCGTAATCCTGTTCCTTAAATTGGTCTCGAACCACATTGATCGGAAGCTCCTTACGTCTCAATTGCTTCTGGTTGATAAGTGTTCGCCATACCCTCTTCATGAAAAAGACCCAAACAAAGAAGTAATTCATATAAATGATTAACCATAGAAAAAGCCGGTTTCGGTCTACCCTTGTCCAAAACGGAGAGATGATTGCGTTAATCCATTTGTCCAGCTTCTTTTTCCAAGGGAAAACCTGCCTATCAACAATAAAAGAAGCAGGCCAAAAGATACGGGTAATTGCCTCGGCCTCATCGAGACGTAAAAATGAATCAGAGATCAATGGGTGGACATTTTTCCAACCCTCATAGGGGGTCAAACTTCCTATTACTTGATAATTTTCAGGCAATCCGATTTGCTTTAATGCCTTCCTATTCAGTGGGGATAAGTAAGGGTCAATTCCCATCTTAATTGCCCCTATCCAGTCCACAAGTATACCATTATACCCGGCGATGACAGTCCATGTTTCGATGGCATTGAGCACTTGGGAACCGACATTGCCGTGATTGCTAACATATGCGTCAATTATATTGAAATGTACTGGAAATTGCTGATATACTTCAAGGCAAACATCCCAAACCTTTAACCGACTATGATAATGAAGATGTTTATCGTCCAAAGGGAGAGCTCCCAACAGATTTTTAAGGCAAAGAGTATAAAAATACTCTTCATGGGTCTTGTTTTTTGCAAAATTAATTCGAAAATCTGCCTCCTGCCAGATCTTGGAAACAGGGGTGCCAAAAAGTGAATACTCTGGTGGGAAATTGCATGGAATTAAATCACTGGCTAGATCATGCACTTGATATTTCCTGCCTTTTGGAGTTGTAAACTTATATCCAATTGCCCGTGCAATGTTGGGAATTTCTCGATTGTGAAGCCATTTATAGAACGTATTTTGTGCTTCCCCTATCACAACATTAGTGTAACTAAGATCATGGAGTAGATCCACCAGATGTTCCACTAATTCCGGATCGGTACCAGTTACTTCCTCTTTGAAGAACATGGCTAAATTGGGCTTGATGACTACAAGGAATTCCGCTTTCGTTTTTCCACTTTTGGCCGTAACTTTTTCAAGTAATTCTCTAAATTGAGCCTTCTCAATGGCAGCATTTAACAAATCAAATTTACTGCGGCTTTTTCCTGACTCTATTACAACAAATTCACGATTCATGCTAGTCTCTCCTTATAATCAATTAAAGTTTTGAACATGGCATGGATCTCTTTTTCTTCCACATGTTTCATGAAGCCCTCCGGAAGAGGTGACTTTGGCTTTCCGAGGCTCACAGCCATCTCCATCCCCATAGGATTATAGGGGAGCAAGGAGACATCC
>JADHWK010000032.1 GCA_016783505.1 Candidatus Zhuqueibacterota bacterium | reverse complement strand
TCCGTATCCATCTCGGTGATGTCACCCTTCACCAGCTCAAGGACCGATTTGCCAACTTTTTTTTTCATAGACAACACTTCGAATTGTCCGTAAGTTCCGAAGGTTCGGGACATTTCGGACCTACAATTTCATTTCAACCATTCAGCCAGCCACCCGTGTACCGTCTGCCACCACAGCCGGGCGTTCTGGGGCTTACTGACGAAGTGGTCCTCATCGGGAAAATAAAGCAATTTGGCCTGCACTCCTTGACGCTGCAAGGCGGTGAAACATTGAAACCCCTGGGTCACCGGAACCCGAAAGTCGTTCTGTCCATGGATCACCAACATAGGGGTTTTGAAGTTGGCTGCATAAGTAGATGGCGACCATTTCCGGTACATCTCCGGGTTAGTCCACGGGGTGCCCCGAAACTCCCATTCGGGAAACCACAGCTCCTCGGTGGCCCCGTACTTGCTGGTCAGATCGTAGACCCCGTCGTGACTGATGAGGCAGCGGAACCTATAGCTGTGCCCGGCGATCCAGTTGATCATATACCCCCCGTAGGAGGCCCCGGCGGCCGCCAGCCGGGTTGTATCAATAAAATCGTAATGAGTAGTAATGTAATCCAAACCCTTCATCAGGTCTATGTAGGGCGACCCACCCCAGTCACCGGAGACGGCGTCGGTGAAGGCCTGGCCGTAGCCCGGACTGGCGTGGAAGTTCACCATAGCCACCACGTATCCCGGGGAGGCAAACATCTGGGCGTTCCAGCGATAGTGGAACTCGTCCTCCCACGCCCCCTGGGGACCCCCGTGGATTAAATAGACCAGCGGATATTTTTCCTTCGGGTCAAAGAAGGGGGGTTTCAACATCAATCCGTGGACGGAATCCCTACCGGCACCGATGAACCAGAATTCATCCAGAGGATTCATTTCTAACTGGGTCAGCATTTCCCCGTTCATATCGGTCAATTGTTTAACTTTTTTCCCGTCCGACCGAGAGGTATAAAGATCAAAGGGGTGATTGACGGCCTGATGAAGGAAGAGAAATGTCTTCCCGTCCGGTGTTACCTGGAGATCGCGGTTGTAACTTCTGGTGATCAATTTGGACACCTTTCCGCCCTTCACCGCTATCCTGCAGACAGAATAAAAGCCCCGGTCGGGCACAGTGAAGTACAGCCACCGTGAATTGGGCGACCAGACGAAATCCCGAATGGTGTAGTCAAAATCTTCAGTTAAGGATTTCTGCTTCCCCGTTTTCCGATCGTACAGTATCAGCCGGTAGCGGTCAGCCTCAAACCCCGGCCTCTTCATCCCCCGGTAGGCGATATAGCGACTATCGGGAGAATACCGGGGGTAATTGTCATTCGCCTGAGATATGGTAATCCGTTTAGATTCCCCTACTTCAACCGATTGAATGAACAGATCATTATTGGTAGAAATGGCCACCATGGGGTCGGTGTTCTTGACATAGCATATCTCTTTACTATCAGGTGAGAAAACGTAATCATGTCCCGAGCCCAACGAGAGAGGCGGGGTGTCGTAGTCACCGGGGGTTAAATCCCGGGCCCCTCCACCTTTCGCTGGGATGATGAATAGATGGCTCCGCTTCTCATCTGTCCACCGGTTCCAGTGGCGGAAAAGCAGCCGGTCAATGACCTTGGCCTTGACCTTGGAGTTTTCTTTCTCCTCGTCCCGTATTTTATTCTCCTCATCGTTCTTTAGATCGGGATAAACATCGGAGGTAAAGGCGATCCATTTCCCGTCCGGGGACCAGATCGGGTCCCGGGCGCCGGTTGACAGTGCAGTCAGGGGTTTGGCCTCCCCCCCGTCCACCGGGATGACCCATATCTGGGATTCTCCGGACCGGGAGGAGGTGAAGGCTATCTTTTTAGAATCCGGCGACCAGACCGGGCCTTTATCTGCCTCGGCAGAATTAGTGAGCTTCCTCGGGGTCCTGCCCCGGAGGGAAACCAGCCAGATGTCTGAGTTCCCCTTGTTCTCCTCGATGTCATACTCAGTCACCACAAAGGCCGCCCATTTGCCATCCGGGGAAAGCTGTGGGTCAGAAACCCGCTTCATCCCAAACAGGTCATCAAAGGTAATAGCGTGTTTTTCGGCGGAGAACGCAAGAAAGGTTGAAAACAATGTTAGAATAAAAATTAGGCGTTTCATGATATCTCCCTATTAAAAAATTATGAAAATGGAAATTATTCAGAAAAATACTTGATATTTCCATTTTTGTTTTGTATATTAATTAATAAAGGAATAATAGGAAAAAAGTGCTAAAACACCTTATAATTGAAAAAAATAGTCGATTATCAGCCTATGAGCTTAATGATTTGTTCTCCGGTTTTACATAAACTATTGTATCAATAAAATAAAGATGTATCTGTAAAATAACTACAAAATATAACAATAAATAGAATAGAAAGGAGCAAAAATGGCTTTACCAAAATTAAACAATGAAAATATCCAACAACATCTTTCCGAAATCAAAGCCGACCCGCAGAAAAAGCAAGAAGCAATTGATGGATGTAAATCAGATCTTAGAAATTATGTAAAAAATCATTTTTCTTTTACATCCGATCAAGAGAAGGGTCTGGATGAGATGAAAGATGCAGTGTTGAAAGAACTGGGTACGGGTATTTACTTAGCGCTTGAGAACGATTGGGAATTGAAAATTTCCTATATTGAGGATGGAGGTGTTGAAAAAAGTTGTTGGACCAGTCAACAATTTGAAACTGGATGGACCGAACAAACTGGTTATTACACTAAGAAAACGGTAACCATTACTTTTCCAGCGGGGTAAGGAGTATCGGGGATTCATGTCAAGCCGCTAAGTCTCTGGGGCATCAGCCTGCGGGGCTTAGCGGCTTATTATCCTCTGTCTATGTGAAAAAAAATTTAAAATGAAAATCAGAAATTTATTTCCTCCCATCATCATTCTGCTTCTCATCCTACACTGTGTTCCGTTTCATTTAAGGCATGAAAAAGTAAAGAGAGACAGATTATATGGGCATGAAATCGCCCAAGGGCTTACAAAATTCGGATTCTTTAGAAATGTTAAGCAATTAGAAAACTCACCCTTCGTTTTCTATGTTTTAGATTCCACAAAATCGCCTGTTCCTGACGCTGAGGTAATGCTCTTCACCCCATCAAAGATTACTTCTTTAAATTCCAATGAACAAGGAAAGGTTAGAATAGTCCTGAATCGGAACATTCTCAACAAAAAATCTTTTTTTAAGTCGGTTAATCCAGACAATAAAATATATTTCTGGTTTACAGGCAGCGGTGATAGAAGCAGCAAAAAGCCGCCCAACATCGTTGAGCTACAGTTCAAAAAGCTCCTGCGGAATAAAGAAGCACTGGTTTTTTACGATGAAGAATATGCAGAACTTGCATCCTTAGTTTTGGATTGTCTATTAAGACAGCACACCGTCATCAGGGAATTGACCGGATCAGACCCCCCGTTGTGGGGCGTTGTTCTCAGCAATCTTAATGAACCAATACACTTTTACGAACCCGTTTTTTTTGAGAATGGAGACGAATATCATTTGTGGGCCTTCTCCGTTTCAGATACAGAACTCTCAGACATTTTATTAGTCAACATCCATGAATGGACAGAGCATCTCATCTTTCTATCCCTGAGCACCAAAGACAAAAATATTCGATGGTTTCAAGATGGTCTCTCCGAACTAAGTAAACTGGAGTTTGCCAAAAGTCTTTCCCCCGCCCAAAGAGACAGCCTTTCCATACGAAGCCGGCTCAAAAACAATTTTTCAGGATATTCCCAATACATCCGAAAGAAATTAAAGAAAGGAGACGAGGAAATAGTCTTCGATTTAACCCAATGGGGGCTTCCCTCTTTGAGAAAGGTGTATTCAGATGCTGATTTATTTGGATATCCTTTATCCCAATATTTCTGGATAGATTTATCAAATAAATACGGGAAGAAAAAGATTGCAGAGTTTTTCACAGAGGCGGTGAAAATTGAAAACGCCACCAATGAGGATTACATTAGTTTGTTATCCAAGACAGTTGGAGAAGATATTAGAGAAAGACTTTCACATTTCAATTTAAACGAAGTTCTGGAGACATTGGAGTCAGAATCAAAAACCCTGGACATTTCTGAATTCTTAGAAGAGATACCAGCACTCTGATATTTGCAGTGGAATTGTAGATTAATAGATCCCCCCCCAATAATTCTTCCCACCCGAATCTCTTTCCTAATTACATTCTCTTTTGAAGGGTTAACCCAGAATAGATTCCTACCAGAGTTACCTGTTTACAGGTTTATAAACCGCTGAAGCGGTAACTCCGTTTTATTGAAGCGGAGTTACCCGTTTATCCAGACGGATCCGTATGGACGGGTTTATAAACCCCTAAGGTTAATATTACACTTTTACTAATTTTGTTTAAATGAGAGACGCAAAACCCCTCACCCCTGGGGATGAGGGGTCTATAACAAAGCGTTTTCAGATCAGTGCTATTAACTTAAATCCTACTCCGTCGTAGGAGCTTCGGCAGTTGCTGGTTTATACAAAGCTGCCACCAAAATCCCGGCGATGATAGCAATCACCAGATTGAAGAAGAACCAGGACCATACCACACCAGCTGGATAGAAATGATTGGCCATATCATAGCACAGCTTGGGCAGACACAGGATGAGCCCCATCAACAGCCCGTACCGGAATCCTTCGCCCACGCCCCGGTTCTCATAGCCTTTGGTGAAGATGTAGCAGAACAAAATCGCGAAGAAGATGGGGGCAATGAAGTTGAGCCATATAGGACCCCCGGATGCCCTCACCAAATCGGGGATGTTATCGTAGGCCTTTCCCAGAATACCTATGTGCACGATAATATTAGCTACTACATTCCATAGGTATACCACCAGACAAACCAGCCAGAATTTCTTCACGTTCATGTTCCCTCCCTTTGGTTAAACTAACTTACTAAAAGCACCAAATTACGAATTTAATTTCTGCTACCTGATTATTAAGATATGGGTTCACTCCTTCTACTAAAAAAGGAGATATATCAATTTAATCCGCAGTTGCTCCGCCCTAACGGTCTCGCCAATCCTGGCTTTCACCTGCTTGGCTAAATCGTTCAGGGACAATCCATTAATCTGGGCATCCATTGCGGTCAACCAGAACTCAGCACCATCTTTCACATAGAGTTTTACCCTGTCCCTCCCTGATTCTACCCTGATGCTGTCCTCGGGGATGTCGTAATCCAATATCCAGTCGAGGGCATCGGCGATCTGTTGGGCCCGTTTATTATGATCATCGGCGAGAACGACGATCTCCCTCTTTTCGTAGACGACGGCTGAATACCAGTTACCAGAGATGAGCTTTCTCTTCACTTGGGGCTCAGGGGCTTTGGTCACCAGCCGGCGATGGATGGGAACCCCCGCAGATTCCAGTCGCTTCAGGGTCGCCCTCACCCGGTCCTTGCTGAAGGGATGAGTCCGGTAATAGCCTATTTCCTCCTCGATGTATTTGGAAGAACCACTGGCCAGCCTTTCCATAAATGTCATAAAACCGGCTGGATTGTACTGGGTTTTCAACATATAGCCCAATCCCACCTCATCGGCCTCCTTTTCATCCTCAATGGTGTAGCCGTTGATAACGGCGGTGGTGATAGCACTGGCGGTAAGGGTAGCAAATTGACTGACTTCGCTTCCCTTACCAAGAATAATGGCCGCCAGGGAAAGTAAGTTAACCGCCGTCACCAGCCCCGATCCCTTTTTCATCCGCTTGATGGCATGCTGGCAGGTATTGTGGGCGATCTCATGGCATAGCACCCCGGCCAGCTCATCGTCTGACTGCAATTCCTGGAGAAATCTGGTAGTCACATAAATGGTCCCCCCGGGAATGATGAAGGCGTTCATCTCGGCGCTGCCGATGATCTTAGGGGTATATTGAACTTTAGGGCGCTCGGTAACCGCCGCAATATCGGCGCACATCTTACTTAACTTGGCCAGGGTCTGGGGATCATCCACCAGCCTAACCATCCGCTCGATCTCCGCCTGGGCCTGCCGACCCAGTTCGATCTCCTCGGGGGTGCTTCCCTCCGGCACACCGGCAAAGCTAAGACAGGCAAATACAAAATACAAGAAAATGATTTTCAGTAGAAAAAGTCTGTTGCAAGACATGCTTTACCCAAACGCTAAGTTTTTCAGGCTGATCTGGGATAGCTCCTTTGGCGAGATTCTCTCCCCAACATAAAGAACTTCTATGCCGATCATTTTTTTTCGCTTGTCTAAATCTAAAATAATTCCTTTTCCCCTATGAAGGGATGATTACCACAAAGTTTATACTTCATCCTCTTTACAAGTCCCCCATATTAAGGGGGGATTTAGGGGGGTTTTAAAACATACTGGATGCTATTAAGGCATTATACCTCTTTCTTTTTCCTCCCCCTCAATCCATTCCCTAATAACTGCTACCACACCTTCCATATTGTTTTTTATATCAGAATCATAAAACCTTGTTTCATTAATGAAGAAACAACTTTTAAGACCTTTAAGTACAGCTATCGAATATTTGATTACCCCCCTAAAAATCCGGGAAGAATCAAACGCGATAAGTATCATTTCCCTGGACAAAAACAACGCATATACTTTTTTCACCACCATTTTTATATAAGTACTGTATCTTCGTGGGTATAGGCCGGGCTACAACAGCACAGGAAGACCAGATTCCCCTTGCCAATATTGGCAATCAGGTGCTTTTTCCTTGACGGAATGGCGATCCCATCCCCCTTCCCCACCAAGGCCTCTTCCCCGTCAATAAAAATCCTACCCCTGCCCTTGAGGATGTAATAGATCTCTTCGGTCCCCAGATGAAGGTGTTCTACGGTACACTGACCAGGGATGAGGGTAGCCTCTGCTAAGCTCTGGTTTTTGATAGCTGAATTCCGTGGGGCCAGTATCTCCCGGATCTCCGCCGTATCTTTAGTTTTAAAAACCCCCACCTTACCACGATTCACAATCTCCATCTGTTCGGAAAACGCCCTACGGGCGCCACATATAATCGAAAATTTCTTTCATTTAGAAGTTTTTGTTTACCAATTATTTACTCCCCAAACAGGGGGACGAGCTTGAATTGCTTCACATCTACCAGTCCCTTATCCGTCAGCCGCAGTTCGGGAATGACGGTGAGGGCCAAGAAACTGAGCTGCATGAAGGGGTCTTTCAGGGTGCAACCCAACTCCCCCGCCGCCTTTCTCAGCTCCTCCAGCTTACTACTGACTTCCTCGAGGGGCTCCTCGGACATCAGCCCGGCAATGGGCAAGGCCAACGAGGCTTTAACCTTTCCATCAACCACCGTCACCATTCCCCCCCGCAGCTTAATGATCTCGATAACGGCCCTCAGCATATCGTCATCGGTCACTCCGACGACCACGATGTTATGGGAATCGTGGGCCACCGATGAGGCGATCGCCCCCCTCTTCAGACCGAATCCCTTCACAAACCCCTTGCCCACGTTCCCCGAAGCTAGATGCCTCTCGACCACCGCCGCCTTTAAAATATCCCGGTCGGTATCCGAGACCACCTGACCGGCTACCACTTTAGGCCTCTCTATTAACTTCTGTGAGGTTAATTGATTGGGTATAATGTTGATGATCTTAACCCTTTCATCTTCGGCGAGGATGGAAAAGTCCTTAAGCTCCATCCAGTGTACGTTAATGGAACTGCGGATGTGAACCTGGGGGGGGGATTTTTCAAGGGGCAGGAGTTGTCCTCCCTCAGCCACCACTTTCCCCCCCTTTATCACCCGGTTGATGCGGAGATTCTCAAAATTATCGAAGGTCACCAGATCGGCCCGGTAGCCGGGAATGATGGCCCCAATGTCGTTAATACCAAAGTATTCGGTCGGATTAATGGTGGCCATCTTGATGGCGGTGATGGGGTCAATCCCCTTCTCGATAGCCCGCTTAATCATCGAGTTGATGTGGCCTTCGGTCAACAGGTCCAGGGGATGGCGGTCGTCGGTGCAGAAGATAAGGCGGGAGACGTTATCGGAGTTCACCAAGGGCAAAAGGGCGTCTAAATTGCGGGCGGTGGTTCCTTCCCGGAGCATCACATACATCCCGGCCCTCAGCTTTTCCCTGGCCTCTTGGGCGGTGGTAGATTCATGGTCTGACCGCACACCGGCGGCCACGTAGGCCACCAGGTCCTTCCCTGACAGGCCAGGGGCGTGGCCGTCAATCCGCCTCTCCCCGGCCATCCTGATCTTATCCAGAACCCCTTGATCCCTACCGATGACCCCGGGGAAGTTCATCACCTCCCCCAACCCCAGTACCCACTTTAGATTAAGGAAGGGGGAGAGGTCCTCCCCGGAGAGATGAGCACCGGTGGTCTCCATGTGGGTAGTGGGAACGCAAGAGGAGAGCATGATGTAGACGGAGAGGGGCAGGTATTTGGCCGATTCCAGCATGTAGCGGATGCCGTCCATTCCCAGCACGTTGGCGATCTCATGGGGGTCAATAACCACCGTGGTCGTTCCCAGGGGAACCACCGCCCGGGCGAATTCGGACAGCCGCACCATAGCCGATTCGATGTGGACGTGGCCGTCAATGAAACCCGGGGCGATGAACTCTCCCTCTACGTCAATCACCTTCTTGGCCCGATAGCCCCCTATTCCCACGATCCGGGTGTGGTAGATGGCCACGTCCCCGGTATAGACCTCTCCGGAAAAGACGTTGACGATCTGCCCGTTCTTCAACACCAGATCCGCCTCGATCTCCCCCCGGGCCACCTGTATTTTCTCCTCTAATTCGACAGTTCCTCCACGGGATAATTGGAATGGTCAGGGATGACCCAAGGCAACATCTTCCAATATCACCTGCTTGAAAACATCTTTGTTACCAAAACGCTTAATCGCATCTAATATCTCAATGCCTGCCAGATGCCCATCGGCATCGTAATCCGCCGCCAACCCCTCGGCAAGATGTTGGGTTGTGACTATCGTCTCACGGAAACGTATGTATAGAACGTCTACCTCAGGATCATATGTGATTTTCATGGTCTTATCTCATTTTTTGCGCTTTAACTATTGTAAAAATCAATTAGAAAATAATCGTAACCGGTTTATCGGTGAGGATGCCCGCCCCGTTGAGTAGTAAAACTTACTCCACGGGGCCCGTATCGGTTTTCGGTTACATCCTTCGTTATTCGGTAAAAACGGGCTACGAAAGCCCAATGCCGGGCTTCGATACGGGCCTCGTTAACGTTAAACGATATACGATCATTAGTCATGCTCCCGACTGATACGAATGATTAATACCGGACTTCGATATGGGCCTACCGAAGCTTCGGGACAAAAGATATTCAATCATAAGACTAACAGGGTACTTAAAAACACCCACATATTGAAAAATACAAAAGTTTAGTTCTCTACGCCGTTTTTGCCTCCCTAATAGTCTTCAACGCCTGCACCACCAGCACGACCGCCATCCCAAAGAGCAACACAGCTATGAAGCCTATTAGTAAAGACCCCTTGGTGAAGTTGTGCCAGACGAGGACACCCAGCGCTGACAGGGTCACCATGAACATAAAATACATAGGATAACGGGCAAACCCATTGCTTCGTTTCCGTCGGGTCATCCATACGGTGATCGCCAAAAGGGCTAGAGCAGCAAGCAGTTGGTTGGCGGTCCCGAACAGGGGCCATATTTTCAACCCCACCCCGCTGAACACCAGCACCCCGGCCGCCCCCACCGTAACCCCGCTGCCAAAATAACGGTTGGTCCATATACTGGGACCTTCCTCGGAACCCCGGCTAAAAAATTCCTGAAAGGCGAACCGAGCCAGCCGGGTGCCCGTGTCCAAGGAGGTTAGGGCAAAAGCAGACACGGCCAAGGCAGCGAAGCTGGTTCCCGCTTGGGTAGGAACACCCAATTTAGAGAGTAGGGTCCCCATGCCCTGGGAAAAGATGGCCACCGGCGCCTCCGATCCCTTCTCCTGAAAAATCTGAATATAATCCCCCTTAATCAACATGGCCGCCGTAATCAGGGCGAGGATGGCCAACCCCGATTCGATCAGCATGGCCCCGTATCCGATGGGGCGGGCGTCGGCCTCGGAGCTCAACTGCTTGGCTGTCGTTCCCGAGGACACCAGAGAATGAAACCCAGACACCGCCCCACAGGCCACCGTTATAAACAACACCGGAAACAGGAACCCCAATTTTTCCACCTTAAATGCCGTCACCGCCGCCATCTGGATGGTGGGATTGAAGGCGACTACCCCGATCAGTCCCCCCAGCATTAATGCATACAGAAGAAAGGCATTCAGGTAGTCACGGGGCTGGAGAAGAACCCACACCGGGATCACTGAAGCGCAAAAGATGTAGACAAAAAGGACAAATTTCCAACCAGTTGCCGAGAATTGAATGGGAAAGCGAAGGCCCAAAACCACGCAACCGCCCAGAAGAATAACTCCAATGATGGTGCTCAGGCCCAGTCCCCACCTCCAGCGGTAGACCGATTGGCCGAAGATCAGGGCCAGCAGGATAAACAGCATTGAGGAGGTGGCCGCCGAGGGCACCCGCTCGAAGGTACCGGCCACGATGATAGTGAACACGGCGATGATCAAAATGAGGGTAGACCAGGAAAAGATGAGAAACAAAAGCTTCCCCGACCGGCCGATCTGCTCCTCGATCACCACCCCGATGGACCGGCCCTGATGGCGCACCGAGGCGATCAGGGAGGAAAAATCGTGCGCGGCGCCGATGAAGATCCCCCCGATCACGATCCACAGAAAGACGGGCAGCCAGCCGAACATTACGGCAATGATCGGCCCTATGATGGGAGCGGCTCCGGCAATGGAAGCGAAGTGATGTCCTAACAGCACCGGAGCCCTGGCGGGGACGTAATCCACACCATCGTTCAATGAATGAGCTGGGGTCTTCCGGGCCGGGTCAACCCCCAGTCTTCGGGCGATAAAGGACCCATATAACAGGTAACCACCCAGAAGTAAAACTACCCCTATTAGTAACAATAAAGTAGCAGACATATCGAGTAATGCTAAGTTTAAACAAAAGGAGTTACCCCGAAGCTTCGGGGTTTATCATAAACATAAACAATAAACCCGTGAATGGGTAACTCCGAAGCACCTCAATTTTAAAGAACAGAATATAACAAATCAATCGGGCGCTTGACCGACAGCCTGCAACTACATTCCAATAAGAGGGCTCAATCTAAACCCTACTCTTCTCCACCCAAATCTGCACCAGATTCAGGATCGTCTCCACCGCCTTTTCCATCCCCTGCACCGGAATCCATTCCAGCTTGGAATGGAAGTTCTGACCGCCGGTGAAGATGTTAGGGGTCAAAAGGCCCATGTAGCAGAGCCGGGCGCCATCCGTCCCCCCTCGGATGATCTCGGGCTTGGGCTCAATTCCCGCCATGCGGACGGCCTCTAAGGCATACTCCATCGCCCGGGGATCCTCATCCAGTTTGAACCGCATGTTGCGGTAGGATTCCTTAATATTAAGATCAATCTTTATCCTTGGGAATAATGCTGTGACTTCATCCCTGATCTTTTCCAGCAATTTCCCCTTCTCTTCCATCCCTTTCATCTCAAAATCCCGGACCAGAACCTTCACGGTGGCTTCCTCCACCCGTCCCTCCATCATATGGGGATGCAGGTACCCTTCCCTCTTCTCTGTCGTCTCCGGGGCGGTGTCCCGGGGCAGCCGGGACACGATCTCGGAGGCGGCTCGGAGGGCGTTTACCATCTTCCCTTTGGCATAGCCGGGGTGGACGTTTATACCCATAATCTTGAAGGTGGCGGTGGCGGCGTTGAAGGTCTCATTTTCAACCTCGCCCACCGTGCTCCCGTCCACCGTGTAGGCCACCTCGGCTCCGAAGGAGTGAACGTCGAAGTGGTCTGTGCCCTGGCCCACCTCCTCATCGGGGGTAAACCCTATCCGAATCTCCCCGTGGTAAATCTTAGGATCGTTAACCATCCCTTCCAGGGCCGTCATGATCCCGGCGATCCCCGCCTTATCATCGGCCCCCAAAAGGGTGGTGCCATCCGAGGTAACGACGTCGTTGCCGATATTGTTCTTCAGCTCGGGGTTTTCATCTACCTTGATGACTTGACCATCCTTTAGGGGAATATCCCCCCCCTGATAATTTTTATGAATCCTGGGTTTGATGTCCGTCCCCGAAACTTCAGGTGAGGTGTCCATATGGGCCAGAAGCCCCACCACCGGCACCCCCTTTTTTGACCCCCAATCCGGGGGAAGATTGGCGGGTAGGGTGGCGGTGACATAACCCCATTTGTCCAACCGGACGTCCTTCAGACTCAGCCCTTCTAATTCCGCCTTCAAAAGCCGGGCCAGATCAAACTGCTTTTTGGTGCTGGGGTAATCCTTGCTATCCTCTTGAGATTGGGTATCAATCTTCACATACCTTAGAAACCGATCCAGAACCGTTTCCGTCTTCGATCCCATGATTACTCCTTTCTGTCAAATATAAGAACTCAGCCCCTTCTGGCAACTGGCCAATTTCTGAAACGTTCGGTTACGTCAAATGGTTGTCCCGAAATTTCGGGAAAGTTTCGGGATTTCGCCTATCGTCAATCGGTCTTCGGCTGCTGGCACGCAACCGTTTGCCGTAACGAGCTGCGTAACCGAAAGCCGTTCTACGCAACCTACCTATTTTCCTAAAGTTAACTATCAGAAATTCCGAGACGTTTAGTTAATAGAACACCAGATTGTTAGCCCCCGAAGAACACCTTTTGCAGAAGCTTCATGGTGACCAGTACGTTGAAGAGATAGAGCAAAAGCCCGGTGAAGATAACAGCCACCGTTGTATCCAGAGAGCGGGGTTGGGGGGCAAAGGCCTCCCCTAACACGTTCAGTTTGCTCACATCCCGGGCCTCCCAGGCCTTCATCGGGATGGCCAACAGGCCTCCCCATAAGATAAATCCCAGGGCTAATTCCATAGAGGGCCGACCCACCATAATGTATTCTTTGGTAAACAGAAAAACGGAAACCGCCGCCCCCAGCGATCCCAAAAGACCTATGTAGAGGACATTCCGGTGCAGGGATTGATGGACCCGGGCTAGGGAGAGGTAATCCTCCTTGGGTAGGGCTTTAGCCTTTTTAAAAATGCTTCCCACCAGCCGGGTGATGTCCCCGAAGCTATGTTCGATTGAGGTAGCCAGCACCCCTCCGCCCAGCACAACGATCGGGGCGATCAGGGATGACTTCCACGAGATGGAACCAGGCAGAAACCTACTGAAGGCGATCGCCACCACCCCGATGAAGAAGGCCAAAAATATGTAGGAGATCTTGTCATAGGCGATAAAGACCTCCAGGGGCTCCGGCCACTCCGGGATCTCATCCTCTTTGGTCTTTTTCATCGCCAGCCGGCCCTTGATCCAGTGTGCTAAAAGTTTCAGCAGGAAGGCCATTACCAGGATGGAAAGCACCTCGGCAAACTGGGCCGCACCAATGGCCTGTTTGGTATAAACGCTGGTGAGCAATCCCAACCCCGCCAGCGCGGTCAAAGAAACGCCGAACAGCAGGGCCGTATCCCCCACCATGCCCACGATAGTCTGGGCCAGCAGTTGCCGACGGCGGGAAATAACGGCCGAGGCGGGGATGCCCTCACCGATGGCCTTTCCGATCTCCGAGATGGGAAAAGTGAAAGGTGTAATCATAATCAGCCCCCCCACCAGGATCAAAAACCCCCGCCAATCAATAACCAAGGTATCGTCCCTTACTGCGAATACCAACGCCCCCACCACCACGATCAGGATCAACAGCAAACCAACCACCTTCATAGGACTCTCCTTTCCTTACGACTTGATGAACTATTACCAATTTTCTTTATAACCACCAACGTAATATCATCGCTCTGGGGCATCCCGGATGTAAAAGCGTCAATCTCGCTTAATGTCCTGGAGACAATTTCCTCGGTAGAACTATCCCTGCACTTACCGATCAGTTCATAAAACCTCTCTTCTGAAAATTCCCGGTCTTCAGGGTCCTTGGCTTCGGTTACCCCGTCGGTGAACAGGACGAGGAGGTCCCCTTCACTGAGGCTAAGGGTTCCTTTATAATAGGGCAACCCGGGGGCTACCCCCAGTATGACCCCCCCTTTTTCTAAAAATTCCGGCTCCCCTGTCTGCCTGACCAGCAGGGGTGGGTTATGGCCGGCGTTGACATATTCCACCTCCCCCGTCTGGGGATGGAGAATACCGTAAAAAAAGGTGATGAATTTGGAGGGATCGGTGCTTTGGTAGATAAGGTCGTTGATCCGGCTTACTACTTCTTCTATGGGACATCCGGTTCTGATCTGGGAGTGGAGGCTGGCCTGAACAGCGGCCATAAGGAGGGCCGCCGGAATCCCCTTGCCCGACACGTCCCCGATGGCAAATCCGAGCTTTCCCTCATCCAGTTGGATGAGGTCGTAATAATCCCCCCCGATCTGGCGGGAAGAGCGGTTGACCCCGCTGATCTGATAGCTGTCAACCCGAGGCACCGAACCCGGCAACAGCCGCTGCTGGATCTCCCGGGCCAGGGTGATCTCATCCTCAATCCGTTTCTTCTCCAGCGCCTCCTGATAAAGCTGGGCGTTTTCCAGGGCCAGGGCGGCGTGCACGGACAGGGCGTCTAAAAACTCCTCATCGGAGGGGCTGAATATCCCGGATTCCTTGTTCAGAATTTGGAAAACCCCAACGATCAAACCGTCCTTGTTCCGAATGGGGCTGCAGAGGACGGTCTTGGTGCGGTAGCCCGTTTCCTCGTCAACCCGCCGGTTGAAGCGGGCATCCAGGTAGGCATCTTTAATGTTGACGGTTTTTCCAGTCTGGGCCACCGCCCCGGCGATCCCCTCGCCAAAGGGAAGCCTTACTTCGATCTTCTCCTCCCCCTGCAGAATTTTGGACCAGATCTCTTTTTTGTCCTGATCCACCAGATAAAGGGTTCCCCGCTCGGCGCCGATGTTCTTACGGGCCGATTCTAAGATTATCCCCAACAGACGATCCAAGTCCAGGGTAGAGTTAATGGCCTGGGTGGCCTCAATCAGGGCGTGGAGCTTACGGTTCTCCTCTTTCAGCCGGTCTATGTCGTTAATTGACAGGAAATCAGTACGTTTACGTGGGCTCATTTTATCCTATACCTTAGCCTGTTGGGAGAAGTTGATCTGGTCCCGGATGGTCACATACAGCAGAAGGATAAACTGAATAATAATGGCGCTTACGCCAAAGTAGAGAACGGCTTTCATAGGCCACGAACTGGTGAGGCGGGCACGCATTACGATCAAGAGAATCATAACCAGGGCGATCACCGGTCCGGCCACCTTGAGGGGTAGGAAAAGGTAGCGTCCCAGAACGTGTTTCATCCGGATGATCCGCTTTAGCCCCCCGGCTACTTTGACAAACCGATCGTAAAGGATAGGTCTTACCTGTTCTTGAAGTTGAGCCAAAAATTGATCAATTTCGCATTCAGTCTGTTTTTCCGCCAGCGGAATATCTATATCCGCTTCCTCCTGCAGCCGATAGAAGAGGGCGGTGTAGTATTTCTTCCAGGAGTCCAACAGCCGGGAGCGCATCGCGTAGAACAGCCAGCTGCACCCCAACAGCCCCCCTAAGACGATGGCGATGGAAAGGATGTACCAGAAAAAGTTTTCGGAAGACATATAGAAATATAAGAAGTAATCATTTTAAAAGCAACGAAAATATTTGTCTAATATCCGAAATTTGAGGGCTGGATTTTTAAGGAAGATAGTTCTTTGGTCCATCAGGGGAGAATAGTTTACGCCTCACTTCTGGCGAACAGGTAGGTACTCACCCCGGTCATCAGGGCGAAGAACCCTAAAAGGAGGACAAAATCCATGATCAGGGGGAAAGCGGAGAGGCCAATGAGCGAACCCCGGAGGCCGTCCACTCCGTAGGTTAAGGGGTTCAAAAGGGAGATGACCTTTAGCCATTGGGGCAGGTTATCCAGAGGAAAGAAGGCCCCGGAGAGAAAAAAGATGGGCATGATGATGAAGTTTATGATGAGCTGAAACCCGTGGGGGTCCTCCATCCGGGAGGCAAAGGCCAACCCCACCCCGACGAAGGAGGCAGCGATGATGATCATGAAAAGCACAGAGATAAATAGGCCAATGATGGAATGCACTTTAGCCCCCACGATCAGGGCTACCCCCAGCATGAGCAGGGCCTGGATGACAGCGGTGGTCGTTCCCCCCAAGGTTTTTCCGGCCACTATGGAGGTTCGGGAAATAGGGGCGACTAACATCTCCTTCAGAAACCCGAACTTCCGGTCCCAGATCACCGATATCCCGGAGATAACCGATGAGAAAAGGAGCACCATCCCAATGATTCCCGGGGCCACAAAGGCAATGTAGTTATCCTGAAGCCCCGGGATGCGAAAGCTCCGGTCCAGGCCGATACCCAGGATGGCCAAAAAGAAAAAGGGCATCCCCAGGCTGCCGATTACCCGGCTCTTTGCCCGGAGAAAGCGCTTTAACTCCCGCAACCAGATTACATACACTGCTCCCATTTTATGCCTAACTAAACTTTGTTAAGAATAAACGCTGATTACTTAATTTAGCAAATTCAAATAACCATCAGTCCGGCGCCTGACCGATTTGTTTGTATTTGGGATTTGGAGCTTGTAATCTGTAAATTTTGATCATTTTGCCAAAGCTGTATGTCCAATAAAAGAGGCTAATCCGTTCGGGTGGCTAGCGTTTTCTCCATGCCCGCATCCTCATCCTCATGGTTTCGGTAAACGATCCCTCTTCTTCCCGGATTGTCTTACCGGTAAAATGGAGAAACACGTCCTCCAGAGTTGGCTTATGTAAGCTGATTGATCTGACTTCCAGCCCATTCCCCCCTATAATCTTCATGATCTTCGGAATTTTTTCCTCACCCTTTTCTACGCTCAAATCCAATACTCCGTCGTGAATTTTGACCTGTTTAATCCAGGGGAAGGGAGAAAGGAGTTTGGCCACCTCCTGGGGATGGAGCACCAGTAGCGAGATCACATCCCCCCCCACGATATTCTTCAGATTCTGACTGAGGTCCAGGGCAATGATGCGGCCATGGTCAATAATGGCGATGCGACCGCAGAGGTAGTCCGCCTCCTCCATGTAATGGGTAGTCAACACGATGGTAACCTTTTCAACTTCGTTTAAGTTCCTGATGTACTCCCAGATGCGGCGCCTGGTCTGGGGGTCCAGGCCCAGGGTGGGCTCATCTAAGAATAAAACCTTTGGGTAATGCAACAGCCCGCGGGCGATCTCAAGCCGCCGCTTCATCCCCCCGGAAAAGGTCTTAACCATGGCCCTCTCTCTGTCGGCAAGCTCCATCAGCGTCAAAAGATCTTTTATTCGTTTCCGGCGAACTTCCCTGGCAACCCCATACAGCCGGCCGTGGAACTCCAGATTCTCGTAGGTGGTTAGTTCATCGTCTAAGGAAGGGTCTTGAAACACAATGCCGATGGCCCGGCGGACCCGGTCCTGGTCCTTACGGATATTTTGGCCCCACACCCAGCCGTCGCCGGAAGTAGGCTTGAGCAGGGTGCTTAGCATTGAGATAAGGGTGGTTTTCCCGGCCCCGTTGGGCCCCAAAAGCCCGAAGATCTTCCCCTCCCCAACCCCCAGACAGACGTTGTCAACCGCAACCAGGTCCTTGAACCTCTTGGTCAGATTTTTTGTGATTATGGCTTCCATCAATGCTGGAATTTTATTTCCGCTTTAGGGCAAAACCGATCATTCAGCCTCAATCCTTTTCTTCCTGAACATCACCGGTTTCCATCCCTCTTCTGTCATGATTTCGAACCCTGACGGGGCAAGTTCGGTCTGTTTCGCTTTTGATTCCCCTTTCTTTTCGAGAAAAGGAAACAATTGCTGCCTCTCGTTTTTATCCCGCAACCGTTTTATTTTGTGGGATAGGGACTTGCGGGTTACCCCAAACTTCTTCAAAAGCTCCTCCTTGGGCATCTTTTCATAATTCTTAAACAGGAAAAGCTCCTCTTCACGGCTCCATTTTTTAGGCATATTTCTCTCCTTAAGATTTAATGTTACAGTTCAGGACTAAATCATTTGCCACGAAGACACCCTGGCCGGGCAGGCGAAGTCACTAAGAAACATAAAAAACAATTTATTATGCTAATTTAAAGTTTTTTAAATTTTTTCTTTGTGCCTTAGTGCCTTGTCACGAAGTGATCCCGATATTTCGGGAGTGGCTGTATTGTTAAGATTGAATTTTGCCGATTAGAACGGCTTCGTCATCTTCCAAAATTATTTTCTCGATGCTCAGCCTGTCGTCAAACCCCACCTTTATTTTCTTATCCAAAAGGTCTTCAACACCTAAGATGTGGGCCAATCTTTCCAGAGTAAAGTCCAGGTCCCCGATGCTGACGGTTGCTTTTCTATCTAAGGCAAGATGACCATCCTCGATTTTATGATGTCCCGTTATACGGAAATAGACCTCTCCTCTCCCCAAAAAATCAAAGGTCTGAAGCAGCTTGGCTTGAACCCGGCGGGCCCGTTTGGGCAGGGCCCCCGCAGGAAGTCGGGACAGGTTGATCACCACCTCAGCCTTCAGCACCCCCCTTTGTATCTGGACCCGCAGCCCCTTGATGGCCCCTGGTACATCCCCTTTTATCCTCGAGGCAATGTTCTGCCACAGGATGGCTCCCACTTCCTCATCCGTCAGGGTCAGGGTAAGTTCCCCTGGCGGTGCGGCGCCCACCCGTTGGTGAAGCCGTTCAGCAGTGGTTTCCGCCTGTTGCCATGCTTCTTCCCATCCTTCCCGGTCATACCATTCCGGTAAAAGCCCGGCCCGGTGCCAGAAATAGAGAAAGATGGCGGAAGTGACGACGACGATGACCGCTAAGACGATAAGGAAAGTTTTCATAGCCTATAATATAAAAATAAAATTGAATTGTGCAAGCAATAAAAAGGCCGAACTTCAAAAAATTCGGCCTTTTCTAAAACAAAGACGTGAATGGGTGGATCTGTTAAAGTTAGATGACCAGGTCAAGAACCGGTTTCCGGAAGTTCAGATCGCAGCCCAATACCAAGTTGTAGCCATCATCCAAAGATGGCTCAGTCCGTCGAAGTCCCAAAGTCCGGCAGACCCAGGCCGTTTTGTCTCAGTAAATCCTTATTGCGCAGCAGAAATTTTTTTATACCGTTCACCCCTACGCAGTAGGTCAGACCATAGTCAATAGTTTTTAATTCCTTGATATAAATATCTTCTAAACTGAGCGTTTTGGGAACCAGGGTCGCCTTTCCCTCGTGGGGGGCGATCACCCTGACGGTGCTGGCCGCCACCCCCTTGCACAGGCCCACCAGCTCGTAGTTTGGTTCCCCATCCCGGATGGCGATCACCGGCCCTCCGCTAAACCCGTAGCGGATAGCAGCATCAACGCCGAAGACATAAGCGCTGGCATGGGAACTGACCAGCCCATGGGCCAGCCTTTTCTCTTCTTTAGGATAGCCGAAAACGTACACAAAATCCCCGTAGGTCAATTCCGACGAATTCCCCCAGCGAAAGTTGAACGGAAGAAGGTTCATCAATACCGGTGTGAACCGGGGCCGACATTTCAACACCGCCACATCCCGCCCCCTGTCGGTTGCCAGCACTTCGCCCTGGAACCCCGGCACCCCTTCGATCTCCACCGCCACCGAGGAACTCAGCTTGATAGCTACACTGGCCAAAATATCGGTAGGATTGCCGTATTCGTCAAGAAAGTAGTTCTCGATCTTCTCTTCGGGGTTAACCAGGTGATTACAGGTAACCAGGCCGATTAGGTTCCCTTCTTCGGTAATTACCAGGGCAGAGCCGATCACCTGGACTGTTTCCTGTATCCGGTCCACCATGGGTTTCCCTTTCTCCATCTTCACCCGATAGCCGTAGGGACTGGAGGGGTCTTTGATAAAGGTATCATCCTTCAGGACATATTGGGGTATTTCTACCCGATATCGGGTCTCCACCCGAACCTTAACCACCGAGCGGGCGATCTTCCCCAAGGCATCCCTCTTCCCCTCGGTAACAGGGGGTTGGTTATCATAAAAGCCGTCGGCCAGGGTGAGGGATCCTTCGGTCAACAAGGGTTTCCTTGCGGCGCATCCCATCAGAATGAGCAGCAATGCCACCAATAGGAATTTTTGGTAGCAGGATAACCATACGAAGCAAAACGAATACGTTTTTCTCACCATGATGTCCCCTCAATTCTATCAATGTCAAGGTAGAAAAATCCATAAGCGGTGACCTCTGTCAGCTCCCCCCAGACGGTAACCGAACTGGGCCTGGGGATGTCCCGCACCTCATTAATGCGGCTCTCGTGGAGGTACCCGAACCCGCAATCGGAGAGCTTCATTCGAAGGCGGTGGCCCCGCTTCTCCAGGGTCTTCAATAGAATTCTTTCAATTTTAATGTTCCTGCCCAGATAGTTTATCGCCGCGGTCTCCAGTTGGTCCTCAGTAACTTTCAGATATCTCGCATCGGCTCCCTCCTGCGCCGACCGTTGGACCCAGCCTTCCAGTTGGACTTTTACCCAATCCCCTTCCGGGGAGGCCTTCGTCTTACATTTGGCCCCCTTCAAAACCAACCCCACCTTTCTGCCCCCGGGATTTTCCAAGAGGACGGTCGTTTGCCGGACAGTCAGCTCCTGGCCGGAGGTAAGGGTAACAGAAAGGAAGATCAGGGCAAATATCTTTAAACCAATCTTCATCTTTTATCCCCACCCATAATATATTTTAATTTGGTAACAACTTGTCATAAGGGTTTGTTTGTTCCGGAGTGCAAAAGCTCTTCTTTTGCACTGGTAATGGCAGATCCATTGCACTGCATAATTTTTAACACAAAAATGGGCGCAGTGTTTACTTCAGATAAAGCATCTTCCGGGTCTGGACAAAATCACCAGCCTGAATACGGTAAAAATACATCCCGGAAGCGAGGTGCGTTGCCTCCCACTCAACCTTATGAAACCCTGCTTCCACCCTTTTGTCAACCAAAACGGCTATTTCTTCCCCCAGGATATTATGAACTTTCAAGCTTACCCACCCCGGTTCAGGCAAGGAGTATTTAATCGTTGTAGATGGGTTGAAAGGATTGGGATAGTTCTGAAACAGCTCGAATTTGTTAGAATATGTTGCTTCAGCGTTCCTTATCACTGACGAAAACAGCATATTCCCATATAGTCTGTCCTGCCCGCCGATCCCCACTACCCCACCCGAATTACAAATGACAATGTCCATATCCGTATCGGAGTCAATATCCCCCACCGCACACGAGACACTGAAGTCCAGAATACCGGGCAGAAGCGAGGACGAGTCAACAAAAAACCCACTGCTGTCGTTCAGATAAAGAGCATCGTAGGCCTCTTGTCCTGGAAGAACATTTACCATATAAATGTCCGGGTCCCCGTCTAAGTCAAAATCAGCAAAATCGGCATCGTTGTTCCACAGGAATAATTCCTGGGGAAGTCTACCATCAGTCTCATCAAAAAAATAGCCCGAGCCATCGTTTATTAATATCTTATTTATGCCTACTGAATCCCCAGGGAAACTAATATTTAATTCATATAAGTCCGGATCGCCATCAGAATCAACATCAGTCACAATTATATCCCGAGTCCAATCTTCAGCAAAGGGCATGCGCTCCGAAGTTTCATCCGTAAAATACCCAAATCTATTATTCATTAAGGCAACATTTTGCCCACTTAAGGTATCAATGGGATTACCGAGTCCATCAAAATAAATAAGATTTCCTAGGCTTGACAATATCGCATCATAATCCTCATCTCCATCTATGTCACAGAAATTCACGTTAAAAAGAAAATATTCAAGAAGGGGTACTCTTCCAGTGGTGCTATCCACAAAAGTTCCATTGCCCTCGTTGATAAAAACACGAACCCTACCATATGGATATGGTAAAAATACACACATTATATCCAGGTCCAGATCACCATCAATATCAGCAAAATCTACATTCAGAGTAGCTTCCATTATTTGGGGGAGCCTCATATCCGATTCGTCCTGAAAATAACCACCACTGTCATTAATTAAAAGGATATCCGCACATTCTTCCAAGACAACCCCCGTATTTGCCATATAAATATCCAGATCGTCATCACCATCAACATCCACCAAATCAATATCATTGGTAAATGTACTTAAAAGAGGAAATCTATCATTGGTTTCATCCACAAAGATCCCAGTTCCATCATTAATTAAAATACGAGGGCCTGCACTATAGGAAGTTTCATTATAGCCAATAACTATATCCAAATCCCCATCATTATCCATATCCCCGAATTCAACATCACCGGCATAGGTGGAATCAAGCGGAAAATGACCTTCTGTAATGTCCAGAAAATAAAACTCTTCAAGGACAGCTTCCGGAGAATCTTGGAAAAGCCCTTCCGGAGTAAAAGAAAAAAGGTAGACCCCACTGGCCAGTTTTTCACCGGCGGTTGTCGTCCCCCGCCATTCCAAATAGGATGAACCCCCATCCAAAACGACCTTTTGACGATAGACCGCCTGACCGATAGGGGTGTAAATCGTAAAATTGAATCTCGATGTTTCCGTCCCTTCGGGCAAAATGATCCGGATGATGGAATCAGCTTCAGAATCCGAGGGATTACCGAAGGAACCGAAGCGATTCAAAACCACCGCCCCCTTAACCGACATCCCCACCCCTTCCCCTTTGAAATAGGAAATAGCAGCGGGGGGATCATCCCCGGCTTTCACCTGGAAAAAGAGAACAACTGGGATAAGCAACAAGATCCTTTTCGGAAAGTGAAAACTGTCTTTCCGTTTCGAATCATTGTTCCGCATGATGTGCTCCTCCCTTACCACCAATTTCTATCAAACACCTTAAAATACATACTCCCTTCTTTGGGTCTTTCATCAAACACCTTCGGCCAGAGCTCCTGGCCTTCCATGCACAGGTAGACGAAGACGTCCGGATCGTAACCGTGGATCCACTCCACCATCTTCCGATACATCTGGACCCGCACCGGCTTGGGGTAGCGGAGCTTTCCCCCAGCGCCGGGGATCATCTCCTCGTAGATAATCTTACTGTAGGGAAACCTTTTTTTAATAACAGGTTTGAGCCCCGGGGGAAGACGGAGCGTCCCCAGGCTGATCCAAGGTATGTTTCGGGGATCGATCAGTTCAAATATCCGGTCTACTACCCCCCGATAATCCCGCTCCCAGTCGGGATAATAGATTATGGGATCGAAATGAAACCCGATTTTGTAACCCGCCTCCTGACACCTTCGCGCCGCTTCCAGCCTTGCATCCAACGGGGCCACCCCCACCTCTTCCCGGTCAATCACGGCCTGCGGGTTTAACGACCAGGACACCAGTATCCGCCCCCGGTGATTCAGACCCAAGAGGGAGTCAACATAAACCGCCTTGGTCTTAAGCTCAAAGAGGGCATTCTCCTTGTCGGCGAAAAATGAGACCAGTTTGGCGGCCAATGGAATAGGGCCTTCAAGGGCTAAAGAGTCCGTAAATTCCCCGGTGCCGATCCGGAAAAGTCGTCTAGGATTTCGGTTTAAGATCCCATCCACTTCGGCAAGAACCTCATCCACATTGGCGTAGAGGACAATGAACGGATTGGTAAAGTAGCCCTGAAGGATGCAGTAGCTGCAATCCAGCGGGCAGTTCTGGACGATGTCCAGAATGGTATAGTTGCAGCACAGCGTTCCCCTCGCCCCCGGGCATGTTTTCAGAGCCTTTCCCTTGCTCTTAGTAATCACCAATCCCCGCTTACCGGCTCCAATGGGATTGGACATCCAGGCAACTTCATCCTGGAGTTGACGGGGATCATCAATAAATTCTATGGGGACCTGGGCTAATCTTTCCAGAACAGAAGAAGTAACTTCACAATTCAGTACGGCCTTGTCAACATAAACAATTTCGTAACAGTTCACCTATTCCTTTCTAATCTTCTAGGAAAAATAACACACAGATGACACCGATAACACAGATTTTCACAGATTTTTTTATTTGTGAAGATTAAGTTAAATGCATCGGTTATGTTTGAATTTAACATTATTTCCCACTGATAATTTAAACTTTAGTTTTATTATCAATTCTTATGAATCCGTCCCGAAGTTTCGGGATGTCATCCGCGTCCTATTTCAATTCGTTAGTTATATCTTAGTGGCTGAATTGTTACACCATTTCAAACCAGGACATTACAGCATTTCCAACAATTCCCCCAGTTCCCTTTGTTCAGAAACCCTCACCAATTCCCGACAAATTTCTTTTAATTCATCCGCCCCTTTAAATTGGAAGGACAATTTTAGGTGGTCCCCTTCAAAAAAGGGTGGGGGACTAAGAGCCACCCGGGGGGGCAGCTTCAACCTCTTTCTCCGGCGGTCGAAGGCCTCTGTCATCCCGGTGAGCTGGGGATATTTCCGCGCCCTTAGGGCTTGCCTGATCTTCTCTGTCTTGGTGGGGACAGACCATTGGGGATGGAATAATATCTGGGTGATCCCTGGATCGTTCACCACCCCGGCAACTTCCACATCTTCCCTCAGGGCGATTTCATCAATCCATTCAATCAGTTCCCTGAGCATTCCCGTGGAAAGATAAAGGGAAGACAATAAAGGCAGCAGGACCCCCTGGTCCCCAGGGGAAAACCCCGAAAGCAGAATGGCGTTGGCCAGAACCACACCTTTCTTCACCACGTATTCTTTCATCCCGGAGGTAATATGTCGGAGGCTTAGATGATCCCCCAGCAATTTTGGACTGGGTTGTAAACCAACCAAGGGCATGTAAGACTGAACTACTTCCTTTCGCTCCACCCCAAAAGTATCCACCAGCTTACCCAGCACGAGGGCTTTCTCTATCAGGTTGAAGGAACGAACCGTAGTATTTTCCAGCAGATTCAATTCAAACCTCTCCAGGGCAGTTCTTTCTTCCTTCCCATAAACGACCGCGGGGATTTCCTTAAGCCCCAGTTTTCTGCACACCCAAACCCGCCTAAACCCGCTGATAACCCGATAGGGTTTTACCCTTCCCGTTTCCTCAAGAAAAACGGGATGAAGAATTCCCACCTTTTGCACCGATTGGTTCAGGGGACCCAGATCAGGCAGGAAGGTCATCCGATAGAAATCATCTTCCAGATCAATCTGATTAGGCCGGATTTTAACCCCCTGCGGGGTTTTCCAGTTCTTCTTCATAGCGACCGATTCTCTCCAAATACATTTGGCTTTCGGGGGTCTTTTCCCGCTTAGCATAACCCTTCTGGAGGATGCAGCATTTCTTCACCAGTTCTTTTAGAACCAGTCTCTTCTGTTCCGAGGACAGGGTGTTGGCCGCCAGTGCCTTTTCTAGAGCCCTCACCCGAAATCTGTCCATGGCTGGATATTTCTTAGACAGTTGATCCCCATGACCCCCCCATTTAGTGATGAGGGGCTCCGGGATGAAGTGAATGGGATAGCAGGATGCTACCCGGATCCAAAAATCGTAGTCCTCACAGACGGGGAGGCTTTCATCGAAGGGCCCCACCCTGGCCAACAGCTCCCGTTTCATCATGGCCGATGAGAGGCTGACTATGCACAGGGGTAAAACCTTATCAAAAATCCACCCGGAATATTTTTGATGTCTTCTCTTGGGATTGACCCTCCTCCCCCCCCGAATCCAGACCTCATCGGTATAACAGACCCATGCATCGGGATTTCGGGGGAAGAACCCAAGCTGCCGGCGGAGTTTATGCCTATGCCAGCTATCATCGGAATCCAGAAAGCAAATATATTCCCCCCGGGAAATTTGGATGCCCTTATTCCGGGAGACACTGATGCCCTGATTTTGTTGAAAAAAATATTGAATCCGGGGCAGAAAGGGACGCAGGATTTCCCGGGTGTCATCGGTGGAACCATCGTCAATAACGATCAGTTCAAAATCCTTGATGCTCTGTTCGAGAACCGACTCCATCGCCTGGGAAAGAAGGGGGGCACGATTATAGGTAGGAATGATGACGCTGACTAAGGGCATTATTCAAGCATTTTGGGACTATCTTTAATATACAAATTTTATTTTATAAGTCAAGGATTTTCTGTCCATAGGACCGTCCCTAAAAGAAAAGCCCCGTTTTGGGGCTTTCTGGGTGCCGGGGCGCAGAATCGAACTGCGGACACACGGATTTTCAGTCCGTTGCTCTACCGACTGAGCTACCCCGGCTCTAAATAATCCGCCAAGTCTTGAAATAGTGTTTGGTTAATTGAATTGCTGGCTTTATGAGAAGTTTTCTTTATAGCAAGAATTTTACCCATTTAAGTTAATAAGTTTTTTCTCAAATGTCAAGGGAAAAATGCTATTCCCCTGTCGTATACTATATTACCGCACTTCGTAACGTTTATGTCCAAATTTGGGATATGGTTTAGAAATTTTGCCTCCATATTCTAAACCGTTTTGTTTTTTAAGGAGTCTAATTACTTCAGCTCCTGCGCTCAGAACTATGGAAAGCGCTATTCCTTGAATAAGACAAACTATACCAAGGGCGATCCAAATTGGTGATAGTCCATTTTCTCCCCAACTCGAAGATTTTGAAGTCTTTGTAACGAATCCAGCAAGAATAAAACAAGCAATAAGGCCGATGATGCCAATGATGATAAAGAAGGTGGCTAAACCAGACATACGCCCTTCTTTACCACCAGCATAGCCAGTAATTTCTTTGTCTATTGTCG
Source organism: Candidatus Zhuqueibacterota bacterium (assembly GCA_016783505.1). Classification (GTDB taxonomy): domain Bacteria; phylum BS750m-G25; class BS750m-G25; order BS750m-G25; family BS750m-G25; genus BS750m-G25. Next base: position 1,895 of record JADHWK010000032.1, on the reverse strand, counting down.
CCATTTATTTTCCTCCTGTTTCAGCTAACATATTATCAGACAGCACTCCAGCATGTTTTGGTAATTTATATATAAAATAACAACTATATTTGAGAAAATCAAGTCTTTATTATCGTAATTCATGAATTTGTATAATCCCAATTTTTGGGGAAATTAAGATAATAAAAAAACAAAAGGCCTACTCAAGATGAATGAATGGGCCATTAAAACGAAAGGGATAAAATCTCATTTCAACAATATCATCTTCCTCACCCTCTTTATTAACGGGCTAACGGCCAGAGCCTGAGCCGCGGCGCTGAGCTAGCGTTGGCACGCTGTCGACTTTCCTTGAAATCGCCGTCGGCTACATGATTGTGTTACCCGGTTCCGGATTCTCATGGCAGAGACAAGATATGCCCTTCGGTGACTCTTCGCGTTCGCCTCTCATCCCTGTATGTGTATTCGACGACTAACTCCTTCACTGTGTTAGGACAGGGATCTCCCGCGAGATGGTTTCCGGCGTAAACCTCGACTTGTGCGCCCTGTACTTGAGCAAGCACCTGCTCAAGCACGTCAACATAGTGGCCCGGGACTCCGTATTGTGCGCTGTGTATCTCAAGCTCCCCGCCGGCATGAGAGGGACTCGGTGACCGGAGAGTGGAGTACAACCACCGCACTCCGAGGTAGTAAGCTACGAGGGAGGCACCCATACTAACTGCTGCTACGGGGAGGCACCAAATCCAGGGGAGTACACTGAGAGTCCAAGCTACGACCCATAGGATACTTCCGAAAAAAAGATACTTGAGGAGCGTGAAGAGAGCAATGAAGTACCCCTCGACTCGTGCAACCGAGTCCGGTGACGAGAGCCGAGCCCGCAGTTGTTCCATTTCGAACTGCCGGCGCTCGCGTGACACCCGGGCACGGCCGGAGCTCAGGCTCCATAGCTTCACTACTATCGCAATGATGACAGCGCCCGTGATGCTTGCTAGTACCCCCTGCCAGATCTCAGGAATCTGCTCCCACATTCGACTCTATTCTATCCCATCTGGAAACTGGCTAACATTCAAACTCAGTCGCTTAAAAAGCTGCTCTTTTTAAGTCCGCTGTGGTGCGTTGTTAGGTATTTTTTATTCAAATATCCTTTCAATACTATGGCTAACAAATGTAGGATCATATGCATTTGGTAAATCTTGTGATTTTTGTATACCTCCTCTCAATGATTTATCTAAAGTAACTATATGTAAGTTATCCTTAGGAATATCAAAAAAATCCATTAAATATTTTGCAGTTGTAGCGATAGATAAATCTATAACCCCGACTCTTTTTTTATATTTTGCAAATAGTTCATAAAAGCGATCAATTGAAAGAATTATATCTCTATCCATTGGAATATCATGATATGTAATATTGCGCGAAAATGAGCGCAGCTTTAAGGGTTGAAGAGATATTTGGTTGTGAAGTTTATTTCTATAATAATTGTACTGCTGTGTACTTTTAAAACGTTTAAGTTGAGGATGAAAGGCAAGCTGGGCAAGTACTTTGAAAGATTCCGCAATGCATGCTGAAGGGATGTAAACCCTCGCACGCCCTCTTCTTAATTGTTTATCAATTTCTTTCCACCATTGTTGACAATCTTCAATTCTTCTTTTATGTTTTATATCGTTGATTATTTTCGTCGGGATATACTTATTGACAAGAAAAGACGCATCAACTACATAATAATTCTTCTGCTTATTTGGCAAAGTTTTTTTAATCTTTCTGACTTTAGGCATTATTATTTTTGGTAATTGACCACTAAAGTTGCACTAAAATTGTTCTTTGATAACTGGCTGATTCAAGTATTTTCTTAAGATTTTTAGCAAGTTTTCATCTCTGTGATTGAATCTCCACTCGATTTCTTTCAGATAGAGATGGAA